>DATDZF010000080.1:0-4679 GCA_035288785.1 Candidatus Norongarragalinales archaeon
GACGGCCTGGATTAGCAAGAGGTCCTTTCGCGTAAGCTGCGCCCTCACCTTCGATTTTGCCCTCAATATGAGTTCTTCGCGCTTTGAAACATCCGCCATTTTCAGCCACCATAGCATTGGGAAATCAGGTGAAATGCAAAATGTGCTCGCAGTAAAATTTCGCGACCCTGCCCGTCTTGTCCTTTTCCTTCCTTGCAACCAGACTTACGCGTTTTCCTTTTATATACTCTTCCTTCAATTTCAGCATGAGGTCGAGCGGCAGGGCAGGTATGCTTCGGAGCTGCAATATTTCGAGTGCCTGCCTTCCCGAAAAATTCACCAGCACATTGATCTCATCGCGAAGCTCTGCCTGGACGGATAAATTTTTGGGGTCGCCTCCTGATTGTGCTGCTTCGTGTGACGCCACAATTCCCGCATTTCTACCTGTGGCAAAATCCTTGAATTTTTGTGCGGGCTTTGAGCCTGCCTCGACAATTTCCGCCTTTATGATTTTTGAGAGGGTCGCCTTCACAATCCCCCTCTGGCCGGCCTTCAAGTCAAGGATGCGCACTGTCGGGAGGGATTCACTCAAAAGCTCCTCTTCCCTTCGCAAATTATGCGCCCTTGGCTCCACCACCAGATTGGATGACCAATTGAGGCCCAGTTCCAAGCCGGCCATGGATTTCTTCACAAGCGCATTTTCTATTTTCACGGCCATGCCCGGATTTAGCGCCCTTGATGCCCTTTCGGCTTGGTAATCCCAAAGCACAACCGGAACCTGCATGCCGGAAGCATCGGCTATGAGAATGTTGAGCACCTTTCCAATGCGGCTTTCCCTTCTGAATTCCCTCATTTCGGAAATTCCCAGGACGCGGCCGAAAAGGTCAACAGTTTCACCCTCGCGCAAATCCTTGCCCAGCACGGTTTTGGATGGCTGCTGCGGCAGCGGCTTGTAATATTTGCTCCCGATGAACTCGGAAGGCTTCAGCAATATAATTTCCGTAAGAAGGGACGAATGGATTTCCAGGGGGTTGTAACTCTTTACCTGCACCCCCTTGAGCACGAGGACATCATCACGCTCCAAGGCGTTTTTTTCCATCCATGCAACATCCTCATCCCAAAGGACGAGCACAGCCCTTGCAGAATTGTCGGCAACCTCCATGTTGCAAACTTTTCCTTTCTTGCGCTCGGTCTCAAAACTTTTAGGCGAAAAGATGTTCATGACCCGGACTACCACGTTTGCTTCTGCTTGCCTTCCGGATTGCACATCCGATAGGGAAAGAAAGCCATTCTCCTCCTCCTCGATTTGGACCCCGAGCTCCTTTGCTATCAATTTTGCAGCAGCGGGTTCGTCGATCAGCTCCTGGAATTCGGCCTTCTTCATCCGGATGTTGTGGAGGACCTCCTCCTCGGAAAGCTCCGATTTCTCCATAATGCGGTCAATCACGAACTTCAATTCCATATTCATCCCGGTGCAAAGAAATGGCGCAGGAAGCGATAAAACCCCAACCAATATTAAGTCAAAAGCCTTTTTATCCTTGAAGCGGCCCAATAATGGAATCCAGTTGGGGATGTGGGCCAACCTGGTAGCCTCTTTTTCTTTCCGAAAGAAAAAGACCTAGGGAGAAAAAGAAATTCAGAATGCTGGCAGCTTCGGGACCTGCCTTCCGAAACGGGAGGCGGGCAGGAAAAGCTGTTGATCCGAGTTCAAATCTCGGCATCCCCATGACCCCAAGGGGGAACTAAGTTCCCCCTACCGGGTCGCCCTACCCCTTCTAATTACTTTTGCGAATCAATGTTTGCGTCGGGGGAGGTACCTCCCCCTTGTGCAAACTGCACGCTCCCCCTCCAAATTGCCCGCAGCACAATAAATTATTCAACGGCTCGCCCCCCATCAGCATATTATCAAACTAATACTCAGATATATCCAAACAGTAACCACCGGCCAGTTTAAGGTGCGGAATCCTGAATTTTATTGCAGTAAACGCGATAAAACCACCGAAAGCTTTAAATAGTCGGCTTTCTTTTTTAATTTTGTTATTTTTGCCGCATAATTCGCAGTTTTATTGCGGTTTTCGTACCCACCAAAAAACAGAGCGTGATGCAGATGAGAAGAGGATACCAGTTAGTGCTAGGCCTAGTGGCTATTGTGTTTCTTGCAAAAATGGCAGCGTCGGCGATTTTCCTAACCGACAATACAGGCGTTGCTGCCCCATCTGAAAACGGGACTTCCACACTCCTTAACGTGAGTGCCAGGATGCAGCAATACGTCGGGTTCTTCGGAGTCATCAATTCAACTGTCAAAATCAATACAACCGTTGGTGCACCGCAGCTCTATGCACAGCCGGTGACCTCGGGTAAAATTTATTTTGTGAAGGCAGGGGCATCGCTTTCAGGAGCTATTGTGCCCGCATTAAACAACACCCAAACCGACGGCAACTTCTCCCTGACCGGGTATTACATCACGGGCAACCACTTTGTCAATAACGGCACCGTCTGCGGAGTTGCCTCAATGGATCACCTTAACACAACCGACAACTACATGGTAGCAATCGCGCGGGATTCGGGAGCAACCCCGAATTACCTCATTTGCGGGGACATCCGGACAGTTGTTTCCACCAATGGACTTGGCACAACCGCCTTCCAGGTGATCGTGCCAAAGACGAGCACATACAGCTCATACGATGTGTACGTCGACCTCGAATAAGCCAGTTAGCCGGGCAAAAATGCGCCCGGCTCACTTCTTTTTTTGGTGGTGCCAATGGACGATCTCGATGTCAAGCTGTTAAAGCTCCTGCAAGCAAATGGAAGGGCAAAGCACCAGGCGCTTGCTAGAGAACTTGGAGTAAGCGATGGCACAATCCGAAACAGGCTCGCAAAGCTTGAAGCAGACCACACCATCTACCAGTATACGGCGCTTGTTGACCCTAAAAAATTAGGCTATAATGCGGTCGCGTATGTTGGGCTTGGCCTTGAGCCGTTGAAGTTCCTAAGCGTGCTCGAGGAGCTTGCAAAAATCGACGACATACACTCCCTTTCAACCTGCACCGGCGAACACACCATCATTTTTGAGGTTTGGAAGAAGGATGCCGAGGAGATGGCAAAATTCATCCAGGAAAAGATTACTCCGATCACGGGAATATCCAAAATATCCACAAACATAGTTGTTGAGCAGACGCATCCGTCCCGAAAGGCGGTTGTTCCTGGCGGCGTGCAAACCACGCTCGCCATCATATAAGGAAGTCCAGGGGCACATTTGCCAGCGGGGATTTTGGATAATTGTGCCTGGAGCTGCGGGGAGGGAATAGTTCGCCGGTCAAACCCGCATTCAGGACATATTCCTTGGCTACCAAGAGCCCCTTCCGCCTGCTTTTAACGCTGATGTTTCCAGCCATATAATCGATCAGCCGGCCAGGGATGAACCTGCAACCAAGCGCCCGCAGTGACTCTAACCGATGATGGCCATCCAGGACAACCATGGTTTTTGCATCAACCAAAATCGGCCTTCTTATAATGCCCGCATTTCGCATGCGGGTTTTGAGCTTTTTTAGGCGGCCTGCCTGCGTCATTTCGTGAGGCTTAAGGTTGGCGATCCTTAGCAGCACCACTGGCCCGGGAATTTTCCCTCCTAAATAGCGTCGTTGCATTTGAACCATCACCCTTAGCGCAAATTCCCCTGCAGGTATTGCTCGTAACCGGTCAGGTCGAGAAGGCCGTGCCCCGATAGGTTGAACACGATTGTTTCGGGGGAGTTCTCCTTTTTGCAGCGCAGTGCCTCATCAATTGCGACCCTTATCGCATGGCTTGATTCGGGCGCGGGAACAATCCCTTCGGTTCGGATGAACAGCAAGGCGGCATCGAACACCTCCCTTTGCGAAACAGCCCTGGCCTCAACCAACCCTTGATTTGCAACCAAGGAAATCAGGGGAGCCATGCCATGGTAACGAAGCCCGCCCGCATGGATGGGGGAGGGGATGAATGCATGGCCAAGCGAGTACATCTTCAGCAGGGGCGTCATGCCAGCCGCATCCCCGAAATCATATTCGTATTTCCCCTTCGTAATTGAAGGTGCTGCGCTTGGCTCAACGGCAATGAAGCGGGCGTCAATTTTCCCTTTCAATTTCCGTTCCAGCAAGGGGAAGGAGAAGCCCCCAAAGTTGCTGCCGCCTCCGACGCACCCGATCATCACATCGGGGGTGGCATTGGCCAGTTCCAGCTGAAGCAACAATTCCTGGCCGATCACAGTTTGGTGCATGAGCACATGGTTTAGCACGCTTCCAAGGGAATACTTGGTGTTTTCAGATGAGGCGGCGGTCTCCAAGGCTTCGGAAATGGCAATTCCAAGGCTGCCGGGATGGTTTGGATTTTCGGCGAGGAATTTCCGCCCCACAGCGGTTTTATTGCTGGGCGAAGGGTTCACCTGCGCACCATAAAGGTTCATAAGCGTCCTCCTGCCGGGCTTTTGGTCATGGGAGACCCTTACCATGAAAACCTCGCATTGTAGGTCGAATAGCCGGGCGGCATAACTTAAAGCGGTCCCCCATTGGCCGGCTCCGGTTTCCGTTGCAAGCGCCCCGACCCCTTCCTTCATGGAGTAATATGCCTGGGCAATTGCAGTGTTTGGCTTGTGCGATCGGCACGGATTGAGATCCTCCCGCTTATAGAATATTTTTGCGGGGGTTTTGAGATAAGCTTCCAGG
>DATDZF010000081.1:0-2452 GCA_035288785.1 Candidatus Norongarragalinales archaeon
GCGCACGCGAATGGTTGCACTTTATGATTTCGCGCATACGAATGAAGGGCTAGTGCTTGGAACGGGCAACCGCACCGAGCTTTTGCTTGGCTATTTTACAAAGCACGGCGATGGCGCAACCGATCTTCTCCCTATTGGCAGCCTTTACAAGTCGCAGGTGTGGGAGATGGCCAGGCTCTCAAAGCTTCCGCAGCACATTATTGACAAGGTCCCAAGTGCAGGCCTATGGGAAGGCCAGACGGATGAGAAGGAAATCGGGGTCCCCTATGCCGAAATCGACCGGATACTAGTCGCCCATTTCGACTTGGAAATGGCCTGGGAGGAGGTCGCCCGATTTTACATTGAGAAAAAAGTGGCCCGCGTAAGGGAGCTCCACGAGCAAAGCGAGCACAAGCGCAGGCCGCCGGACATTTTGGATGTATAGCTAATTTGTACCTGTCCCAGGGATTTCCGCGGCCAAAACCTTAGGTGTCACCACCTACTTTGTCCTCATCAATTGTGCGAAGGTTATAAGTGATTCCAACACTCCTAACGCCCGTTTCCTTTACTTTTTCCTTCGGGACCCTTCCCCGCCTATAAGCCATCAGCATGACAAGGCTGCGCAGTGCGTCCATCCGGTACACCCTTTGCAGCAGCATTGGGCTAGTCAACCCCTTTTTCGGGGCCACTCCAATAATCTTTGCCGCTTCATCCTGGATTCTTTCCAATACAGTTTCGACGTGATCGATGCTGGGGTTTGCATGCAATAATACCACCAGCCCGGCCATTGCATGCGGAAAATCCTTTCCCGTGATGTATTTTATCCTGTTAAAGTGCCTTACCAATCCGGGCGCGTGGGGAGCCGACCTGCCGCGGACCTGCCCAATGTCCGAGCTGCTGATTTCAATTGCAGGAACCTCCCTGTCGACGGTATGGCCAAGGAGCAAGGGATGGGCCGTCCTCATTTGCCTTTCAAAGGAGATTGTTCCTGCGCTACCTTTGGTTTCGAGGTCATAACCTTCCGGATTCGCGGCGGTTACGCCATTTTCAAGGTGATGGAACTCCCGTTTCAATCTCCTGATTTCACTTAGGTGTTCCTTTTGCATTATTCACTCCCGCATTGATCCTGAAACAGCTTTCACTACCCCTTTATCGAATGGCGATGGGATAATGCGCTCGGGTTTCAGCATATTGCCTGGTATTACCTCCGCGAGGGCATTTGCAGCCCGTATGAGCATCCTCATATTGATCTCCTTTTTCCTCCGATCCAGAAGCCCCCTGAATATTCCCGGAAATCCCAGCGCATTGTTTATCTGGTTTGGGAAATCGCTCCTGCCGGTCCCGACGATGAAAGCGCCCCCTTTTTTTGCCTCCTCCGGCATTATTTCCGGCACCGGGTTTGCCATTGCAAAGACAATGGGGCGCGGCGCCATGGAACCGACCATCGCCCCCGATACAATATTAGGTGCAGATACCCCGATAAAAACATCCGCGCCCTTCATTGCAACCTTCAGGGTTCCGGATTCCGCTTCCGGGTTGACTTTTTCCGCCAACTCATTTCGATATTCGTCCCCAAAGCTGCCATTCCTCACAATCCCGCTTTTATCGCACAAAATTATGTTTTTTACTCCGGCTTCCATCAGTAATTTCGCAATTGCGGTTCCTGCCGATCCCGCGCCATTGATCACGATTTTTATTCCATCCAGCTCCTTTCCGGCCAATTTCAATGAATTCCTCAACGCTGCAAGCACAACAACTGCCGTCCCCCACTGGTCGTCGTGCATGACTGGTATATCCAATCGCTCCTTGAGCTTGCGCTCAATCTCAAAGCACCTGGGGGCGGAAATGTCCTCAAGATTGATTGCACCAAAAGTGGGGGATATATTGACGACCGAATCAACAATCCCATCTACCGATTTCGTGCCTAAACATATTGGATAAGCGTCAATCCCCGCGAACTCCTTGAACAAAACAGCTTTCCCTTCCATAACGGGAAGCGCCGCTTCCGGGCCGATATCCCCAAGCCCCAGAACTGCGGTCCCATCCGTGACAATTGCAACGGAGTTCCATTTTCCGGTCAAATTGTAGACTTGATTGCGGTCTTTGGCTATGGCTAAACTTGCCTGCGCTACCCCCGGGGTGTAAGCCAGGCTTAAATCATGCTTATCCTTCACCCTCTCTTTTGGTTCGATGGAAATTTTCCCCCTAAGTTTCCGGTGGTATTCCAATGCTTTCTTATTGAGGTCCCCGTTTTCGGCCATAAGGTTTCCTTTTAAAAAATGTATTTTTGTGCTGCTTATCCTTGTCCTTTTTTCCCAATACCGCTATTCCACAACCTGCTCCCCCTCGTCCTTTGTCCGGATGACTACCTCCCTTACGTATTTCTTTGCGGCCAATGCGAGCTCGATGAGCCTTATTTTAGTAGTGGATCCCAGTTGCCGGAGTTCCTCATCGGCCATCTTTGAGTCTGCAA
>DATDZF010000082.1:0-6543 GCA_035288785.1 Candidatus Norongarragalinales archaeon
TGACCTTCAAATTCAGCCCACCTATCGAGCGGGCATCAAATCCAATCGGCTGCCTGTATTCGAGATAATAACAGGGCTTGATGTTGCAATTCGTAGTGTTATAGGGAACTATTATCGCCTGGATTCCGGAGGTGAATTTCTCAATTGGCTCAAGGAAGAAGGAGCCCTCGGATGCCGTAACGATATTCGAGGGGGCAAAATACCCCAATTTTTTCTTATTGAATGCGCCATAATGGAATCCCCCGCTCGAGGGGCCGCCCATGGTGTCATAAAGGTCTGCATAGCCTAAGGAATCACAATCCGTATGCCGCCTGTCGCCAGGATTGACCCCATCGCCGCACTTCAATAGGTTTGCATGCGCAAGGCCGAGGTTGTGGCCGATCTCATGCGCCTCGGTTCCGAATGTCATGCCCCCGCCTTCAATCACAAGCATCATCTGCTTTGAGCCGTCATTGCTGTTGATTGTATGGGCCCCGAAAGCAAGGCCGAATCCGCCGCAAATGTATCCGGAAAGGATCACGAGATGGCTGTAATATGGGAAGTATATGTCGGCATCGGAAACCTTGACAAGCTCGTTAATGATATTATTCTCGTTGCAATCGCGGTTGATTGGCAGCTTGTAGGGGCCAAAGAAGCTGAAGTTGAAGCCGGTCTTGTTGAAGGAGTTTTCCATGAAGAAGGCGTCCAGCTTATTGCCGGTCTGCTCATAGCTGCTCATGTTGAAAGGGTAGTCCGTATCCTGGAAATTCACAGCGATGACGAGGACGTTTTGCTTGGTGGCGGCTGCATTTGAGATAGGGACAAAAAAAAGCAATAGTAAAGCAAAGGATGGAACTGCCTTTAGCCATGAATGCGACATGGGAGCAATTATTCTTGGGATATTAAAATGACTTTCTATGCCTGTGCCGGCATCGCTTTCCGCTCCCTTGCAAACTCAATCCTTTTTCCTGAATCTTCTTCCATCGCGAAGAACGCGAAATTCTGGAGGATGCTTGCTATCTTGAGCGCATCAGCAGCCTTGAAATAGACGGCGTTACGAGTGACCTGAGGGTTAGAATCAAGAAGCCGAAGCGAGATGCTTGAGGGCATCAATTTTCCATTCTTGCTTACCATGCTATCCCAAATGCTCACATCAACTGCGCTTTGGGAATAGGCGAAATTCAGGCGTAAACTCCGCTTGGGCCTTCTCCTCGGGGAAGGATTATCCGAAACCGGCTCTTGCTTCTCCTCAATTTCTTCTCCTGGGACTCCCAAAACCTCCTGCTTTCCTTCCATACCAATCACCCACTCCCCCACAACCACAATAAGAGAAAATAATCGCGAATTAGGAGTACGCGGCGACACCCATGGCAGGCTTTTTCCTGCTTGCATCGCCTCTCCCCCAGATTTTATTACTCGCAATCCGAAATTCCAATTTCAGATACCCGAAACACGCACTCCCCATCTGGCATGTTAGGGCTGTCCACGATCTTTGCGACCCTCCGGTCCTCCTTGCTCCTCCGGAAGTACAGCCGGTAGGTGCTCTGGTGCGCAAGGACGTTGCCTCCGACAGGAACCGTGGGATCGCCGAACAATATGTCCGGCCGATCCATCACCTGGTTGGTTACATAGATCGCAAGGTTGTAGATGTCCGCAAGCTTTTGGAGCGTGTGCAAATGCTTGTTTAGCTTTTGCTGCCTGTCCGCCAGCATGCCCCTTCCCACGTAATCGCTCCGAAACGAGGAGGTAAGCGAATCCACGATGACCAGCTTGATGTTGTTTTCCTTGATCAGGTCACCCGCCTTGTCTGCAAGAAGGATTTGGTGGTCGGAATTCTGCGAGCGCGCCACGTGGATGTTTTTGAGGATTACATCGGGGTCGAGGCCTCTTGAAACTGCAATTTGGGCGATCCTCTCGGGCCGGAAGGTGTTTTCGGAGTCTATGAAAAGGACGCCTCCGCCAAGCCCGCCCTGGTCAACTGGAAGCTGCGTATTCACGGAAAGTTGGAAGGCGAGCTGGGATTTGCCGCTTCCGAATTTCCCGAATGCTTCGGTAATGGCCTGGGTTTCCACGCCGCCGCCGATGAGAATGTCAAGCTCTTTTGAGCCGGTGGTGATCCGGCCTATGAATTTCCTGCGCTCAAGCACCTTGTCGCCGGTTTCAAAGCCCATGTCCATGGCGTCACGTGCCGCATTGATCGCCTTGATTGCGGTGCCTTCGCCAATGCCGGCAACTTCCGCCAGTTCAACTGGCATGGAAACTGCAAGCGCCATCAGTGAATCGTAGCCCGCATCCCTAAGTTTTGCGGCAATTGTTCCCCCCACGCCCGGAATGTCCTCAATTGAGGTGATCTTCTTTTCCTTCTTCTTGAATTTCGGCTCCGGCTCTTGCGTAAGCTCCGCTGCTATCTCAAGTTCTTCCCTCATTTCTACCACCTTGGCGCCAGAAGTTCCCATGAAGGGAGCATTTTCGGCAGATCGGCCTTTTTGGAATGCGTAAGGAAAGTTTGGCTTTCCAAAGCACGCACAGGAATTTTTTTCCTGCATCAAAAACCGCCAAACCTTTTTCCAGATGGAATTAAGAGGTCGGGGGAGGTTTATAAAGGGTTTCAGGGGTGGGTTCGGGTGACAGAAGAGGGGAAGTTGAAAGCACCCACATATATTTAGGGCGTTCGGGTTTTGAGGCTAAAAATCACTTTCTTCGCGGCGTGTTCGGGAGGTAAAAGCCGGAGCCGTTGCGCCTAAGCAGCGGGGCACAGAATCTGCTCCATCACCTTGGTTTCTGTTGGGGGGAGACTTTGGGCATAATCATTCCTAAATTGTCACTTGAGTAATATGCTCAAGTGATGAATTCCATTCAGCACAGCAATAAAAATAGCCACAAAGGAATCAGAAAGACGTTATTTTTATACTCTAATTTATTCTTGGTTATGATGATTCCAAAATGGCTTTTTTCGTTTTCTTTCAGGAATAATTTTATGCCTTTTTCATCTTCATTATTGATCTTGTTCCGGTACTTCACTTCAACGGGAAAAGGCATCCTT
Source organism: Candidatus Norongarragalinales archaeon (assembly GCA_035288785.1). Classification (GTDB taxonomy): domain Archaea; phylum Micrarchaeota; class Micrarchaeia; order Norongarragalinales; family SBBD01; genus JACRGC01. Next base: position 3,023 of record DATDZF010000082.1, read on the forward strand.
GCATACACGAGAACATGGTCAACTTCTGTTCCGTTTTTCCAATAAAAGCATTCGGCATTCTGCGAACCTAGGAAAAAGGAAAGCCGCCTAAGATGGTCATGCACAACCGTATCGGCCATCAGTCCTACATCTGTGGAATTTGAAAGCGCCAACTTAGAGTAAGTGCCATTCAAGGCGTTTCTAAGCCCGGTATCCATTATATAGTTTTTTTCCGGGTTCCTAAGCTGCTTGGCCCTATTTGACGCATAAATTCGGGAGGAAGTAATGATAAAGACATCCTTGAGATAGTTCAGATATTCACTCAGCGTATCAATTTTTAGCTTCATTGTCTGCGACAGATTTTGCTTCGATAGTCTTTCAGATGAATGGGTTGCCAAATAAAGTAGCACATCTTCTAAGGCGCTCGGGTTTCTAACATCAAAAACCTTAACGATGTCCCGGTATATTACCAATTGCAGCATTTCCCTCAGATATTTTGAGCATGCCGGGTAATCTTCCTTTGAAAGAAGTTCGATGTAGCCTCCTTTTACTAGATATTCAGAGAGCAGGATTTCGATCTCGTTTTGAGCGGGAGCGAGCTTGGTGTTCGCAGTTTTTAGTTCCTGCCAAAAATAATTAGGGTCCTTATTTGCTAGGGAGGCCATAAGGCCGTCCCGTACTGCCAAACTAATCGAATTGAGCCATTCGGGATCGCGCTTGCTCTTAAAACGCAAATAATCAATGAATTTTAACGGCATTACATAGTGGAGCATTATCCTTCCCACCAGGGATTCGGAACTGCCTTTTGTCAATTCTGTTGATGAGGAACCGCTTACGGTGAATTTTATTTTGTAGTTCCGGTCATAATAGCTCGCCTTGATCGTATCGCTCCATTTTTTTATCTTTTGAATCTCATCAAAAAAGACGTAAACCTTCTCCTTCAGATCGTGGAAACTTTTTTCCAGAATATTTTTTGAATACGCGTCCATAACTGACGCGATTAGGCTATCTTGTTCTTTGTCGAATTTAGGATCGTCGAATTGCATGTAGAGTATGTTCTTTGGAGGGACGCCCCGATCCAACAGGTCTTGTATGAGCTGATCCATCAGCACCGTTTTCCCAACTCTCCTCGGGCCTATTATCGCGGAAATCATCCTTTCATCCAAAGCTTTTTTTAAAACGAAAAAGTCCCGCCTTTTGGCCTCCGGGGTTTGGTTTTTCCGATTCTCCCACCAGGGATTCTCTGCATATAATATTTTCAATAGCTCATTTTCTTCCATAGCAATATCTTTGGTCAAAGGGCTTTTTAATATTATCCCTTTACGTAGGTAATAAGCTGGGCACTTTTGTACCTTTATAAAGGTATAAAAACTAAACCCATAAGTTAATAAACTTACCTTTTTACCTCTGGATTATGGAATGAACCAAAGTGCCCCTGGTCTGGCTGCCTATTCCTTGAACGGATGCCGGATGCGTCCGGAAGGATGCTGCCCTGCCAGATCCTGCGCATAGCGCATGTGCAGCACCTTTGTTTCGCCGGCCTCCGCAAGGAGCGCTTTCGTGCGCTTGTGGTTGTGCTGCCAATAATACACCACTCCGGAAAGGAGCATGCTCACGAAAATGAGCGCGAGCTGCCAGGAGAAAGCGGCCTTTGTGGTTCTTGAAGTTTGGACCGTCTCAAGCAGGCGGTCGCGCGCCTTTGAAAGGAGGAGGAAGGCGCTCACGCTCTTGCCTTCCTGCTCAAGCGCGCCTGCGTCCGAAACCATCCTTGTGATTTCATCGAAGGTTGGCTTATCCTGCCGCACCTCTGGAAGCATTTCATCTATCTCCTGCTGAATTTTGATGAATTGCGCCCTTGGGATAGGGGTGGGCGATGGCGAAGGGGAAGGCGATGATTTTATTGCAGGAATTGGAGCGGTGCCTCCGGATGAGCCTCCTCCGGAAAAGCCCCCACCGCCGGATCCTCCGCTAGATGGCGGCGCAGTCGGAGCGGGAGTAGGTGTCGAGGATATTTCCGGGGTCGGGGTGATTGATGCATTGGCCGATGGGCTAGCGGAGGCTTCAGGAGAAGGCGTTATCGAAACTGTGGGCGATGGGGAAATTGAAACCGAAGGGGAAGGACTAATTGAAATCGTCGGGGAGGGGCTAACTGAAGGGGTCGCGGTTGTCGACGGGGAAGGAGTTGCAGTTATCGAGGGGGATGGAGTGAGCGTGGGAGTAGGAGTAAGAGATGGGCTCGGAGTAGGGGTGGGGGTGGATGTCGGAGTCGGAGTTGGGGAAGCCGTGGGAGTGGCGCTTGGTGTTGCTGAAGGAGTTGAAGTGGGGGAAGGGCTAGGAGTCGGGGTCGGAGAGGGAGTAGGAGTTGGCGTTGGGGTTATGGAAGGGCTTGGTGAAATTGTTGGTGTGGCCGTAATTGAAACTGAAGGTGAAGGGGTGGGCGTCGAAGTTGCTGTTGGCGAGGCGGAAACGGTAGCGGTGGGAGTTGGGCTTATGGATGGGGAGGGGGAAACAGAAATTGTTGGCGAGGGTGAAGGAGTTGCGCTCGGGGAGGCGCTTGGGGAAGGAGAAATGGTTGGGCTGGGAGAGGGGGATGGAAGGGGGGTTGGCCTTGGAAGTGAAGTATTCCAAATTTCAATGTAAGCGCCGGTTGGTGATGCATCCAAAACCGTGAACTGCAATCCGTTGAATGAATCCAAGTAGCTTTGGCCTATTTTCATGAATGCGTCGTTAAACATGCTCCTTGCATATGCTGAAAGCGTTGTCGAATAATTCGCATCGATAAGGTGTGCCGTCCCTCCATTGGAATAAACACCCGATAGCCGGATGAATGTGCCGTTCTGCTTTTGGTAGCCCGTGGAATCAAAGCCAATCGGCTGGCGGTATTCGAGGTAATACGAGTAGCCCCGTCCTGCATAGGGAATTTGCAACGCCTGGATCCCGGTTGTGAGCGACTCGACTGGCTCTAAATAATAGATGCCATTTGCTGGGGAAACCACATTCCCAGAGCTGAACCAGCCGATCTGGGACTTGTAATATGCGCCGAAATGGTTGTTGAAGAAATTCCCTGCATCCATGATTTCATAAGGATCATCGTACTGGAAGGAAGAGCAATTGGGCGGGATATCCAGCGATCCGGGGTTCACGTTCAGGCCGCAGTAATAATTGTTCGCATGGTATACGCCAAGGTTGTGCCCGAACTCATGGCCCCCGTAATAGAGGGTCATGCCATAGGGAAGCCAGGATACGGAGGAGCTGACTGGGCCGTCAAGTGTAGTCAGGGAAGTCTTGCCAACAGTGCCAAGGCCCCCATAGCCGCAGGAGGAATCGGGAAAATCAAGAATAAGGCGCGGGAACAGAGGGTAATAGATGTCCGGATCGGCAACCGCAATGATAGAATTCAGAATCCCTATGTAATTTTGGCAATCGCGGAGGAGGGGAATCACATACGGGCCGAATATGGAGAAGTTCAGCTCGGTTTTATTGTACGAATTTTCCCGGTAATAATTTACCATGGCATTGATCTGCGTTGTGAGGGCGGCATT
>DATDZF010000083.1:0-13305 GCA_035288785.1 Candidatus Norongarragalinales archaeon
CTCCTGCCGAATTCCCCCGAATGGAACCTGCAATTCAATGGGCGGCGGATTCTCTCCCGGGCAAGGAAGCCGGCGGGGAACGCGAGCCAGTCCTGCGCATCGAGCAATGCGATGTTTTCCTTGCGCTGCTTTAAAAGGAACTCGGCAAATTCCGGAACCGCCTTCCAATACGCGTTCAATACCTTGTAATAATCCCAAAAGCTTGATTTTTCGGATTTGATCCGGTATTTTACCCAAAGCTCGCCGTGCAGCCTGTTTTTCTCATCGTCGGATAGTGTGCTTTCGAGGAAAAAGCACCTTACGCCTCCCCGCATCCCTTCATACACCAGGATTTTCGGGTGTTTTTCCATGAAATCGCCATACTCGGCGCAAAAGCGCAGGTCCGAGAGCGGGACCGCGGGGTCCCGAAGCGAAATTGGAAGCGGCTCGTACTCGGTTTGCTTGCTTTCGAATGCTTTCTTCCATGCCCCAAGCATCTCGATGGAATACCGGTGCAGGCCTCCGACGGGTTTTTGCAGCTCAGTTACCAGGAACAGCACTTTTTTCATATTTTACCACTTTTTTTAAAATATTCTCCGTGCCTCAATAGCAATTGCGAGGAGCCCGCGCGAACTGCATACGAGGGCAAGCCCCCTTCCGCAGCCGGCGAAGGGATTCATATTGCATCGGAGCCCTCCATTGCGTTTGCAAAAATGCCGCTATTCTGTTCAGGAACCCGCCCGGCTGGCGATTCAAAAACCTGCTTGATGTAAAGCATCCTTTCCCTCCCAAAGGTAGCAATACGCTCATCCTCCTGCTGCCTTAGCTTCAAATCGACCTGCCTGCGGAAATGCTGAAGAATGTTCATGTAGTTTATGAAATTGTCATAGGGCGTGTTTTCCTTATAGGGGGAAAAGTGCTTGTGCACATCGCCATCTGCCCAGCTTTTCGTGCATAAATAATACAGGTGGTCGGAAGTCTGGAGGAGGCGGTAGGTATGGAGGAGTTCCGGATCGTGTGTTTGGCGCACCTTTTCTCCAAGCGCCTCTAGCTGCCCAAAGCACGCCTGCTGAATTTGATTGCCAAGCCAGGCCGAAACGTCCCTTTCCATGTCCGCCCAGGAAAGGTTGCTTGGCACATCGATCTCGCCAACAGGGGCATTGGATTCCAGGGTTTCAGAACATGTTTTGAACGACAGCCCCTCATGCCTAAGCGCTTCTCCTGGAAGGTGCCGAAGGAACTGGAGAATCCCCGTATCGTGCCAGTGGTGCTCGCCAAAGGTCTCGTAATCCATGAAAATATTCACGGTCTGGCCCTGCGCCGCAGATAGCCATGATGCATACTTGTCGGCAGTAAGGGGCCATTCCGGCCACCACCTTGCCGAAAACCTATAGCCGATGTCATCGCTTAGCTTATAGTTGCGCATAAGCACCCCGAGGTTGCCGTCCTTGTTCCTGTAGACGTAATTCGGGGACCTCCATCCCAAAACCCATTCGATGCCCTCGGTAAGGATGCCCTTATAGCCCATTTTCTCGACCTCGGAGGCGATGCGGTTGCTGTAAATTACTTCCGTATTCCTGAATACTTTCGGGGTTTGGGAGAACAGGTCGCGGATATAGCCATCGTGCTGCCTTACCTGGGATTCGAACTCATCCATGGTGGGGAATAGGCTCGCGAGGGAATGATAGTAGGTTTCGCCAAGGAATTCCACCTTGCCAGTCGAGGATAGCTGCTGGAGGGATTCGATCACTTCGCGGCCAGCGGGGGTTTTCTGCGCCTGCTCAAGATAGGTGCCAGTGACAGAGAAGCTGAACTTGAACCGGCCGTAATTTTCCTCGACTAGCCGCAGCAGCAAGCGGTTGGTTGGATCGTAGCATTTCGCTTTTGCCTTCTCGAAGTAGTGCTGGTCAAGGCCCGTATTGAAGTACAGCTTGCTAAGGTCCCTGCCCTCGTGGAAGAGGGAGAATTTGTTCAGACGGATCGGCTGGTGTATGTGAAAGTACAGGCAAATTGAAGTCATATTATTTTGCACCGGTTTCCCATCTAAGGAAAAGGCTCATTGAGCACGAAATGATATACAACCAGAGGGATTGCATGAAAATGGTGAAAACGTAAAAGGGCATCCCCAACTGGGGGATGGATTCCGTGCCATAGCCCTGTAATAGGAGGAATGATGGGAAGCTTAGCGCCATGAGCGCCCAATACGAAGCGAGGTAAACCGCCTCGTTTTGGTATTCCACTCCCACATAAGAAAAGGCGAATGCGGCGCCCAAAAAAAGCGCGAGCAAAAGCAGGTAGGCGCATTTCTGCTTTGTTGGCCTAAGGAAGCCCCTAAGCCTCGAATACCTTACCACTTTGCCAACCTCACTGGACCCTGCAAGCAAAGGCGTTTTTGCAGCCCTTTTTTTTATGCGCCGTTCATTTTTCATAGCAACCTACCATAAGGGGGGATTTTCGCATGGAATTTACGACCCCCCAACGATCGTTCCCTGCCATCGCACCAATAATGCAAATCAAATAAACAAACCATCCAAATCATTTCCCGCAAACTTTGGAATACACCTCAAGCGTCTCGCTTGCGGTCTTCCCCCAGCTGAAATGCTTTGCCTCCTCCTTTGCGCCGTTAGCCAGCATCTCCTTTAGCTCGGCATACCTCAGCACCGCCAGTATCTTGTTTGCCATCTCATCGACGTCCCAGAAATCGACGCGCAGGCAGTGGTTTACGATCTCCGAAACGCCTGTGCTCTTGCTTACTATTGCAGGAACCCCATTTGCCATCGCCTCCAGGACCGTCAGGCCAAAGGGCTCCGAAATGGAAGGAAGCACATAGGCATCGGCAATTGCATAAAGATAGGGCAATTTTTCGTCCTCGATGTACCCCGTGAACATCACCTTGTCTATGATCCCAAGCGAGATTGCCTCGTTCACAAGCTGGGGGAGCATGTCGCCCTTGCCGGAGATTATGAACCTTACATCATCCTCCTTTTCGAGCACTTTCCGTGCCGCTTTCAGGAAATAATCCGGCCCTTTTTGGATGCTGAGCCGGCCATGGAACAAGACTACCTTGCCAGAAATTCCGAATTTCTCCTTTTTCACTTCGGATTTGAATTTCAGGAGGTTAATGCCGTTGTATATCACGGAAATTTTGCCAGGATCTGCAAAAAAACGGCTAACCAGCTGGCCTTTTGTCATATTGCTGACAGTAACCACGTGCGTTGCCTTTTGGATCCCTTCCCTTTCAATTGCAAGGATCCATTCGAATGGGGATAAGTTGGCGGTGCGGTCGTATTCGGTGCTGTGGATGGTCGCTATGAGAGGCCGCGCAATCCTCCTAGAAGCATCGATGCCCGCTTTGATGGTAATCCAATCATGGCAGTGGATCAGGTCATATTTGGCGGCCTTGTTCTTCAGCTGGACGAGCTTGGCAACAAGGAAGTTGTAGCGGCCAACGGCTTCGAAGAAATTGAGCCCGTAGCTCTCATCCACTTCGGCCGAACCGGCTTCATCAAAGGCCGTTCCCTTCAGGGCAAGGAAGCGGAAATACGGGCCGAATTCCGCATCCGCAAAATCGATTTCGCCTTGGAAGGAAGAATAATCCACCGGGATGATCCGCACATTTGGGTGCGGGGATTTGATGGGCGCATTGGATTTTGGCATGAAGAAATCTATATGCACGCCGCGCTCTGCAAGCGCTTTTGTCAGCTCGAAGCAATGGACACCAAGGCCTCCGCTAATGAAAGGGGGGAATTCCCAGCCAAGCATCGCCACTCGCATTGCTACTCTCCACATTTACGTTAAAAAGTCCCTTGTTGGAAAAAAGCAGCTTAAATATGGCGTATTTCACAAAATAAAGGCAAAATTAAGCTGCATTTAAAAAAAGAAAACTTATTTCCCAAGGAAAAAAATAAAATTAACTCGGAATTATTATGCAAAAGGAGTATTTAAATGAGTGGCCAGGGGTAATTTTTCCGGAAATCAAAGATTGGCGTACCTAAATAAATGTATTGAAGAGTGGTTACAAGAAGGGCATTTATGGCTAAGTAAATGGTTAAGCGACCGGCAGCATATTGACAATTAGTTCACTTGGCAACTGCAACCAACACTGCAATAGCCATTACTGAGCAACCGCACCTTTTGCCGCCTTTACTCTTTCACCACAAAAATTGCCGGCTTGAAGGGCAGTGATTTGGCTGCCTTGCCTTCAGGATCATGCTCCTTTGCCTCCTCTGCCAGAAACACTTCAACAGCGCATTCAAAGCGCTTTCCAAGGGAAAGTTTGTTTCCGGTTAGCAGTGCGTACTCGTCAAGCTCCAGGCTGTCGCCAGATTTGTAATAATTGACGGATTTGCCAATTAATGCAATGAAACCCGGAATGGATTTGGCATATGGCCTGAATTTTTCATCAGCCATTGCCATCTTTATCAGGGCGGGCAAATTAAATTTGCCCTCCTTTTCTGCGCGCTGCAAGCAAAGCGCAAAAAGCGCCTTTTTCCATCCTTGCGCAACAAATAGCCGGATGGATGCGGGCCTCGTGCCAGTTAGGCCCAATATCCGGCGTATGTCTGCGTCCACGTTCTCCAAATATTTCTCCTCCTCCTCAAGTATGCGGCTTATTTTCGAACTATCGCTTAGGGGATAGGCTGCGGATGCGCAAAAACCTTTTCCGCCCATAAGGGCCCAGATTTCCTCCGAAAAATGGGGCGTGAACGGGCAGGCCATGAGCACAATCTTTTCAAGCGCTTGGCGCACAAGGCCCGCATGGCTTTTTGCCTCCCTTGCAGCCAAATATTTCCTTAGGGCATCGGTTGATTGGAAAAATGCTTGGTGCACGGCCGACCTGAAGCAAAGGCGCTCCATGTTTTCGGAAGCGATTTTCACGAAGGATTCGATCCTGCTTTGGAGGAGGCACTCTGCCCGCCCCATTTCGGCACCATTCAGCGAATTTTCCGAAAGCTTGCCTGCGACCTCCAGCAGGAACTCGAGGTTGCGGCGGAAGGTTTTAAGACCCTCAACCCTCCAGTCGGCATCGTCAAGGTTCTCGCCTGCCGCAACAATGTTCAGCCGTACCAGGTCGGCGCCGTGCTCTTGAAGCATCTGGAAAACCGGGAGGAAATTCCCCTTGCTCTTGCTCATCTTTTCCCCTTCCACGGTAACATAGCCGTTGACGGAAATGCCAAGGGGAATGTGCTTATTCCTGAAAATCGCGGCATGGTGGAATAAGAAAAACAGCAGGTGGTTTTGCAAAAGATCCTTGCCGGAATTGCGCAAATCCACCGGATAGAAATACTCGAATTCTCGCTTCATATCTGAGATGGTCTGGGAGGGAAGGCCGGATGTTTTGGAAACGCCATCCAAATCGCCCGCATCCAGGAATATGTGGTCGAATACGGAATCGGTCAGCTGCTCTGCTGGGATCCCATTTCCGTTGATCGCTTTTGCGAGCGCGTAATAGGCCATGTAAATCGTGCTATCCGAGAGGGTTTCAACCTTCCATTCCTTATCCCAGGGCAGCTTGGTGCCAAGGCCGCCCTTGCGCGCGCAGGCCTTGTTTTGCAGCCAGTCTATTGTGTTTTCCATCTGGAGGCGCGCCTCCTCGGGGTATACCGCCATGGACTTGACATGCTCCTTCACAGCCGATTTCCAGTTAGGATCGGAAAATTTCAAGAACCACTGGTTTTCCAGGATTTTGACATGGCATTTGGTCATGCATCTGCAAACGACTTCGCCAGTCGACTCCCACATCGAGGATGAAATGCCAAGCGCGTTGAATTTCGCGATGATTTTGTCCTTGCAATCGGAAACGGCAAGGCCGGAAAACTCCCCGTAAACCGGCTTTAGCTTCCCTTTATGGAACTCGTGCTTATACACGTTCGAGGTCGCCTCCTCGAGGGCGGTAATCTGGCTTTGCGATACTACCCCTAGCCTGTGGCATTCCTCAATTGCAGGGAAATCGCCATAGCCCGGAACGGAAATGAGGGAAATTGGCCTTAGCGCCTCGAGATCGGAAGGGGATAGGGAATATTTTTCCACCTCCCTGCGGTTCTTCCTCAGGTCCTCAAGCGCAATGTAATCGTAAGGTGCATGCCCTGGAACGCCCATGACAACGCCGGTAGAGTGCTCCGGCTTGACAAAAGTTGCGGGCAGGATGGGAATGGGGGAGGAAAGAAGCGGATTGGTGCATTTTTTCCCGAAAAAACCCTTCGCATCGATTTCACCAAGAATTTCCACTTTGTGCTGCTGGTCCGAAATCTTTTTGGCGGCCTCCTGCGACAGCAGCCAAATCTTGCCATCCACGGCCGCCTTGACATATTTCCCTTCCGGGCTTAGCCAGATATTGGTGACACCGTAAAGGGTTTCGGGCCGGAGTGTCGCGCATGGAAGGATAATTTTTGCCCCATCGAATTCCGCCTCGAATTTTATAATCGTGTATTCGATGGGCGATTCGCCTTCGCCGACATAGCGGTCATGATCGCCGGTTGGGGAGTTGTCGTGGGGGCACCAGATCACCGGATGCGTGCCTTGCACGACATAGCCCTTCTTTTTCAGCGTATTGTATTGCCATTCTATGAACCGGGAGTATTGCGGCGTCAAGTCCGTTGTGATGAAGCTCCTCCTCCAGTCAATTGCGGCGCCAGCTGCCCTAAGGTCGCGGATCCAGGCAGCCATCCAGAACTTGGCAACAAACTCCGGCCCTTTCTTGAAGGATTCGATGTTGATGTCGGTTGCACCGGCCCTCCTGAAGTTTTCAATTTGGGCGGCATCCCCATTCCTTAGCCGCTCCACCGTGCCCATGATCGGTTCGCCAGTTGCATGGAAGCCCTGCGGAAAGAGCACGTTGAACCCCTGCATGCGCTTGAATCTGGCAAAGACATCAGTCCGGAAGAATGAGTAGCTGTGGCCAACGTGCATCGATCCGTTCAAATAGGGGTAGGGGAAGGTGATGAAGAACTTGCGCCTTGAGGGATCCGGATCTGCCTCGAAGAGCCTTGCCTTCCCCCATTCATCCTGCCATTTTTTCTCGTTGGCAACGAAATCAAAAGCCATAAGCTCACATTAAAGTTGCAACATGGGTATGCCTCCCAAGTATTAAAAGCCTGATTTCGTTCAATTTCCTTGGTGGACCGTATGCACGAGGAGTTTGCAAGGAGGATTGGGCAAAGGGGCTTCAAAGTAGTCGGCAGGGAAACGGATAATGGCGCAAATGTCATACGGTTCCAGCGGGCAATAAGGATCGGCGGAAAGGGAGGCAATAAAAACGAGGTAATGGAAAGGCAGCGGGGAATTGTTGCAGCTGTAGGCAAGAGGTATTCCCAGCACGGCGCAACATTCGAATTGGAAGGGCACATGCCACTTAGCCCAAACGAAGGGCGCATTACGAAAAGCGCAAGGGAAGCGAGAAGGCGTAAACTCCTCGTCATCGGCACTGCCACGTTCCCGAACGGCAAAACTTAAATTCGAAAATTCTAGATTGGCACGTGAAAGATATGGTAAGCATGATAGCCATCGTGATGGCGCTGATTATTGCATACATGCTGGCATTCACGACCATCAAGAAGGATAACATATTCATTCTCGCAGCCCTCCTACTGCTGGGGGCGTGGCTTGCTGGCGGGATTTGAAGGCAGGGCCCGGGAATTTGCAAATATTCTGGCGCCTGGGCTTTTCTGCAAACAATGAGATTTCTCGCCAAGGGGGGTTTGGGCATTCTTAGAACCTCTGGGGGTTCTGACGCATCCGACCAAACTAAGGGGGTGCACCAGAAACACCGGGTTTCTGGGCATGCCTAGAATCTAAAGGAGTCTATAGCATCTCCCGGGTTGGTCATTCAAATCTTCATCCCGGGCGGGAGCATGTTGGAAAAGCGCTTCATGAGGCCGCGGTTGCCCTTCATGCCCTTCATCATCTTCTGGACCTTCTCGAACATGGTCACAAGCTCCCTTACGTGCTCGTGCTTGAGGCCAGCGCCCCTCGCAACGCGCTCCTGGCGCATCTTGTTTTTCATAAGCTCGGGCTGCTTGCGTTCAGCTGCAGTCATGCTCAAAACCGCGGCCTCAAATCGCTTGAAGTTGGCCTCGGATTGGCCGACGAACTCTTCGGGAAGGTCGTACATGCCAAGCATTTGCAGGATCTGCTTCATTGGGCCCATCTTCTTCATGGAGCGCATCTGAGCAAGGAAGGTCTCATAGTCCATTTTCCCTTCCTGCAATATCTTTTGCATCGCCTCCTCGTCGGAAATTTCCTGCACTTTGGATAGGAGGGAATCCAAATCGGGGAACCCCACCAGGCGCGCCACGAATTTTTTCGCATCAAATACCTCCAGGGCGTCCGGTTTTTCCCCAAGGGTAATGAAGGCCACTTTCGAATTGCTCGCCTTCACGGCGGAAAGGGCGCCGCCGCCTTTTCCAGAGCCATCCATCTTTGTGACAATGACGCCAGTTATTCCAACGGCCTCATTGAACTGGGATGCCTGCTTGCCGGCAACTTGCCCAAGGTCTGCGGATACCACCAGGTATTTTTCTTCGGGCTGGAAAACGGAATTTATTTTCCTTAGCTCTTCTGCAAGCTCGGCATCAAAGGCGCTCCTGCCTGCGGTGTCGAATATCAGGACGTCGTATTGGGATTGGAGCCTCAGGGAATCCTGCGCGATCTCCTCCGCCGATTTCCCTTTTTCGCTAAAAAAGCCGCAATGCACCGTTTGCGAGAGCTGCTCTAGCTGCTCTACTGCGGCAGGGCGATGGACATCCCCGGCAATTGCACAAACCTTAAGACCCTTGCTTTGGTAGAATTTGGCGAGTTTTGCTATGCTCGTACTTTTTCCCGACCCAAACAACCCGAGCATGAGGATTTTTTGCTTTTTTATTTGGGGCTCGTATTTTTCCCCAAGGATGGCAACAAGCTCATCGTAGACTGTGCGGACGATGTGCTCCCGGAGATTCAGGTTCTGCGCCTTCTTTTCCTTCAGCGCCTTTTCCTCAATGCGCTTAGTTAGCTCATAAACCAGCTTCACATTAACGTCGCTTCCGATAAGGACGCGCTGCAGCTCCTTTACCAGCTCCCGTATGGCGTTCTCGTCCAGTATGGGCGCGCCGGTAATGCGCGATAGCGCCTTCCGGATGCCCTGCCCCAAGTCCATGTGACCAGCGTATGAATCTGAAAATGATGGTTAATAAGGGTGGCGAAATAGTGCAAATGGCATTCGGGAAGGAAGGGAAATGGCGGCATTAACCGGCGATCCCGTTCCCCAAACCCAATAAAAATAAATGGGGGCGCTGAGATTTGAAGTTCCGAGCAGGGATGGATTCGCAGGGCAAATTCCCTTTCTTTTTGAACCCAAGGGCCTTTTTCTTTCCGGGAAAGAAAAAAGGGCTTCTCAGATCAACAGCTCCCAAAGCTGTCAGCATGCTGGGCCCCCTTTCTATTCAACGCAGACAAAAGCCCTTTTCTTTGGACCCAAGGGCATTTCTTTTCTGGGAAAAGAAAGGGGCTTACCAGGTTGGCCCACGCCCCCAAAAACAATATTATTGGGAGGGGGGAATTAAAAACCGCTGCGGCTGGAGATGAAAAGGCCCTAGGGCTTGGGGAAAATGGATGGAAGCAAGGACCCCGGCAACCGTCAGGGGCATTTGCATACGGCTCCCGCTTTGCCCACTCGATGATATCTTATGAGCCAAGCTTCCGCCGGGCTATATCCATAATCTTGGCATTTGCCTTACTTGCGCCTGGACCTTGCGGGGGCAGATGGCGCGCTCACATATGCGCTCATCGGCATTGCCATCCTCTCCTCGATCAGGTGCATCTTATAGAACACGTAGATCGAGAGCGCCGACAGGAATGCACCTATTCCGGAGGTGTATTGCAGCTCAAAGTCGCTATTGATGAAGTACTGGGCGGTGAGCATGAGGAAGATCAATAAGGACACGATAAACACTACTTCTTCGTCTAGCGGGACACCGACAACGTTAACCTTGACCATCGCAAACCACCTCAAAGCGTTATGAATAGGCGGTATTTAAGCATTGCTCTACAGGGCGTAAACAGATTCGGAAAGCGCGCGGATGGGCAATAAAACGGCGGCGTATAGGAATGCGCATCCGAAGTTTACGGCGGTCACGCTTTTTTGAGCCTTCCCCTGGGTTTTGGGATCTTTAGCTCCGGATAAATGCCCTCTAAAAGTTCACCGGTAAGGTAGGGAGAATATCCTAATTGGGCAAGGAGCTTGTAAAGCGCGTACTTGTTGAGGAATGAATCGGTCTGGGAAAGGAGTCCTTCCTTGCTTGCTTCCTGCAATAACAGCATTAATTTCCCAAAGGATTTCCTCGAGGGGTATTTTGCCAAAAGAGCATCGAGCCTTGTAAAGAACGCAGTACCTCCCCGGTATTGGGCGAATTTGGGCTCCATGCTCTCGAGAGTATGAACCAGGCAGGCGAGCACCTCCTTTTTTTCCGCAACTTCCAGGTTTACTTTCCTTATGACCACCCAGCCTTTCAGGTTGGAGGCAAAGCGGAACTCCTTTTTGGGTGGCTTTCCAGAAGAATTCACCTTCACCGGGAAGAGTTTCTCATATAGGCAGCAAATGAAGTAATCCACGGCAATATCAGTGACTGGGGAGAGTTTTTTTTCCGATACCCTTTCGGGGTTGCGATCGTCCCTGCAGAAAGGGAGGATTTGGGCTTCGAGGCCGCCGGGCTTTAGGCCGGATAGGAGGGTTATGAAATCCGGAATGGTGCGCATTTTGGGGGCATGCTGGGCGGCCAAATTAGAGATCCCATTTTTGTCAATTGGCGCAAAGTCGTAGGTCTTCTTGCGGATTGCCTCAAAGGTTTTTTCAAGCAGGGCAAGCACTCCCGAATCGGTAACAGCTGCACCTTTTAGGCCATCATCAATCTGCAAATCCGGGAAATTGCATTGGAGCAGGATGAATTCTTCCATGTCAGCACCGGTTATTTCCTGGATTTTAAGGATTCGAGCGTCTTCCTTGCGGAAACGCCAACAGATGTTTCGAACGAATAGGCGCCGCCTGCAAATTCAGACCCGCACGAGCCGCATTTCCAAAGGGCGTAGCCCTTTCTCCTGATATTCTTCTTTTTGCAGGTAGGGCACTCATAGAGGGTCTTTTGCTGAAGTATGACTTCGCGCTCCCTTTTCCTGATCTTGACTCCGTATCTAGATCCCATAACCTTTCACCTTGGCACATTGATAATGAATGAATCCCCCGCATGTTGATTAGAGGCGGAAGGATGCTATGCACCCATTCCATGAATCGGGCCGGTAAGCCGGCTCACATGTATTTCCGCAGCTCCCTGCCCTTTTCTATAGCAATATCCATGAGCGTTGAGAACTCCTCCTTTGTGAATGCAGCCGGCCCCGACTTCTGCGCCGCGCATATGAAATCGCCGTCGCACGTGGCAAGCGAAAGCCTGCCATCTGAGGCCGTTTCCTCTTCATCGGTTGCATCAAGTATCGTCTTTCCCGAAATCTTCTCGAAGCTGCAAACCGAAACGTTCCGGGCAAGCGGCAGCTTTCCTATGTTCTCCGTCCGGATGAGCTGCTCGTTTTCATATTTGGGGATTTTGCAGTCGGTAAGCGCGCCCATGGCGGCAAGTGCCGCGGTATCAATAAGGTTGCCCGAATGGTCCATGATGTAAAGGTCGACAAAAATGCCGTAGGCCTTCTTTTCCTGGATGAAGAGCTTCTTTGTATCAATGGCATCTGCGGAGCGGATGCCCCTGTCCACAACCCGTGCAAGCTCAATTGAGCGCTCATCTGGCGGGCCGGGATTGAACGCGGGGTGCGCCGCCGTCATGAATTCCGCGGTAACCTGGAACACCCCTTCGGTTGGCCTATCGCGGTAGGGCTCAAGGATGTCGAACTTTACTCCCGCAAGCACTTTCGTATCGCCGATTTGCGCAAGGCAGCTGCCCTCTGCATTCTTCAAAAGCCCCTTTTCAATCCGGATTTCACGGTATTGCAAAAGGTCCCGGCCATCCGGCCGCTTGTTGCCTCGGAGCAGGTCCTTTACATATTCCTCCTTTATTTCATCAAGTATCATGTTCATGCACCGTTTTCTTCAGTAGCTATATATTTTTCCTTAAGCGCTGCCACCTGCAGCGCCTTCACTTTCTCCGCAGAGCGGAAAACATGGTCGATGGCATTTTCAACCTCCCCCTTTTTCAGCATGCCATCCAGCTGGAAGAGCAAAATCTCCTTTGATCGCAGCGATACCACTATCGGGATGTCGCTTTCGCCAAAGTTGTCTTCTAGCTTATCCACATCCACGACCATTTCACCATCCACCTTCCCAACGGAAACACCCTGAATTAGGTCCTTCATAGGTATGCCCGCATCCGCAAGCGCAACTGCTGCAGCCGTGACGCCCGCGATGCGCGTTCCGCCGTCCGCTTGGAGTATATCGACGGTAATGTCTATTTGTGTTTTTGGGAATTGGTTGACAAGGACAATATTCTCGAATACGTGCTTTATGACCTTCCCGATCTCGATTGCCCGCCTGTTTGGGCCGCTCCTCCCGTGCTCTTCCAGCGAGGAAAAGGGGGCCATGGAATACCTGCAGTTGATAAGCGCGCGCGTGACATTTGTCAGGTGCTTTGGGAATACTTCCCTTGGGCCGTAGACGGCTGCAAGCACCTTGTTCTTTCCCCATTCCACCATTGCCGAGCCATCCGCCTTCTTCAGGACGCCTGCCTTGATGCTAAGGGGCCGCAAATCCTCTATGCCCCGGCCATCCAGCCGCGTTCCGTTCTTGATCAATACTGGTTTTTCCATAAAATCACGTTTTCTTAATTTTTATTTATTTTTTTTAATTTCAGATAGGTAAGGGCGGCACAATCATATCTTTTTCCCGCAATCAACAAACCCCAATGCGCCTTGTCCTCAAATACGCTTGCTTTCGGCCTCGAGGAATGCCTGCACCCTATCGGTTAGGCCGTGCGTGTGCGCTTCCTTGGAGATTTTCAGGATCGCCATTGCGGCAAGGGCGATATCCCCCTCCTTTATGTAAATCCGCCCGTTCTTCCCAACGAAAAGCTTGCTTTTGGCGAATTTTTCAATCATGGTGACCATGCTCGAGTTGCGGCCGATGACGCGGGGGATCTTGACGGGCTCGATTTCGATAAGCCTGCCGCCATAGAGCTTCCGGGGCTCGACCAGCATTGGCTCGTTGACCTCGTCAACATCCTGGATGAGGGTGGAAACAACATCGCCAACTTGGAACGGCTCGCGGGATTCCCTCGAGGAAAGCTGGCCCTCATAGGGTGAATTGAGGTCGATTGTGTAGCCATTGAACCGTTGCTCCGTAACCACCCCAACAAC
>DATDZF010000084.1:0-3764 GCA_035288785.1 Candidatus Norongarragalinales archaeon
AGGCCGGCATACGGGATTATCCGAGGATAGAGCTGCTTTTTTGCCGGAAGCTTAAGCGCGCTCGCATTTGTGACTGCATAATAGAGCAGGATGGTAAGGCTTGTGAAGGCTGCAACCTGGATTATGGATCCGAAAAGCGTAAGCGCCATCACGATCGCGGAGGTCGCAAAAACCGAATTTTCGGGGTTTGAAACCCTCATTCTTGAAAGGGATTCCGGAAGGTCACCATTCCGGGCCATTGCAAACGCGGTCCTTGAAGCTGCAAGCAGGTCGGCAAGGAGCACGCTCAGGGTAGCAACTGCCGCTCCAAGGACAACAAGCGCAACGAGCCACGGAAGCCCCAGAACAGAGGCAGCATCAGCGATCGGAGAAGCGCTTTTTGAAAATTGCGCCGCACCCAAAAGGCCTATCGCAACCGCAGTTACTATTACATAGGTAGCGGCAGTTATTGCAAGCGACACGAGGATTGCGCGAGGGATGATTTCCCTTGGGCGCCTTATTTCCTCGCCTAAAGTTGCGATGCGTGCAAAGCCGGTATATGCGAAAAAGACTATTGCAGAAGCCGCAAGGATGCCCCCGATTCCAGTTGGCATGAATGGCCGGAAATTCGCGGAATTTGAAACGGCACCGGCACCGAAGGATGCGAAAAGCGCCAAGGCGCCAAGCTTTATCCCAACCATGAGCTTGCTGGCATCGGTTGTTGCCCGGATGCCTGCAACATTCAGGCAGGCCATGCCCATGACAGCAAGGGCGGCAATGATCCTTCCTTCAACTGGAATGAAAAGTGCGGCATACGCACCAAATGCAAGTGCGACGGCTGCGGATTCAAGGATCTTGCTGGAAACAAAAAGCCAGCCGGCAAGGAATCCAATCCGTTTGGAAATAAGCCGCCTGCCATATTCATAAGCTGCGCCTTCAGCGGGAATTGCCGCCGCGAGCTGTGCAGTTGAAAGCGCATTGAAAAGTGCAACAATTCCAGCAAGTAAAAATGCTAAGATCACTCCCGGCCCGGCAATCCCAGCGCCAATTCCGCTGACAACGAATATGCCTGCGCCAACCATGGCCGCAATGCCCGTTGTGACTGCGTCCCAGAACCCAAGGACTCTTCGCAATCTGGGTTTCATGCATAAAGTTACGGCAAACGGATTATATAGGTTGGGCTAAATGCGGAAAATAACTATCGGATAGCAATGGCCAGCTAGGGAATAATCCGGAATGTCTCTTAGGCAGCAATTGGATTGCTTCCTTCTCAAACACCAATTCCAAAAAAGGTTGCCAAAACGAACGGAATTATGGCAATCAGCCCCAGAATAATGGCAAACCAGTGGAACTTGATGGTTTTGGCGAGACGGATCATGAACGACATGGTCAGGTAGGCGGTGATCGTGGATGAGAAGATTCCCGCGATTGCAACGGGCAGGTCAAGCGAGCCATAGCCGTCCGTGAAATTGAAGAGCACGATCGCGCCCGCAATCATGGGAAGCCCCATGAGGAAACTCAGGCGCACCGCCCTTTCCTGGTCAATGTTTTGCAGCAACAGCGCGGATTCCGTTATTCCGCTGCGGCTGATGCCGGGCAATACCGCAAGGCCCTGGGCCATGCCCGCGATAATCGCAGCCCTTGCTCCCGCCTTACCATTCCCGGTATCGTATTTTGAAAAGAACATTACGACGCCCATTAGGATGAGCAGGCAGCCTGCGACTGCAAGCAGGGTGGTTGCCGCAAGCTCGCTGAGGCTATGCCTCAAAAAAAGGTAGACTGGTATGCCGACCAGGGCGCTGAAAAAAAGGGAAATTGCAAGGAAATAGGCAAGCTTCTTGTTCTCATCAAGCGAATCGTATTTGCTTAGGTCGTTAAGGCCGGGCCTTACTCTCACAATCGAGTTGATTTCCTTCCTGAAAAGCCATAATGAGGCAAGGACGTCACCGACATGCACAATTAGCGCAAACGAAAGCAGCTGCTGGAATGGGAGCTTGTAGAGGAGGGTACCAAAAATTATCACCTGCGTCTTGCTGCTGACCGGTATCCAGGCGGTGAAGCCCTGGATAATCCCTAAAATTATCGCCTGAAAAAGGTCCATGGAGAATGGGTTGGCGCGAACATATTAATAAGAGATTGGGGAACGGGGAAAAGCACGGATTGGGGAGGGGCTGGGCCAAGGACATTTAGCAACCATCGGCACAGCTCAAGTGGGCTTAAACCTACAATAAATATACCGGGATAAGGAAATTCTTGCCATGAAACTAAATAAGCTCACTAGGGAGGAGGAGCGAATAATCGCCAACAAGGGGACGGAAGCCCCATTTTCCGGGGAATTTGATGATTTTTTTGCAAATGGAACCTATGTTTGCAGGAGGTGCAATTCACCCCTTTACCGCTCGGAGGACAAGTTCGATGCGCATTGTGGCTGGCCCGCATTCGATGATGAGATGAAGGGCGCAGTGAAAAGGTTGCCGGATGGGGATGGCATGCGGACTGAAATCCAGTGCGCAAAATGCGGAGCGCACCTTGGGCACGTATTCACGGGAGAGCGCCTCACCGAAAAGGATGTGAGGCATTGCGTCAACTCTATTTCCATGAAATTCTTCCCAAAAATATAAGGAATGAAGGAAAACGCAATTAGGTACTTGGGGCCTTCACTTCAGAATTCCACCAATCTTAAAATATAGCGCTTATTAGTGATAAATAAAATGGAGACGATTGTCCTTGGCGGCGGATGCTTCTGGTGTACTGAAGCGATTTACCGGATGGTGAAGGGAGTTTCGAAAGTTACATCGGGTTATGCAGGAGGGAAAACAAAAAATCCGACCTATGGGGAGGTCAGCACCGGAAGGACAGGCCATGCGGAAGTGGTGAAAATAGAATTCAATCCTAAAATCGTCAAACTTGAACGGTTGCTGGGGATATTTTTCGCCTCGCACGACCCGACACAGCCCAATAGGCAGGGAAACGACATCGGAACCCAATATAGGTCGGCGGTGTTTTTCACGAACGAAACCCAAAGGAAAGGCGTGGATAAATTCATCAGCGAAAAACAGCTGGAATTGGACGGAAAAATCGTGACCGAAGTAAAGCCGCTTTTGGAATTTTACCCAGCAGAAGAGGTGCACGAGAGTTTCTTCGAAAAAAACCCCTACTCGCCCTATTGCACCCTCATCATCCGACCGAAGATGGAAAAGGTGCGCAGGGAATTTGGGATAGGGAAATGACCTTGAGATTTCACGATTTTTATGGGCACAGCGGATAGGAACCCCCCTGCACCAGCATCCCAATAATTATTAAGGCGCTAATTTCCATTCAATTATGCGTAAATTTCTGATTTTGATATTGCTGCTTGTTTTTGTTCCCGACATCAACGCCAAGAGTTACTACCTGCCAAATGCCGACCTTCGGTATGAGATATTGCCGGATGGCACTGTGCTTGCGGAGGAGAAGATTTCCTTCCAGTTCAGCGGAGCTTACACATTTGCATACCGCGTTTTTCCAAGGGGCGAGTGGCAAATTGGCGATTTCCGCGCCTACGATGTGACAATAGGCAAAAAGGAGCTGCAGGTTGCACGGTCCGGATCTTCTGATGGGGACAAGCATACCTGGTACTATAATGCGATTAATGAGAGGAAGACGTTCCTTTTGACCTATTCCATTCATGGCGGCGTCAAGGCATACGATGATGCTGGCGAATTCTACTGGAAGGTTTGGGGGGATGGATGGGCGGCCTCGCTGCAAAACCTTTACGGGGAAATAACCTTGCCCTCAGCGGTAAA
>DATDZF010000085.1:0-23688 GCA_035288785.1 Candidatus Norongarragalinales archaeon
TTGTTGGTGATGCTCCCAAAACGCGCCGCGAGCTCTACGCCTTCCATGCACTCAGCTTCTTGAGTTCATTGACTGCGAAAGAGGCGGAGGAGCGCATTTGTGGGAGGCCGACCAAAATGGAAATGCCTGCAACTACCAATAACAAACCCAAGGCATCAATCATCAAGGGCGCCTTTCCCAAGAATAGGAAATTAAGCGCGGTAGTGATAGGGCCGCCCATTGCCAAAATCGCAGTTGCGGTAGCCGCCTTTGCCCATTTGAGCGCCGCATACCAGCTGGAAACGAAGAGGAACAGGAAAACGGAGGTGATTGCAACCCATTCCCATTGTATTAATGAAAGCGAAGGGATGGAAGATATTTTGCCTACGGCACCCAAATAGCCGGCCAATACGAGCATCCCGACAAACATCCTGCCAAAAGCGACCATCCTTGGCTCGAGGCCGGTTTTTTGCATCACCCATTTGGAGAGCACGTACTCGAATGCCCAAATGATGGTTGCTAAAAGGACAAGTAATTCGCCTAAACCGAAAGAGAATATGTTTTCTTGCCCAATCAGGATTGCATTTCCAACCAAAAATATCATTGCGCCAATAACAGTATTCCTTGAGGGTTTTTCCTTCAGCATGAAAATTGCGAATACCGCCGAGAAAATGAACAGCATCCGGAACAGGAACGAGCCCTTGACCGCGGGGATCATGCTAAGCCCCTGGAAGAACATCAGGAAGGGGATGGAGCCGCCGATAATGCCTATTGCAATCAGCCATTTCCATTGTGAAGAGGATAATTGGGAGAGCTTTTTCCTCTCCTTAAGCAATATGATTGCCCCAACCAGAAATATTGCCGCGCCCAAATTCTTCAGGGCTGTGAAAACTACCGGATCAAAGCCCTTAACCACAAAGCCGTTCACGAACACGGATGCGCCACTAATGAGTGCGGTGAGAAACGCAAGCACAATACCTTTTTCTTCAGACATGACATACACCTTCATATTCTATCGCAGATATTTTCCCAAATATAGGCCCAACCCGAAAGGATTGCACCACTATATTTATCCGCATCAGTCTCCGGCCCAAATAATTACCGATCGATTATTCCGACTGGCTTAAAAAACGTGACGGATTAATGGTTGCGATATTTTATGGCAGGGAAATTGAAGGTCGGGCTGTTCTCATTCTCCTGTTGCGAGGATTCGAGCATAGTTTTCGTAGAGCTCCTGAATGACCACTACAAGGAGTGGCTTCCTCTTGTGGATTTCAAGTACGCACGAATCATGAAAACCAAGAACGACCCAACCGACCTTGACGTCGCATTCGTGGAAGGCGCAATTGCAAACGAGCGCGACAGGCAAAAGGTGCTGGACATCCGGAAAAATTCCAAAAAAGTCGTTGCAATAGGCGCATGCGCCTGCAACGGGCAGCCAGCCGGGCAGCGCAACATGTTCGATCCGGAAACCAAGAAGGAGATACAGTTCATCGTGGACAAGTTCAAGATGATGGACAAGGTGCTTTCCGTGCCAGAGGTAATTCCGGTGGACGACCAGGTGGCGGGATGCCCGATGGATGAGAAGAGGTTCATTGCGGTTTTGGAGAAGTATCTTGTTGAGTTTGGAATCAAAAAATAAAATATTTTATAATGATGGCGGGGAAAAAAGGAATTTTGGGCAACTATATTAGCCATTCTTAGGTGTAATTTAATAAAAAAACCGGATGATAACAAATGCACCAGGATTTTGACATCAATTTGGAGCACATAACAAAAATAGAGGGCCACGCCGACCTCTCGCTCAAAGTGAGGCAGGGGGAGGTGGAGGATGTGGAGCTCAAGATCACGGAAAACAAGAGGTTTTATTCGCAAGCCGTAAGGGGAAAGCCGGCATTAAATGTGGCGCAACTGGTTTCAAGGATTTGCGGAACCTGCTCCATCGCACATTTAACCTGCTGCTTGGAGGCCGTCGAGAACGCCTTGAAGGTGGAGCCTTCCGAACAAACAAAAATCCTACGGAAGCTCACAACTTATGGTATGTACATCCGCGACCATGCTATGCACCTGTACATGTTCTCACTACCAGATGTCTTCAAGAAGGATTCCATAATCGAGATGGCCGATTCCCATCCGGAGCTGGTTGACCAGGCATTCCAGGTAAAGGCTGCGGGAAACAACATGAGCAAAATGGTGGCGGGAAGGGCGGTCCATTCCACATTACCGATGGTGGGAGGATTTGCAAAAGTGCCCGACAAGGAGGGAGCAGCCAAAACCGTCGCGGAATTGAAAGCCGCCCGGGAGCACCTTTTCCAGCTGATGCAGATTTTCAAGGATTGCGACTTCAAATTCGAGCGTGAAACAAGGTACGTGTGCTCCGGCAACAAGGATTATTCATATTTGGGGGATGAAATTATCAGTTCCGAAGGGGTGCCCGTCCCCAAAACACATTACCTGTGGCATCTGCAGCGGGTAATCATCCCCTACTCCACATCAACCGGATTCCAGTTCAGGGGCAAGGAGTTCATGGTAGGATCGCTGCCGAGGATGAATTTGAAGAAAGACAGCCTGCACAAGGATACGAGGAGGGATGCCACAAGCTACATTTCCTTATTTCCATCAAAGGACATCTACAACAACAACCTCGCGCAGGCAGTCGAAACCCTCCATGCAATCGACCACTCAATCGAGCTATTGGAAACGACCGAATTCAAGCCCGAAAAGCCGGTGGAGGTAAAGGAGAAATCCGGCACCGGCGTTGCTGCAATCGAGGCGCCACGTGGCACTCTATACTACCATATAGAGATCGAAAATTCCAACGTTAAGGAGGTCGAGCTCGTCATCCCAACCGCACAGAACCAGGTCAACATGGGCTTTGACATCAAGAAGCTCGTTGAGGAGAACATCGATAGGCCAAAGGAGGAAATTGAATTTGAGATCGAGAAGCTGATCCGGGCTTATGATCCCTGCATGAGCTGCGCGACCCATTTCCTTAAGGTAAAGTGGACGTAACGGCTTTTGCCACGGGGGTAAATTTATTCGCGTATTTCCGGAAGCTTTAGGTCCAATCCCTTTGCTTCCAGATTTCGCTGCAAGGCCTCTTTTTCCTCATCTGTAGGAGCAATACGCATGGATACTGGATGGTTTCCGCATCCGGTTGGCGCCGGATCCCCGAAAAATACATGGTCGATAATGCGAGCCAAATCCAAAGCGTTTGCCTCTCCATTTCCATCAAGGTCCGCGGCCTCGAACGAGGAGTCGGGCGCCTCCCCCATGAAAACGAAATCAATCATGTTTGCTATATCGAGGGCATCCAGATAGGCATCCTCATTCAAATCCCCGCAGATGTACTGCAATTGGCAGGCGAGGATGCCGCGGTTCCGGACGACCTCGCATATGCGGTTATAGTCCTTTCCAATAGTTGGGGAGGTGCCTTCCTTGGGGAAAAGCAATGCATCGGCATCCATCAGTGCCCTTGCGCCATCGGCAAAATCCGGATTGGGAGGGACTAGGAAATGGGAATATAGCACGATTTTATCCGTTTTTTCCCTTCCAAGACTCTGGAAGAGCTCCCATAATGCTCCCGACCAGATCTGGCCATCCTCGTGCACCTTATCGACCATTCCGGACGGGTATTTTTTGGTGGAATCAACAACCCTCAGGTAAGGCGCAGGTGTCGCATACCCCTTTGCATCCCATTCGCCTATATAATTGGTCGGAAATCCGCTCGCAAGCGAATATTCATATGTGCTTGAGGCGGCCCAGTAGTCGCTGAAGCCTTCAGCCATCGCACCGGTCTCGTCACCATAGCCGTTATCGGCGGTGCCTAGGTATATTCCGGGTGCGGAATTGTCCTGGATCGCATGGCCGTACTCGTGGAGGATGATGTCTGCATCCTCCGCATCATCAACGCCGCCGTCGCCGAAGGCAAGGTAGCCTGCCCCAACCGGAGCGGCCTCATAATGGGAATTGTCGAAATTGAAAACGCCGTGGGCATCAATTTCCTGGGGCCGGTTGTTCACATCGGTGAATCCAAGGGACTGTATATAGGCCTGGCTGCGGTCAATCGTATAGTAGGCCATCGCCTCCTCGAAACCATTGTCAAAGCGCAGGAAGGAAAAATCACCACTTGCGGAGGCAGGCGGGACGTTTG
This sequence comes from Candidatus Norongarragalinales archaeon, assembly GCA_035288785.1. Taxonomy (GTDB): domain Archaea; phylum Micrarchaeota; class Micrarchaeia; order Norongarragalinales; family SBBD01; genus JACRGC01. Next base: position 4,133 of record DATDZF010000085.1, read on the forward strand.
TTGGAATTTCATAGTTTTTCATCCATGCAAAGGCGCCCTTCAGGTAGTATAGGCCGCCATTCGGAGGATCAAGATTTTCCAGAATGGCATTATCATATACCCCAAGCGGGATAGCCGAATTCGCATCCGACTGGTCGCTGAAAGAGGGATTGTTGATCTTAGCTACCGGATTTGGGATGAACACCCTGCCGGTGCCTTGGTCTTTCTGCACAAGAAGTTTTTTCAGGAGAACCCGCCCGTCTTTTGCGTCGACAACAATATGCCATGGATCATGTTCAGAGGCGGAGGAGATAGTGAAGTAAAGGTCATATGCGAGCCTCGGCGGATCAGACGGGAAAACAGCAAGCATTGATGCAATATCCTTCAGGAAGGAGGAATCCTTCCCGATGGAACGGAGCGCATATGTGGTGGCATCAGCGGCTGAGAGCTCCGGTACTATGTTGATCGTAGGAAGGTCATGCAACGAAGCTGACAAGTGCAAAATCTCCCCCTTTTCCGAAATGATGACTCCCGAAAGGCCTCCGATGACAGGCAGCCCGTCAACCTTCTGCACCAAAGACACCTTCCTACCTGACGGGACTTCCTGCTCCCTTAATGGTGCTAAATTGGAGGATTGGATGAAGGGTGCCGTTTCGGACATGAACCTTAAGGCAATTTCGCTTGGCGTGCCATCATATACCGGGCTCTTTCCCCCGGCAATCGTTTTTGGGAAGATAGAATTTTGCTTCCACCTGATAGACCAGCTCACCGGGGAGTTTTTTTGGAGGGTTTCCAATGCCGAATCAACGGAAATTTTGCCAACCGCCTGGGTGCTCACCTGCACAGCCGAATAAACACAGGAACCGTCAGGATTGCAAGCCGCATATTCTGGGCAGCCACAATAACCGCAATTTTCGACGAGTAGGAATCCACTGTTGCAAAACATCGGTTTCTCCACCGAGCAGGTGTTAGCGGGAACGCCGCCAATGCATTGGGGTTCGATTATGGGCGGTTGGGATTTTGAAATGTTTATTGCACCGCCTACGAACGACCTTGGAGCAAGAACTGTCGCGAAAAGGAATATGCCCCCGACCATCAGGAGAAGAATCAGGAGCATCTTGGGATATTCGTCATCCATGGGAAAGCACGGTTTTTGCCATAACGGATTGGAATTTTTCAGGTTAATATTACTTTAGGATTTAGGATGGAACCCAATTTATCATTTTAGGTGAAATCGTGGGGCATAATTGTTCAATGAAGTGGAACGGACTATTTTCCCGGTAACAGAGGTATTGGCGATAGGGAGGGGATTTCCGATCTATCCCTCGGGTACTGGTTTCAAGCTGGCCATCAGGCATGAGAGCCGATCATTTTTACAAGTTCCACATATGCCTTTTTCTTGGGATAATGGAGCGGGACGCCGAAAATGAGGGCGGAATCGATCTTGCGCATTTTTTTTAGAAGCTTTAAGGTTATTCCCAGGTCAAAATCATGCATAGTGTAAATCTTTTCGAGTTGTATGGAATCAAGATCGGAAATAGCCTCCACTTTTTTTATTCCGGAAACCGCGTCGATGATTACAAGATCCCTCCCCTCATCCTCCACCTGCTCGGCGGAATCGATCTCCTTGAATTCTATCCGGGGAAATGCCTTCTGGAGCTGCGGAAGGAGCTTAATTGGAAGCGAGTCCTCCTCGACAAGGGGGTTCCCGAAAACGAGGATTTTTTTCATAGATTTTGCGTCATAAGGCATGAATGAACTATATCGGAAGGGATTTAATATACCGTTCAAGATAAGGTACAAATATGGAAAATCCCCTTGCCAAAATGGATAATGCGATGAAGATTGGCATCATCGTGGCAGTGGTGGTGGGAGTGTACTTTGCCGCATCATTGCTTTTGGATATAGCATCCCCGCAACCAGCACAGCCCGGTTCTTTTGACGGCCAGCTGCCAAGGGGCCAACTCCCAAGGATGAGGGACATGATGGAGTTCTATACGAATTCCCAGGAAAACGGGAATTACGCATTGCTCGCTGCGGTGATTGCAGGAATTGTGGCCTTATATTTCGCGCTACAAGGAAGGAAGGCCGGAATGGGAGCCGGCGATAAGTCCATGCTAGGAGCGCCGAATCGGAACCATTCAAAACAGAAAATTTTGCTTAGCAGGGATGAAAGGCTTATTATTGACAGGCTAAAGGGGGCAGGGGAGCTTACGCAGGATTCGCTAAGAAGCCAATTGGGCTGGAGCAAGGCAAAGGCTTCGACTGTTCTTGGGGGAATGGAGAGGCGCAGGCTCATCAGGCGGGCAAAATTTGGGAAAACCCATTCGGTCATTTTGCCCAAGAATTCCAACTTTTCGGTTTGATTTGGGTTCTGAACCGTTGAGAACCATAATACTGGAGAGCTGATTTTACCTCGGTAAAAAGGGGCGCGGGCCAATTGATGCTTCACAAATCACCCATAATAATATCCCGGCCCGCCAACTAATTTGATGCCTCTTTATTGGAGGCGGGTGATTTAGATGAACAAGATGGCAATGCTGCTCTTGCTGGCTGCGGTGGTGGCGATACCGGTTTCGGCATCCTACCTGACTGCAACGGATGAGCAGAAAGAAGCCCTGCAGAACCTCTGGCAGGGGAAGGTGACCGCATCGGACATCCCGCTGCTGAACGCCTACCATGCGCAGTATGCGGATGAGCGGGCGCTCATGGAAAGGATGCGCAGCGGAGAGCTTACGGCCCTTGATGTGGACACCCTGAACCAGCTCAAGGAAAGCGGTTTTGGGATGGGCCGCGGAAGGGGCAGGCTCGGGGGCTGCCCGATGCTCGGGAACGCAACAATTGGGGATAGCAATCTGCCTCCCTTCGGAAATGCGAACGGGCAGGGCCGCGGAATGCGCAGCGGGATAATGGGCGGATGGAATTGAATCCACATCCCTTTTTTCTTTTTTTTTATTGATTGGCAATATGTGAGCCTGCGGGTATTTGCCCGGCTACCAGATAAAACAATGCAAATTTACCACTATAAGCCAATTTGCAGGGTAACAGTTGCAAACATCGACCAGAGGATCGCAAAAACCGTGAGCCAAAGCTCGTCCCCATGCATCTGGCTTCCAAGAAGCCGTTTCCATCTCCCATCTTCATAAAGGTAGAATGGGAGGGCAAGGATTGCAAAGAGCAAAAGCAGTATTGCCCAGTAACGAAGACGCATATGCACCAGCCAAATGGGCATCAATTCCCCGGTATTTATTTTAAACCGCCTTTTATTAAATAAGCAAAGGGTAATCAAACCGCCTGATGGGCTGGTCTATATGGAATTCAGATCCGAAGTTATTGAAATAAGGCCGTATTTGGATAAGCGCGCCTCGCCGGATGTGCATAGCGCAATCTACAAACTTAAAATCCCGGATGGGCTGGATTTCAGCTTCAAGGCCGGCCAGTTCGTCCAGCTCTCAATGGACGATTTCAAATTGAGGGGGAACCCAAACCTTCCCAAATGGACATCGTATTCCGTAGCTTCCGGTGAGGGGGAGAAAGGGGCGTTGGAGTTTGCGATAAGGCTGCTCGACTCGCCGGGATTCACCAATCACCTCAAAACCCATTGCGTTGTTGGCTCCAAAATAAATGTAAGGGGGCCTTTTGGGGTATTCACAATTAAACAGGAGGCGAAAAGGTTGATTTACATAGGAACCGGCACAGGTGTTGCGCCCCTGCTCTGCCACATTCGCACTTTGCTCAAAACGGGCTCAACCATCCCAATAACATTGTTTTTCGGCTTCAAGAACCCCGATGTTTACCTTTTCAGGGAGGAACTGGAAAGGATGGCAAAGGAACATCCCAACTTCAGGCTTGAGCCCACAATCACAGACCTTGGAAGGGAGGATTGGCAGGGAAGGATGGGGATTTTCCATGATTTTTTCCCGACGTACAATTTCGAGGGGAAGGAGGAAACGGATGTGTTCATATGCGGCAACCCGAAGATGGTCGAGGATGTAAAGACGATTTTGCCCCAAATAGGCTTTAAGGCGGAAAATATACATATTGAGCCGTGGTGAAGAAATATTGGTTGTGGGCAATAGTCACTAAAAAGGAATGGGAGAACATCACGCTTTATGCTGAAATTATTAGGTGGTTAAAATGAAGGCCAAGAAAACAAGGAAGGACAAGAAGGAGAAAATGGAAGGCAAGGAGGAGTGCTGCGGCCATTGCAGCTGCTGCTAACTTCACTTTTTCCTTTTCGGCTTTTCATTCCTAGGAAGGGCTCTCCTTTTCCCCTCAAGCGCGCGCTTAAGCTGCCCAATGGTGAAGCCGACCTTCCTTTTTATCCTCGGAACCCAAGTATGCATAATGTTACACCCAATCCCCTAGGGAGGCAAATATTAAATTGCAGTGTAAAGTTGAGCCTGACAAAGGTAATAAAAATAATCAATCAAATTCGTGCGCCTTCTGCTTCGCATTTCGGATGTGCCTTTGGGTGCTCTGGCGCCTGATGGCATAACGATCCGCAAAGTCCTCCTCGGAATTTGAATTTGCCGCGGCTGCGAGGCGCGCGATCGGGGAAAAAAGCAGGAGTATCGAACTCGTGGTTTTGAGAAGTGGCGCCCTCCTCCCGACATGGTTCAATTCGTGCAAAAGCACCGCCTCAAGCTCCTTCCTCGTGAAGGTCTCGATCATTCCCACTGAAACAAAAATGGCAGCGCTGAGGCCGGAGATGCTGAAGGCGATCGGCTTTTGGGAATCGAGTATCCGGATTGACGGGGTTCTGATGCCCAATTTCCGCGCTTCCGTCCTAAGGAAAGCATCGAACTGGCCCGTCCTGCGGGTGCCGAGCATGAAGAACTGCGGAAGCAGAAGTGAACCGATTGCCAGGGAGAGCAATATCGAGATAGGCAGCAACAGGAGGCCATACCTGGCAATGGTGACAGGGCAGCCAAGGCCCACGGAAATGCAGGAGAGGCTGGAGGCAAGGAGGATCGCGGGGAAGGAGATGAGCGATAGGTGCGAATATATCAATAAAAGGCGTGGTCGGAAGCCAAGTGAGCTGTCCCTGAGCTTGTAAATGATGAGAAGCGCAAGCATAAGGGACAGGAGGGAAAAGGCGACGTTCGTCGGGTTCCCAATGAACGCGGATATGCCGAATATCAGATGATCCCACATTTCGAACATGTAATATTTTTGGCACCCCTACAATATATACATTGCGAAACGCTACTTCCCGTATTTTTCGTCGAAATAGCTGACTGCGGATGGCCCGAAGCGCTCGATCAGCTTGTCGACAGCCTGCTGCACGACCGATTTCTCGAACTCCTGCTTGCTCTGCCTTGCGGAATATATGTAGTGTATGCCGCCCCTGCCGGTGTTGATGCGCCGATTCACCAATTTCTTCTGGAAGAGCCTATCTAGGCTCACGGCAACCGAGGTCAGTGCATACCTGCCGCGAAGCTTCTTGTGGAGGTCCCTTACCGTAAGCTCGCCAGCCCCCCAAAGCTTCCCTATAACGTCGGATTCTAGGGGCGAGAGGACAGTGTCGGCTGCCACGGTGCCTTTCCCGAAATCAAATTTCTTCAATTTTACCATGCCATTATTACTATTTACCCTCTATATAAGTCTTTCGATAATTGTAAAGCTTTTCACTAAATAGAAAGATATATAAATCCTTAGCTTTACATAATTTGTAAAGCTTTTCAATGGCTAAATAGATGGATGCCAAGGGAAGCGCACATTCGAAATGAGGTGGGAGGATATGGATTCAGAAACGGGGCGTCATGAACATAGGAAGGAGGACGGGCTGCCGATGGCTCAGTACGCGCTGATTATCGCATTGGTTGGGCTGATGGCCTTCAACCAGTTCCAACTTGGAAATCTTGCAGCGGCGAATTCCGACCATTATTCCAAGATGGTGCTGGCGGCATCCTCAACCCAAAGGCTGGAAACCGCAAGTGCGCCAGCAGCGGGCGCGGCTCCATTGTCACAGGCAGCTGCGGCACCGCAAGCGGCAACCCAGCAAATCCAGACGGGGGCAGCGGCGCCGGCCCAGATTGACCTGCAGACAATTGCTGATAAGGTGATTCCCAAGGGCGTGCCAACAATTTATGGACCTGAGCTCAAGGTGACTTTCGACGACCCAATAACTTCCATGGCAATCCTGGCAAAACTCGATGACGGCAACGGCATGGCGGATGCCACGATGAATGCAAGGTACGTCAAAATCGCCTCAATGATCGCATGCGAATACTGCTGCGGGGCTACAACACTCGTTGCCAGCGGGGGGCAGGCGGCATGCGGCTGCGCCCATTCCTATGCAATGAGGGGGCTTGCTAAATACCTCATTTCGAAGCACGGCAAGGAGTTCACCGACGACCAGATACTTGCAGAGCTTGGGAAATGGAAGACGATGTTCTTCCCCAAGCAGCACCTTCTGAAAGCGGTGGAATTCGCGAATGCGGGCAAGGACATCAACACCATTGACCTGACCTCGAATAAATTCAGGGGTTTCAAAGCGGCTGCAGCTGCGCCTGCGACATCCAGCGGGGCTGCCAGCGGCTCGGGGGTTTCGGGCATAGCGAACCTGCCGAATATGGTGGGAGGCTGCTGAGAAAATGCGGAAGGAGCCTCCTTGCATTTTTTTGGATAATTTGGGAATATAAATAAAATGGTTTTCGAAAGGTGGTGAAAATGGACAGATCTGTATTGCTGGTTTTCGGTGCCTTGGTGCTCGTGGGCTTCACACTCGTGAATGCCGCAGGATCCCAAGGATGGAATAGGAATTCCATGGAGGGCAGGACGGGCGCCATGATGGATGCGATGCAGGCGAGCGGCATTTCCCATGAGGAGATGCACAAAGCGATGCATGCCAATAGTGGAGAGCTGCCAAGAGCAGAAAGCTCTGCGCACGGCCAGATGCATGCGAAGATGCATAATGGAGTGAGTGGGGAAGCCCGCGGGGAAATGCACGCGGCAATGCACGGGAATGCGGACGCCGGCGTTTCACATGCCGAACTGCACGAAAGGATGCACGGCGAAAAACTGTCCGAGGAGGAACTCGAGGAACACTGTGGCGGCATGGAAAAATAGGGGCAAGGGGATTCGGGGACAGCTAATGCATTCCCTGAAAATCCGGTCTTTTGGAATATGGTAAAAAAATGGTTTTATGTAGGTGGTTGTAATGGAAAAGACGATGTTGTTGAATGTGATCCTGGGGCTCATGCTCCTGGTCACCGGGATGCAGGCATTTCAGCTCAATACCTTGAATTCCGCATACGTGAAATTTCCGAGCATGCAGGCGAGCACGCAGCAGATCTCCACCGGCAGCGCCCTTTCTGCTTTACCGCAGGGGAACAGCCAGGCGGATGCCGAGTACGAGAAAATGATGGACGAGATGCATCCGGGCTGGAGGGAGCAGCAGGGAATCGCCCCTAAGCCGGCAGGCGGGGCAGCCGCACCGCAAACAGGCGCCCAGCAGGCGCCAGCAATCAATGCCATCGCGAACCTCCCCAACATGGTTGGAGGATGCTAGGATAGGATCGGGGGAAGCTAACCCGCTAAAATTGATCGAAGGTGAATTACCATGAAAGGATTAGCCCTTGGAATATTCATTGCAATTCTGATGTTCCAACTCGGCCCTGCCAATGCAACTGACTTGAAAACCGCGGTCATTTACAAGAACGAGGCATGCGGGCACTGTTCCCCCTACCTCGATAAGCTTCTGCCTGTTTTGGCGGGTTTTGGATATGCGCCCGAAATAAAGGATTTCATCAACTCGCCGGAAACACGCAGCGAGATGGCGGAGGTGCAGGGAAGGTTCGGTGTCCCATTGCAATACCAAGGGCACATGCTCACAATCCTCGATGGGAAATACCTGCTCGAAGGGCACGTGCCAATCGCGGCAGTTGAAAGGTTGCTAAAAACCCCATCAGAAGGGCCAGTCATCCTCTACCAGGATTCGATGGGCGAAACGGAAACATTTTTCCTGATTAAGGACGGGAATGCCATTGAATGCGCAGAAGACCCGAACACACCAGCGACCCTCTGCAACTTGGCCTCTACCCGGCCTTCTTCATTCCCCGACTGGGCGCTGCCTTTGCTTATTGTTGCGGCACCGGTCCTTTTGATCGCAAGATACGGGTTTTGAATATGAAAATCCCAACCATTGCGTTTCAATTGTCCTTGCTTCTTTCTTCCGTCAGTGCCTCGGCACCCCTAATGGACCTCTCCGCACTGCTCCCCATAGTTGTTACCTCTGGTTTCCTGGACGGGATACATCCGTGCGGGCTGGCGGTGCTGTTCTTCTTCATTGCCCTTCTGCTTTCAATGAACAGGAGCCGGAACGAGATGCTGCTTATCGGGGGCGCGTACATTATTGGGGTTTTCATCGCATATTTCCTGATCGGCGTTGGCATCCTGAAAGTGTTCACGTTCTTCCCAGCGCATTTCATGGCCAAGTTGGGTGCAAGCTTGCTTATTCTCATTGGTGCGGTATCGCTTTGGGAAGGGTTGAGCGGAAGGAAGGCATTCAAAATCCCATCAGTTTCGAGGGGATGGATTGACGATTGGCTGCGAAAATCGACGCTTACAGCGGCATTGGTCGCAGGGTTCATAGTGGGGGTTTGCGCCTTTCCATGCGCCGGCGGGATCTATGTCGCAATCCTGGGCCTGCTCGCATCCAAATTCGCATTCTGGGAGGGGCTGGGATACCTCGCGCTCTACAACCTGATGTTCGTGATGCCGCTCATTCTCGTATTGCTTTTTGCTACAAATTCAAAACTGCTTATGAAGATTGAGAAAATGGAGAAGGAGAATCGCAAGAAATTGAAGGTCGTATTAGGCTTGGGGATGGTCCTGCTAGGGGCATTCATCCTCTTCGGGGGCGTATTGCTATGACGGTATGCTCAAACTGCGGAAAACCGTTCCTAGACTGCTGCGAGGACCGGGATCGTTGCGCGGAATGCATAAAGAAATCGGTGCGCGCCAAGGTACAGGAATACAGCGAAAAAAGGGCAGGCAGCTGAAGTGGTGGTGAAATATGCCAATGAAATATGAGCGGAATGCAAGTTTGCCAAGAATCCACGCCAAGAGGGGGAAAGGCGATATGGGGGGCGCCCTTGCCATGCATTCCCCCAATTCAATCCAATGGCTGGAGATTCATCCGGCTTTTGCAGGGCTTATGGCATTCTTGCTCATTTTCTTTTTCTATTTCGGGATCATAACGCTCGCAAACTCTTTTCCGCATGCCCTCCAGCAATTTTCACTCGATTGGCCGTGGATTGCGGCGCTCGCGACAGGATTGGGGCTGCAAGTCAAATTGCACCTGCAATTCAAGCATCTCATGCGAAGGAAAATGCTCAAATCCTCCGGGATGATGGCATCGGGGGGCATTTCGGGGACGGCAATGGCCGCCTGCTGCGCGCATCACATTTCAGACGCGTTGCCATTCCTTGGGCTGGCGGGTGCGGCAGGTTTCCTGTTCGATTACCGCGAGGTTTTCCTGCTCTTCGGCGTGCTCTCGAATTCCGTGGGCATAATTTACCTCCTGAAAAAATACAGCGAATACGGCTTGGAGTCGGGAATGCCATTTGGCATCCAGGGCTATTTCAAGGATCCGGAATCGCTAAATTTTTCCATTCTCGGCTCTGCGGCAATTTTCCTCTCATATGTAGCAAGGTTTTTCATAATCAGGTGATGTTATGGGCAAAATGGCAGAATACGCGGTTATTTTCGTTGCGATAGCGGTAGTGGCATTTGGCGCATTTTCGGCATTCTCACCGCCCAGGCCCGATTTGGATCCGCAGGGAAGATTGTTGCAGACGGCAGCCAACCAGCAGTTTTACCAGCAGCAGGCGGCCAGTCCGGGAAATGAGTGCGGCAACCTTAAGGACGCGGCTAATGTCCAGCATCTCAGCCACCACCCATCGCAGTATGCGGAGTGCCTAAGGAATGTGGAGCCGGGATTCCTGAAGCAGGCGACGGGAAGGGCACTGCAGCAGATTATCGGCAGCGACAGCCCTGGCGGCTAGGCGAACGCCTAAATGAGGGCAAGAATGAACTCCTCCGGCTGACGCTAACCCCGGAAAAGGACTTAAAAATGCGAGTTGGGAAAAAATGTTTGAAAACCAGTTGGATTACCTGCGCAACAACCATTTGGCCATGATGGCCGTTTGCTGCCTGCTTCCAGTAATCCCGATTTTGGGCTTGCAGCTTGCCGGCATCACGGGCTGGTGGATTTTCCCGCTTGCACTAGTAATTTGCATCGGCAGCCACGTGTTGATGATGGCACTTCCGAGCAAGCACGGGGAGAGGAAAGCATGCCACTAAACAAGGCTCTTGGATTCTTTCGCGGCCATCGGGCGGCATTTGAAACCATTTTTTGGGTTGCCGTACTCGGTTTGGCGTACCTGGCTATGCTGAAGGCCATGCATCCATGAGGGAAGGATTCGGGTACTGAAGGTAATGGACGGAAATACGGCGATAGGCAAGAAATAAAGGGTTTTAGGAGAAAAATGCATGTCAATAGGCTTGGAAATTGCACATTCATTCAATTACAAGGATATAGGATTCGGGTGAAGAAATCATGGACCTTAGCTGGAATGGAATCAAGAACAACCATCTACTGTTGATGGTGCTCTGCTGCCTCATACCGCTGGTGCTTATCTTCGGGGCAACTTCCTTCGGGCTCAACCTGCGCAATTATTCGTGGGTGATCCTGCTGCTATGCCCGCTTTCGATGATGTGGATGATGAAGGACATGCACGGAAGCCATGCCGGGCACGGAAGCGATGGCAGTATTGTGGGGCACGATGGCCATGGAACGAATGGGGCGGATGGGGAAAACGCATACTCCGAGCCAGGAAATGATGCCAAGGCAAGTATGAAAAATAAACCTCCTGCTAAAAAGGCGGCTTGCCATTGATGAATATATCGATTTTTTTGAATAGATGACAAAAAAATGGTGGTGAATATGGCAAAGGAAAAAGGGATGCATCGTTTGGACTGGTGGCCGGTCTCGCTCTCCTTGGGGGTCACTTTCGCGGCGCTCTCACTGCTCTGCGGGTTGCTGCTGCTGATTTCTCCGTCGCTAGTGCTGGGGTTCCTCAACTCACTGACGCATTACGGCTTTGCGGTCGCTCCCAGGGCGATTGACCTGATGAGCATGGTATCAGCCATCTTGGTTTCCTTCATCGGCGGGTTCCTTATCGGGGCCGTTTTCGTGCAGGCCTACAATGCATGCTTGAAGCATTGCAAATATGAATGAAGCGCAATGTGATTTATTACGGTTATTAAATACAAAAAAGGTGATAAACATGGATGGAAAGAAAGGCGGCGGCAAATGCTGTTAAACCACCCGGAAGGCAAGGTTGGATGAAACCATGGGAGTAAACAAATACTATGAATGCCCCGAATGCCAGCTAAAATACGCCCAGTTGGCATGGGCGGAGAAATGCGGCAAATGGTGCAGGAAATACCATAGTTGCAACTTAGGGATTACCGGGCATTCGATAAATAGGATTAGGGGATGAGGGAACCAATGCCGGCAAGCACCCGTTGTTGGGCCTAAGGGATGGTTGCTTGGCACATCGATCTCGCCAACAGGGGCATTGGATTCCAGGAAATATGGAGGCCTCATTTCTCCAGCAATGCCTGCTTAAGCTCATCCTTTAGGTGGATAATCTTGAGCTTGCCGGATTTTTGCACATCAATTACGCCCATGGATTCAAGCTTGGCAACTATCCGGTGAGCCTTGAGACGGGTCATCCCCTCGAGCCTCGATATCTCGGCCTGCAATATCCTGCCGTTACTGCGCAAAAGCTCCTTGATTACAAGCTTTTCATCCCGGTCCATGAATTTGAGCACCAATTCGGCGACGGCCTTTGCCTCCAGCCCCTTCCTGTCCACCTTGCCGCTTAGCAGGTAGAATACTACCGCCCCGACCACCACTCCCACCATGGAAAGGAGGACCATCAGCTCAACATGGAACCCAAAGAGCAGGTGGTAGAGGGAGGAAAGGGCGGAATTCTCGGGAGCTTGGAATGAAAAGACGGTCAGGAATATGAGGAGCGCAAAAACCGCAATCAGCAAAATCGCAAAAGCGGTTTTTTTATTGGATACCATTGGGGGAATCACCTATAAGGGGGTTTAAGGGCCTGTTTCAATAATTTGAAACATGTCCGCCTTAAGTTCCAGCATTGTGAAACAATAAAATCGGTTGTTTCATGAATTTATATATATTGTTTCAACCATAGGATTAACTACAGTTATTGAATATCGATTAATAATATGGCCCATAGGCCGTGTTGTAATTGATTTTCATATTAAGGTGAGACCATGGAAAGGAATATGCTCCTGCTTTTCGGTGTGGCGATAGCAGGGGTTTTGGGCTTGGTGATTTTTGCGCAGATGACGGCGCCAAAGGCACCGGCCCCAAGCGAAGTAAGGTTGCAGCCAACAATTGCATTAGGCGGAAGCGAGCCAACAGGTGCGCCGGGCGAAACCCAGGTTATAGACATCAGGGCCCTGGGTACGGGGGTTTACGACAAGCCGAAAGTCACGGTAAAGGCGGGGGTTCCTGTCAAGGTCCGCTTTTCAGCCGACCAGAATTCCGGCTGCGGAAGGCAAATGGCGATACCAGATTACGGGATCAGCTTGATTTCAAGGAACGGCGAAACACAAGAGGCGACATTCACCCCCCAAAAGGGCGAGCATGCCTACAGGTGCGGAATGAACATGTTCCGGGGAGTGCTTTATGCGGAGTAAAATCCAGGATAGGTTGGATTTGCTGAAAGGGATGTTCGCAAATAAGAGGTTCGCAACCATTGCGGGGGGGCTTTTTATCCTCCTGCTCGGTATTTACTTCATTATTTCGGGGACATTCGTCCTTTCCCTGATGCAATTCAACCAGACTGCGGATGGGGCGATAGTGGCGATGCAAATTGTTATCGCTATTCTTGCAGCGCTCCAAATTGCAATCATGCTTAATTTCGGCGGAAGAAAGAGGGATATGGCCGGCGGCATTGTCGCATTGTTCGCATCGGCATGCCCGTATTGCGTCCCGCTTTGGGTTTATGCGCTCGGGCTCGGAAGCTCGCTGGCGTTCCTTGCGGACTTTTCATTGGGAATTGGCGTTATTGCCGCGGCATTGCTTGCATATTCATTATGGAGGTGCTTGGATCCGGAATGCAGGGTGGTAAAATATGAGAAAAACGTTCAAGGTTAAGGGAATGCACTGCAACAGCTGCAACTGGCTGATTTCAGAGAATGTTAAGGAAATCAAGGGGGTAAGGAGCGTGGAAGCGGATTTCACTAAGCGCGAAACGGTTGTTGAATTCGAGAAGCCGGCAACTGAGGAGGAAATAATAAAAGCGATAGAGAAGGAGGGAGGGTATAAGGTGGAGAATATCAGCTGAAAAGCGCGGATGTTGATTGAAAGTTAAAACTGGAATCGGCGGGAAGGCATCAAATTTAATTGAAAATTATGTTTTTTGGTGGTAAAATGGTGGAAAAAGACGTCTACATCAGGGAATTGAACTGCGAGGCATGCGAAAGGCTGGTCGAGCGGATTGCAATCCGTCATTCAGTCAAGCTGGAGGATGTCGATTTCCAGCAGAAGCGCGCAAGGCTAAGCGGTGAAACTCCCCAAATGGAGGCAATGGCGCAGGAACTTGAGAAAATGGGGTATTCCACTTCCTTCGAGAGGGTCCCAAGGGGCGGGAAAGGGAAAATGCGCCTTATCAATTTCATCAGAGGGGCGATTTTCGGTGAGGACAATTACAAGGTTGAGGCCAAGGGCGTCGAAATATTCGTCTTTTCATTTGTAATTCTTGCGGTTGCGACAATAAGCATGAGCTTTGTAGGTATCATAACCGGCGACAGCACGTATTATGCTTTCCTTTCGCTTATTTCAATTGCGGTGATTATCGCGGTTGCATGGCAGGTCGAGGCATACAGGGATTCATTCACGCACATGAATGGCATGATGATCGGAATGACTATTGGAATGACTGCAGGGTTCCTTGCGGGCGCCATAGTTGGGGCAACAAACGGCATGTTCATAGGAACCGTTTACGGCATGCTTATTGGAATGGCTGCCGGGGCTTATCTCGGCTATTGCTGCGGCATAATGGGAGTACTGGAAGGGCTGATGGGAGGGCTGATGGCAGGGACAATGGGCGCAATGCTATCGGTCATGATGATTTTTGACAACCTCAAGCTTTTCCTCCCGATCCTTCTTGCCAGCTTTGTCATTATCATGTTCGGGCTAAGTTACATGATACATAAGGAGAACATTGGCTTCAAGGCGGAAAAGCCGAAAATCTGGGGTTTCCTGGCGTTGGCGCTGCTTGTCCATATAATTACGCTCCTTGTAATCGCGTATGGGCCAAAATCTGCTGCGGTGCTTGCCGGGTAAAAATTAAATTATAAAGGCATATTGGAAATGGGAAGATGGGCGATATTATCCCAAAATTCCGCCATTTTACATAATTTTTTAGGTGAAAAAACATGAAAACCAAGTTCGACATAATCGGGATGCACTGCGCTACCTGCAGCCTGCGCATCACAAAAGCGCTTACTAAAACCCCCGGAGTGCTTAAGGCGAACGTGAATTACGGCTCCGAGAAGGCGGATGTGGAGTTCGATGAGAGAAAGGTTTCGATTCCGGACATGATACGTGCGGTTGAAGCGCAGGGCTACAAGGCGATCCCCCAAGATGAGGCGGATATGGAAGGAGGCAAGATGGGCATGGGGGAAATGAAGGATATGGCAGACGACGGCATGCACAATATGCATGGCACCCAACATCCCCAAAGCCCTGCCCACAATCACGCCGAAATGCTCCGGAAGGAGGAGTTCGATCTGTTGAAACGGAAGGTTATCGTCGCATTTGCCCTCTCCATCCCCGCTTTCCTCGTTGGCATGTTCGGGATGGAATGGGAGAACCAGAAATTAATCTTGTTCATCCTTGCGACTCCGGTGCAATTCTGGGCGGGGAAGCAATTCTATGACGGCGCGATTTCGGGGCTTAGGGCTTGGAGCGCGAATATGGATACCTTAATTGCCATGGGAACCAGCGTCGCCTACCTGTATTCGGTCGCCTCACTATTCGGTTTTGTGGAGGAACAGTATTTTGAGATCGGCGCCGTGCTGATTTCATTCGTTTTGCTTGGGAAATACCTTGAGGCGTTCACCAAGGGGAAGGCGAGCGATGCGATAAAGAAGCTGATGGGGCTTTCCCCAAAGGCGGCGGTTGTTATCCGGAAGGGCAAAGAGCTCAAAATCCCAATAGAGCAGGTAGTTGTTGGGGATTTGATCCGGGTTAGGCCCGGTGAAAAGATACCGGTGGATGGCGTTGTTGTTTCAGGAGATTCCACAATTGATGAATCCATGCTTACCGGCGAATCGATGCCTGTTGAAAAAACAAAAGGCGCGAAGGTATTTGGCGCAACCATAAACCGGCACGGGACAATTACCTTCAAGGCTGAAAAGGTGGGAAAGGATACGGTCCTGTCCCAGATTGTGAAAATTGTCGAGGAGGCTCAGGGCACACGTGCGCCAATCCAGAGGTTTGCGGATGAAATTTCAGCATCCTTTGTGCCTGCAGTCATAGTAATTGCGCTCATCACCTTTGCCGCCTGGATGGTGCTTGGCCAGCCCTTCAATTTCGCCCTAATTGCGGGTGTTTCAGTCCTTGTGATTGCCTGCCCCTGCGCATTGGGCCTTGCAACACCTACTGCCATCATGGTTGGAACCGGCATGGGCGCTGAGAAGGGCATCCTGATCAAGAACCCAGAAGCGCTCGAAAGGACCGGAAAGATCAATGCGATCGTATTCGATAAGACGGGCACGATTACACAGGGAAGGCCGCAGGTAACGGATATTGTTTCTCTTGGAAATCTAAAGGAAAATGCAATACTCAAAATCGCCGCATCCATTGAAAAGCCATCCGAGCACCCGCTTGCCGAGGCCATCGTATTGAGGGCGGAGGAGGAAAAACTGACGCTTTCAAAAGTGGCATCATTCAAGGCAGTCCCAGGAAAGGGAGTCGGAGGCAAAATCGGCAGCACTCATTATTTTATGGGTTCGCCCAAATTGATGAAAGGGAGGATGGGCAAATTGGAGGGGCTCGAATTGCAGGGTAAGACGGCCATGGTTCTATTCGAAGGAAAAGAAGACGGGAAGCTTAAACCCCTAGGAATAGTTGCCGTTCGCGACGAGCTAAAGCCAAATGCCAAAAGGGCTGTTGAAAAACTTAGGCGAATGGGAATTGAGTCTATTTTGCTTACCGGCGACAATGAGAGGACTGCAAGGGCAATTGCTAAAGAGGCGGGGATCCGGACAGTTATTGCAAATGTGCTCCCGCAGGAAAAATCCAAGAAAATAAGCGAGCTTCAAAAGGCAGGTAAAGTAGTTGCAATGGTGGGAGATGGCATCAATGACGCCCCCGCACTTGCCAAATCCGATGTAGGGATTGCCATGGCAAGCGGGACCGACATAGCAATGGAAAGCGGATCCATTGTGCTCATGAAAAGCGATGTCGAGGATGTGCCGCGCTCCCTTAATTTGGGGAGGAAAACGCTTTCAAAAATAAGGCAGGGGCTCTTTTGGGCGCTTATTTACAATGTGGTCGGCATCCCAGTTGCAGCAGGCGTGTTCTATTCATCGACCGGCTGGCTGCTCTCACCGGCAATTGCGGGCGCTGCCATGGCTATGAGCTCTGTTTCGGTTGTTGTTAATGCGCTCTCTCTTAAATTGACAAAACTTTGAGGGAAAGACGCTTTTTGTCCACAGCTTGATTGCCATGCCTACAAATATATAGCCAAAACCACTAATCGCTTTCTTCCATTGGAAAAGGCATAATTATGACAATAACCGCAAAAAGGTTCATTGTGCTCGGGGTCGACTGCGAAGCGTGCGCAACAACCATTGAAAAGGCAGTGCGCAAGCTGGATGGCGTAAAGCGAGCCGACATGAGCGCAAACAAGGGCACTCTTGAAATCGAGTTCGATGGCGGCAGGGAGGCGGAAAGGAAAATTCTGGCCAAGGTAGGTATGCTCGGGTACAAGATCGCCTGAATTGGCCCGCCCTTATTGGAATTGCGGCAAATCACCGCCAGCTTAATTAACTCCTTTTCCTTTCCTAAATTTATGAAAACGGATACTCTTGGCCCGGGGGCATTGAGGCAACTTTACGCTCCGCCGGAATCTTCCCATAAAGGCCAGAACGGCATCCTTACCGTGATCGGCGGAAGCAAGAAATACCACGGCGCTCCGCTCCTGGCAATCAAGGCCGCCAGCCGGTTTGTTGATTTGCTCTATTTCCATTCGCCGGAAAAGAGGAACGGGGAGCTTTTGCACTACCTCAAGGCGCATAAGTGCACATTCATTGCCATTGAAGAAAAGGAACTTGAAAATACGATTGGAAAATCGGATTGCATCTTGCTTGGAAATGGGATGGAGATAAATGCGGAAAATAAACGGCTGGTTAATTCCATCCTAAAAAAATATAGCAAGAAAAAACGCATTGTTTTGGATGCAGGGGCCCTGCACATGGCCGACAAGAAGCTATTCAACCTCAATACCTGCGTCACGCCCCACATTCTGGAGTTCTACACGCTTTTTGGGAAATATGGGAACAAAAAGACGGTACCGGAAATGGCGGCAAAATACGGGTGCACGGTGCTCCTCAAGCTGGCTTCCGGGGATTTGATTTCGGATGGGAAGGAGCTTGCAATAAATGAGACCGGTAACGAGGGAATGACCAAGGGCGGAACCGGGGATACGCTGGCAGGGCTCGTTGCAGGGCTGGCTTGCAAAAATAAGCTATTAGTGGCTGCAAAAGCGGCCGCCTACCTGAATGGGCTAGCCGGCGACTTCCTGAAGAAGGAGAGGGGAACGCACTACGATGCGGATGACCTGGCGGACTATTTGGGGATTGCCTTCGAGAAGGCGCTCGAAAAAAAATAAAAAAATATATATAAATAAATTAGGATGCTCGGGAAGGAAGATTCACCTTCCAACTTTCCCCTAACTGATTTTGATCGGCGAAATGTAGTAAAGGAACATTGCAAGCAAGGCAAAGAACACAATCGGGGGTAGCGCCGGCCAGTAGCCCTTTTTCTTTTCAATGTAGAAGAAGAGCAGGCTGATTCCGAACGTGGCGCCAAGGGCCGCTGCCATGGAATACCAGAAGCCGAATTTTAACGCCGAGACAACCAGCATTGCGGGTATGGCCAGATCGCCCGTACCCAATTCAACTGCCCCGATTAGCTCCCTCTTGTAGAGTTTCTTGTACTTCATCATCTTGCTTTTAGGGATCACTTTGCCCTTGAGGTCCGATGGGAAGGTGATGCTAAAGCCCGCCTCCCTATCGCCTAGCTCCTTTGCAAGCGTCACCATGTGCTTTGTGTAGAAGACCGCAACCACATCATAGATGGAAAGAGCCATAGCAAGAAGAGCGGCCGGAATGATGTCCAGGGATGCCCCAAGCAGGGCGCCCACAATGGAGGTCGCAAAGAGGAGGAAAATGTTCTTGTAGGAGGGGAAGAGGATGCGGAGAATGACAGATAATATTCCAAGGATCAACGCCCAGGGGATGAAAATGCCGCCAGGAAGGGCAATGTCATCAAAGGGCAAAATGCCAAAGAATATGCTGAATGAGGCAAATACCATCCCCAATTCAAGTATGTAAAAGAGCAGCTTCCCCTTGTAATATTTGAGCACGACCAGGATGCCAAGCGCGGCCGCAAGCACGTACCCGAAAAAGAAGGCGGAATTGCCGATATCGGCCGGGTTTTCCGTGACGCTGACCTGCGAGATTATGAAAATCCAGCCCACGATTATGGCAAGGAGCTGCACGTTGATGAATGAAAGGAGCATGTAGAAGGATCCGGTTTTCATTTTTTTCAGCCTCTGAAATCAAATATTTTTTTTGGTAAGGGATGGAAATTGCGGCATTATTTGCTGGGGGAAATATCGGGATCCGGGGGCAAACCGAACTTTTTTTAGCTTTTGTGCTTCCCCTCGCCGTATTGCATGTGGTAGAAGTAGCTTGCACCGCAAACGAGCAGGTAAACCACGAAGACAGTGATGGTATTGATCGGAATCCTCAGGAGGAAATTGATGAAGAATAGGATTAGGGGGGGAATGGTCAGGGAGAACGTGACGCTGTAGACGGCACGCTCAATTGCGTCAGCCTCGTTCTTCCGAAAGAAGATGAGCGAGAGCAGGTAGCCGGAGGCAAAGAAAAGGGCTAGCCCCACGATCATCTGTATACCTGAAATGATATCAACCATATTTTTAACGACCAACCCAAGGGGGCACATCCCCCTTAGTTTGGTCGGATGCCCAAACCCCCTGGACAGCCTGCCGGAATCAATCGGCGGCCGTAATCTTTCCAGGACAGCTAAAGGAGATGCGTATATTCAATTTTTACCGAATTGTCAACAAAACAATAAAATCATAACTTATTAATGCCTAATCCCAACAATAAAGAGAAAATAGACCATTTTAAATCTTCCTAATCGATATAGGGATCGGGTAGAACGTGTAGGACAGGACGGCTCAAAAAAGGGCAACACAATCCCATGGATA
>DATDZF010000086.1:0-14585 GCA_035288785.1 Candidatus Norongarragalinales archaeon
TCCGCTTCCTGTTCCCAGGAGTTGTAATTGTACCAGGATCCGCTGCTTTCCAAGCGCGCATCATAGATCAGGTCCTTTTGATAGGTAACCGCATCCTCGAATATGGGGACCAGGTTGGTTTCCTGCGCCCTCAAGGAGAAGGGACCGGGCAGTGCGTACAGCTCGTATTCCTCCAAGCTGGAGATGGATGGCTGATCCCCGCTCATACCACTATCCTCTTCTCCATAATTACTGTTTAATGCGCGTTGAGAAGAAGTGTCGCCCAGATAACCACCGGCACCCCCATAACTCGAAAGCTTGATGCTCCCCGCTACAAGCCTCATGCTCGCATTCGTTACATTCCAGCTTGCAGTGTTGGAAATTTTAGCCCAGAACCTGAATTGGGCCTGTTTGTCATTTTCAATGTCCAGGAAATAGGCGGGTTCCCAAGAGATCCCTTTCGTGATATAGCTGAGCGTTGCCTTCCTTGGCGCCTTGCCCGTATCCTTCCACGTCAATTCAAGGTTAATTCCATTTGACGGGTAATAATTTGAGGGTTGGATCAACCCGCCGGCACTCCTTGCGGCCAATTCGGCATTATTTTTTGTGTTGTTTGGCAAGTCCGGTTTTTCAGTAAGCATCACGTTTTGTATGGCGCCTAGCTGTAGGCTCATGAAGGGGATGCTCTCGTTCAGGAGGGTGCCCGCAAGTGCGAATTTATAATTCACATTGGAAAGGACGGCGGCCTCATCGCCCAGGTAAATGAGTTTTCCATTAATAAGCCCCTTGTCGGTAATCAGTTGCAGGTTTTTATTCAAGTTTTGCGCAAGCACAGCGCGGACATTCAGGGAAGCGATGATATTTTGGGCAGCAACAACTTTTTGCTCCTTGTTGATCCTTATATCCGTTACCTTGGAATTCTCCTCGATGATGCGTATGGTTTTTGGGAACACGTTCGGCTCCACTATTGTGGAGAATGCGTTGCCACTATCCAAATTGGCTTCTTTCGTTATCAGTGCAACCTGCTGGGGGTATATTACAATGTCCTTGATGTTGAAAACCACATCGGCAGCCGGTATAGCGGACATGAAAAAAAGGAGCATCAACAATGAAATTCCTATCCTGCCCATCGCAATCACCAGGAAGGGTTAGCGCATCCGGATATTAAAACTTATTTTTTAGGGGACCGGCCCCTACTTATCCTCTGACTCCCAAATAATAGTACTGATCATATTTGGGATCAATAAGTCAAAAGCGCGGGTGTTTTTTCCTTTATGTAGGCAAGCACCAGTACATCGAGAGCCGGAAATACAATTATGAACGCAGTGTATATGTCCGAGGTTGAGATTGTCATGGAAAGGAAAGTAGAGCTGATGATCAGGTAGGCAGATAGGAACGCGGGGATGATGCAGCTGATTGCAATGAATAGAAGGCTCCAAAGCGCCATCTTGCCTGAAAATTCCCTTGCCTTGCTCTTCTGGATAAGCATTAATTCGTCGCACTGCTTTTGCAGGCTGCTAGCGTCCGTGCCGCTTTCATAAATGAAAATAAGCTGGGAAATGATCCGCTTGACCCTGATGGAATCCGTGGAGACCGCCAATTCCCAAAGCGCCTCTGGGATTGTGGCGCCGCCTTTCTCAATTAACGCGGAGGTTTTGCTAAATTCTCTGCTTAAAATCCCATATCCCCCATCACCTAGGTCATCGATGATTTTTTCGAAGGGATTTTGCATCTGAAGGGCGATGATAATTCCCCCAAGGGCAAGCGAAAGCTCCCTTTCAAGCTGTTCCGAGCGCTTCCGCTTGAGGTATGCGGGATATTTCAGGAGGATGCCAATTGTTAGGGCGCAAAAACCAGGGATGAATGCGGAAGCAGCAAGCATATCTCCCAGCAATATGAACTGAATTAATCCTCCCATTATCCCCAGTATGCCCGATATGATGATTGAAAATGAGAACCACTCCCTCGGGTTTGCTTCCAATCCGGCCTGCCGCAGCTCCTCCCCAAGGTGGGGGTAATTGAAATTGGGGAAATACTGGGAAAAATCGTGGAGAGCTGCGAATTCCCGCACTGCTTTGTCTAAGTCCAATTCTATTCAGTCTCTCCACGACCGAATCAATCAAATTCCTACTTCTTTTTCTTCCTCTCCGCGGGCTTTCCCTCAACCCCTATAGGGAACCTAGGTTCCCTACTCGGGTTGCCTCTACCCTCCTATTTTGATTATTTCTTTTTCTTCCTCTCCGCGGGCTTATCCTCCTTTGGCTTCTGGTCCTTGGGGGTGAGTTTCAATCCCAATTCCTCCAGGGCCTTTGGCCCGTATTCCACAACCATGAGGCTTAGTTGGTTGATCGTTGGTGAAACCGTGTTCCCCACGATCGTCTTTTTCTTCTTGAAGCCCTTCCGAAGAAGCTTTATGCCAGGGGGATTTGATAGCACAAGGCCAGCGCGCCTCTGGCCATTCACTTCTGGCCGCATCGGAAAGCCGTCCTTGTCGCTTCCACCGCGGATCTCGAGCTTGTAGCCCGGAAGCTCAGCTGCCATGCCCCCATCGAACTGGTCCCCGATCTTCTTCCCATAAAGGAGCATCTCCCGCTCCCTTGGGACCTCCTTCTGGTAGCTCTTTCCCGCCTTTACGTCGTTAATAACCAATTTCATGCAAACACCTGCTTAGTAGTATAGCAATTAAAAGCGTTCTTACTGAAAGAATAAGCGCATTAAGATGTGAAAACAATTTTATAAATGTTGCCTTATGGAGGAGTGATGAAATGGCCGAGAAATTCACCGTGACCCCCTGGAAAGTGGAGGGGAGCATTGACTATGAGCGCCTCGTCAAGGACTTCGGGACCGAGCATATAGATGATGCGCTCCTGCGGCGGATAAAGGCGCTAGCCGGCGGCGAATTGCACCACTTCCTGCGCAGGAAGATCTTCTTTTCCCACCGCGACATGAACTGGGTGCTCGATGAGTATTCCAAGGGCAACAAGTTCTTCCTTTACACCGGCAGGGGGCCTTCCGGGCACACGCACATTGGCCATACGATCCCGTGGATGTTCACCAAGTGGCTGCAGGATAAGTTCGATGCGGATTTGTGGTTCCAGCTCACGGATGATGAAAAGTTCCTATTCAAGGATGATTTGACCCTCGAGCAGACCAATTCGCTTGCATACGAGAACGCACTTGACATAATTGCAATGGGTTTCAAGCCCGGGAAAACCTTCATATTCGCGGATACCGACTATGCAAAAACCCTCTACAGGGAATCGCTCAAGGTCGCAAAGAAGCTGACCCTTTCCACGGCAAAAGCGGTCTTTGGCTTTACGGACTCAAATAATGTGGGGGAGGCGTTCTTTACATCCTTTCAATCCGTGCCCGCGTTCCTGCCATCCGTGAAAAAGGGGAGGAACATTCCCTGCCTGATCCCGCATGCAATTGACCAGGACGCGCATTTCCGCGTGAGCCGCGACATCCTGCCAAAATTGGGCTTCTACAAGCCAGCGGCGATCCATTGCCGGTTCCTTCCCGCCCTATCTGCCGGAGGGAAGATGAGTGCATCCGAGAAGGAGACCGCGATCTACACCACCGACTCGCCAGAAGTTGTGGAGAAAAAAATCAAGAAATACGCATTCTCTGGCGGCGCGGCATCCGTTGAGGAGCACCGCAGGCATGGCGGCAAGCCCGAAATCGATGTTTCCTACCAATGGCTTACGTTTTTTGAGGAGGACGACTCGAAATTGAAGCAGCTGCACGATGAATATGCCTCCGGAAAACTGCTCTCCGGCGAATTGAAGCTCATCCTGATAGAGAAGCTGCAATCGTTCCTAAAGGAGCACCAGCGCAAGAGGGAAAGCGCCAAGAAAGTGCTTGATAAATTCATTTTGAAGGATTAGGCGCCCAAAATGAAGGATGGTTTCTGGGTTTTACCTTATATTTCTTTCCTTTAGGATAATCGAGAATATCCCAAAATTGCATCCAATAATTAGGTTGTTCCCGTCAGGGGCTTTGCGCAGATCTGTATCGCAGGGCAGCTGGCTTCCGTGCAAACGCCGCCGCTCGAGAATCCTTTCTTGAGGATGATCTCGTAGACCCTAGCTTCCCTCCCCAATGTTTGCCACCTCGATGGAGACCTCAACTTGGTATCCTCGCTTGTGGGGTCGAATACGTCGCGGGGCTTGCCCGAAGTCTTCGGGTCGCAAACGCTCTCATAAAGGATGGGGCAGGGGGTATTGGAAAGCTCGGTGCATCCCTCCTGCTCCTCTGCGGAAACGCCATCAAGGCCCTTCAGGTCCTGGAGGTCGATTTCCCCGGAGATATCCACGCACACATCCGCCTTCGAAACTTCGCCGGGAACGAACCTTTCGATGTCTGGCTTGTAGCTTGCAAGCTCCAATTTCCAGCAGCCGCTTGAATGCCCCGCGCACAGCCTGCAGAAAATGGGGTCGGAATAATAGACGAACCTTAGCGCATCAACCCTATCGCCTCCGCAGGAGGGCATGCGGAAAATCACGGACCTCTTCGAGGGCGGTGATTGGAGCGCCAGATCCTGCATCGCGTTCTGCAGGTTGTATACCTCCGCCCGAAGTTCTGCGATGCACTTTTGCTTGCCGGTGTCGTTGAATACCAGAAGGGCAATGGAAAGCGATGCGAGGAGGATGATGATCGCAATCACAAGCTCAATTGGAGCGTCTACTTGCGACCTAAGCCGTTTTGATGATAGCGTATGCATACAAAATCAGAACGAAGAAGCCCAATTTAATGGTATCCCCTATAAGCCGCGCTTCAACAGGAATGATGCCGTATTAATTAAGTTTCTGCTTTCCTCGAGGTTGCCGGAGGCGGCATCGCTCGCCCGGTTGAGGATCGGCTTTATGAGCGTGTAGATTAGGATCGCTGCGATCACCATCACGATCAGCATGTAGATCGGGGTCCAGTCGCTTGCGCCCTTCAATTTCATTATGCTATCACTCATCTATTCCGCAAACCTCAACGCAGGTTTCAGTTGCGGAGCCGGGCTTTTGGACGGAAGTGATCACAACGCAATAGTATGGCGGATCGTCCCGCTGCTCGTTGGCGCATGTGACTACCATCACGTCCATCTTCTTGGAGGCGGTGATGGTGTTGTCGTTCGTAATTGCCAAGGGCGCATCATCCCCGTTTCCGCATATGTCGTCCGCTTCGCCTGCGCATTTGAATACAATGTCCCTTGCACTTACCGGAAGGTCGGTTACCAGCTCTCCCCTCCGGAGCTCCTCCCCCTTCTCGAATGTGATTTTCTGGGGGGTATTGGTGCCATAACCCCTTGAATGGAGGTCCCTAAGGCCGTCCTTGATGATGGAAAGCGGCTTTCCCCCTATGACGCCGCCGCCGAATATGCCAAGGATGTTCAATAGCACTCCAAGTATCGCCAGTGCGACGATGACTGAAATGACTAGCATCATTGTCTCGAACGCCTGTCCTCTTGCCATAACATCTACCCCTTTTCAAAGCGATAACTAGCTAATAAGTTCGGGTTATTTATAAATCTTGTTTTTGGCTCCCACTCGTAGATTTATATTGCTTTTCAGCCAAATCAATTCCCCAGCTTATGTGTTTGCCGCTGTAGCTCAGCCTGGGAGAGCGTCCGGCTGAAGACCGGTATGTCGGGTGTTCAAACGCCTTGCTTTTCTTTTGGAAAAGAAAAGCGGTGGCGCCGCAAAAGAAAACCCTTTTGTGGCTTTGCCATATTAGAGGCTGAACGTCACCCCAGCGGCATTTCTCGTTCTGCATTGTCTTGGGTGGAAAAACCTATTCGGCGGTATTGTTTTGCTTTTATTTCTGTTTTTTTACAGAATTTCTAAATTCTCCATTTTAAAACGAAATAAGCAAATGCAACTAAAGCCGAGCCTATCCCGAAGCTTATCAAATAAGATTTTGTGTAGTATTCCGACATCAAAACGATCATTAAAAATACTATTATCGCAAGTGAACAATGAAAAATTTTTTTCATAAATGGACTAAGCTCGTTTCCTCGTTCACGTTCAGCCCATTCCTCTTCAGTATAAGTTGTTGAAACAGTACTTCCATCCCCCCTCGTATGAGTAACTGTTCTTGTCGGCATATTTCCTCCTAAAATATTATCTTTTATGGGTTTAAAAGGTTAGTTGAACCTAGGTTTTAGGTGATAGATTGTGTTTGATTTAGGCTACTTAAATTCGTCAAAATTAGGGTCGTTGTTTAACCTGATGTTCTTGCTGACCCCTATATCATTCGCTCTGATTTTACTCGGTAATCCGGCAAATTTCAATCCGACACCTTCTTTAAATAATCTCCTCATTCTTGCGCTTGAAACCTTTGTGACACTTGTAGTGCTATTTTTAGGGTTTGCAAGGGAAGCAATAATGTTGCGTTCGCCTCAAATCAGGAAAAAAATTCTCTCTCCGATACTCTTGAAAAACTTCGAATTTTCAGCGTTTAACCTATTTGAAGCCCTTAATTCGTTTGTCTGGTTCGGTCTAACCCTTTGGAATTGGAATACTCTTTATTACGAAAAGCTCAAGACCGACCCATACTTGTTTGGTGGCATTTTATGGCTACAGATTTCCTTACTTACCGGAGCAGTGCTATACTTAGTTTTTTTGAACGTGATTGCTGCAAAATATAAAACAAACCCGGTCAAGGCGATCGTAGGCACAACTTCCAGAAACAGGAAGAAATCTCGTTAAAGTTGTTCCGCCCCTTTTTCATCGCTTTTTCGGGTTTCCCCCCAGCGGCACTCCTCATTATGCAATATTTTGGGTGGAAAAACCTATTCGGAGGTATCGCTTTGCCGTTACCGTAGTTTATTGAAGCATCTGCACGCCTCCAGCTTATTCCCTCTTTCAAAGCCCAAATTCAGGTCCGCAGCGAGCCGCGGAACCCCCTTGCGGCATAGTAGGATTCTGCACCGTTGTGGTAGGTAAAGACCTTTCCGTAGCGGAAATCGGCAAAGAGGGCGCCGCCCAGATTCCTGATATCTAGATGTGTTTTTACCCAGCTCGATGTTTTCGCATCGAAATTCCCAAGTTCCTGCAGCTCCCGATATTGCTCTTCAGTTAAAATTTCAATGCCTATGGCAGCAGCCATGTCGATGGCGTTGTTTTTTGGTTTATGCTCTTTCCTCGACTCCAGCGCTTCGCGGTCGTAACAAAGGCTTCTTCGGCCACTTGGGCTTTCCGCTGAACAATCATAAAAAATGTATTCGCCCGTATTTTTATCAAGGCCAACAACATCCGGTTCGCCGCCGGTCCTTTCCATTTCACTTAGCGACCACAGTTTTTCAGTTTTAGCTTCCAGCCTTGCCTGCACTTTAGCCCATTCAAGGCCCTTATGGCGGTCCATGTTTTTCCCAAAACGGGCCTTCAATGCCCTGAGCAGTTCTTCACGTTGTTCTGGTGGCAACTCTTTTTTGGATGCAGTAATTGATGGCTTGCGCATGATCATAGTATTTAACCCGAGTTTATAAAATCATTTATGCAGGGTGATGTTTTCCTAACAACTCGGAAATTTGATATATTTAAAGAATCATTTTAAGTAAAGTATTAGGGGGTCCTGAAGATGGGGCATATCGAAGGTCGGATGGATCAAATCCGCCCAACTAAGTCTATTAATTCATGTATTCTCTTGTGCCGCCCGTTTCCCCCCATTTCGGCGTAATCGCCCCAGCGGCATTTTCTAATGCCAATCTTCACCTGAAATCACCCCTAGCCGGAAATATATACTATCGAATAAGGGAATTAATGTCGTCGGAGGCATGTGGGTGGAAAACATGCCGTATGAATGGGGTTTTAGTTTTTCAGCAATTAGTGGGGCTACTATGGATACATCACGCTAGCGACCTCCATGCACGGAGGAAGCAGTAGCGATGATGAGAAAAGAGCCTCCTGAAAAACCTGCCTAGGGTTTTGATGAACGGTTGTTACGATCTGAGCTATTGCTTTTACCTCTAGAAGAATAATAAGCTTACTATTATTGTCCCGGCCCGTTTTATCTGGCATCCCGGCAATACGCTTCCATTATCGCAGGTTAAGGGAGTGCGGAAAGCGTATCCTTGCCAAAACCCCAAATTCCGGCTCAATAGCCCAAAAATGGCGCTTTTATCCCCCAATTGAACAACTTATAAATCTCCCCTTCCAAATGTTTACCTAAAATAATGGTGGTTAAATGAAAGGAAAAGTGAAAATGTTCAATACCGGCCGCGGTTTTGGATTCATTACAGGCGATGACGGAAAGGACGTGTATGTGCACACAACTGCAATCGAAGGCGGCGCTCCCCTCGCAATTGGCGATGTGGTCGAGTACGAAGTGGAGTCGGGCGAACGCGGGCTGCGCGCAAAAGGCGTCAAGAAGGTCTGATTTAAACCTTACTGCAGCAGCATCGGCATTGGAGGTCCAATAATCGAGCTAGCCTTAGCAATTTAGGAATGCTGGCCGTCGGTACTTGTTTTTTATATTAAAAATCAATGTCCAGGAAGTCGAAGTCAAAATCAAAGCCCAGATCCGCATCCGTGCCAAGGTCCGCATCGGCATCCGGGCTTGCATCTCCCAAATCAGCATCCCCTGGATCGGCGCCGTCCGCTTCCCCGCCACCAGAATCCACCCCAGAATCGGGTAATTCTGGATGGCCGTGGTCAGCATCCCTCGATTCATGGACGTTCAGGTCATTTTCAAGCTCATTCATCATCCGATCGAGAAGGTTTTTCCCTTTCCTTGGGGCGCCACCCAATTCGGCAATTTTATTATTTATCCTTGCCAGCACGATTTCCGGCTCGCTTTCCCTTAGGGATTCCGAGATTTCCAGCTTCGCCCACCCGTTATTTTGGAGGTATTCCGCGAACTTTGGCGTTTTTTCTAGCGTGCCCCTCCCGTCGGCATACTCAATGAATACCACGAACAATTTCGGATCTGCGATCCCAAACCCGTTGATCAGCGCTTCCCTAGTGCGGATGAACCGGAATTGCGCTATGCCCTCCTTTTTCAATTCCAAGAGAAGCTGGCCATATTTGAGCTTGTCCTTTGGGAGTTCCATAAGTGTTTCTTTGCGGTTAATGCTTTAATCCTTTCCTCGCTAGCACCCAAGCGTGCCAATCCGGCCCAATACGCAGATAATTTATACCCGGCGGGGGTATGCATACCTTGATGGTGGATAATAAAATGGGCAAGATGCGCTGGGCAGCTGCCGCTGTATTATTGCTTTTTTTCATCCAGCCTGCACAAGCGGAATGCAAATACTTCAAGGGGGCCGATGGCTTTCCGCTTGGCATCGTGCCAAATGTCACGCGCATAGATGCGACCTTCGAGAAGCCGGAAACCATCAATTATACCTTCGACCTGTACATCGAGGCGGAGTTCGGCACTTCCATAAGCCAGGATTGCGAGGTGGAGATTGCGGTCCTATCGAACTCGCCCGCCCTTGGCATCAACCTCTCCCTCTATAAGCTCGAAACCGGCGCGGGCTTCAACAAGAAGCCAATCGTCGTCTTCCTTACGCCCCTTGACACCACCGACTTCCCGGACATTGCCAGCGGAAGCATCAAGATCAGCGATGTTGACCAGCGGTTCAACTTTGCGGTCGTGCCGATTACCGTCCTGTTCAAATTCCCGCGGCCCCCTAGGCCCTCCCCTTCCCCCGTCGTTGTGATCAACTACACCAACGATACGGAATATTTCAATTTTTCCGAATTCGACATGAATTTTTCAGATGATTTAAATGAAACCATTGATGTGCTAAATGAGAGCGGGGTGGACATCCAGAAGGAGATGGGTGCAATTGAGGCTGCCAATGCCCTGAAAAATGAGGGCAGGCTCGATTCGGCGAAAAGGCTGCTTTCCGGTGCGTATGCCTCAGTAAAAAGCAAGCTAAATGAGCTCAAGTTCGCAAAATGGCTCTTCAGCTGGTGGGTGGCGGCGGGCATTATTGCAATCATTGCCGCTGGGGCGCTATTCCATGTTTACGAGCTTAAGAAAAAGCAGCAGGAGGAGACATCCGGGGAAGATGGGCAAAAACCCCCAAGTGAGGAAAGCCCTCCGGTCAGCTCGGAATTATCGCAGCTATACTCTGCCACAGATGACCGGCAGGCAACAATGGGGGCGGGCCCAAAGGATGGGGGGTAGGGGGTTCTTGGGCGCCCTTTCCATTGGGACTTTTAATATTTGCGCTTCTTAACTCTGCTGCCTTCCATTTTGGTGAATCATGCGATTGTAGTCCAGCCTGGTAGGACACGAGGTTGCCATGGACCTTTTTCTTTCTTCCAAGAAAGAAAAAGCCCCCCGGAAAAAGAAAGAAGGCTTTCATTCCTGCGGGCATCCGCAAGCATCTCGGGACCCGGGTTCAAATCCCGGCAGTCGCACTATCCGCGTCGGGGGCTGTGCCCCCCTTGTCCGGATCGGACGCTCCCCCCTCTTGTTGCATTTCGTTTTACCACTTTTAATTTGATATCGCTAATAGGAAGGATGCTTCCAAGGGTAGCGGGAAACCTGGGTTTCCCAAGACGCTTGTCGCCTCTACCCCCTTTCGATTTTTTTCTTTGCGGAGCCACCGCTTCCTTTTTTCCTAAAAAAGAAAGCAAGGCGTTCCACATCCCGGCAGTCGCACTGCCCGTGACGGGGGAACCAAGGTTCCCCCTTCGCCGGGCCGGCCGTTCCCCCCTAATTTTCTATTTTGGGATCATATCCCTTCAACTAAGGTTGAAAGGAAATATTGGTATTACATTCGGATGCATTTGGGCATTTTTTCCTAGCCCCTGGCCGCCTTAACGGCAAAAATCGCAAGCACCAGCGCAATTGCGCCGAAAAACACTAGGTATTCGGCATTGATTTCAGGCCCTCCCGCAGCATCTGGCTTCCTTGCAGGCAGCGGTGAATCCGCAGGCCTTTGGAAGGTTGGTTGGACGACCGGCTTTTCGGATGCGCCAAGGGAGAATTCGAAAGGTTGGGTTAACCGTAAGTTTTCCGTCTCGAGGATGAGCGTGCCCTCAAAATCCTTCACCCCCGCACTTCCGGGAATTGAAAATGCTGCGGAATATTCCGCTCCCGGGCCGATTGCAAAATCCTTCCCCTGGTCGGGCGCGCCTTCAATTAGCATGCTCACCTTCCCTTCTGAATAAACATTCCCCACATTCTTTACAATTGCAATCAGCTGCAGGTTGCCAGCATCCTCCTTTGCGGAAATCCCAATGACCTTCAGGTCTTCCTTCCTGCTAACATCGGCATCCTTCGAGGCATGGATGGTTCCGTTGATTTCCTGGCCCAGGCTTTCCAGGACCAGGGGGAATTTGTAATCGTAGCCCTCCTCGAGGCTGGGGAGTATGATTTTCCATTCGACCTCCCTTTCCTCGAAGGGCGCGAGGAGCACGAGCTTATCCTCCTTGACCTTGTTTTCGCCCACTATTTTCATTTCCTGCGGTGTGGAAAGCGAAAGCGGGACTGCCATCCTGTGCTGCTTGTTCCTGATGATTGCCTTCACTACCTCAATTGATCCCTCGCCTGCTTCCTTCTCCGGCAAAATAAGCTCCATTGTGAAAAGCTCCGGGAAATTCTGGGTTTCCTTGAATGTAATCTCGAATTCCCGTGTGAGCTTTACCCTCGATGGGTCTGCATCAAAGCCGCGTGTAATTATCTCCTCAACGATGTCCCCCTGGTCGAGCCCCTCGCCGAATTTTATGTGCGTAGCATCAAGGATTATCGCCTCATTGAATGTAGGGTCGAACGGGATCCATTTGCCCTCAATTGCGGCCTCTACGAACGCATGCGGCCCCCACTCATCGCCGCCGTACACGAACGAGGCGGAAAATTTGGCCGGGATGCCAATTGACCTAAGCATTGCAATGAAGAGGTGGGAAAATTCATCGCAAGTCCCTGCGCGCTCCGTGTAGACTGAATCCGAACCTTTTACGATGTTGATGTAGTTCCTATCATACCTGACGTTGTTATGCACCCATTCCGCTATGGCGGTTGCCTTTTCCATATCGGTTTTGTAGGCTGCAGCGATCGACTCCGCCCTCTGCCTGATTTCCGGGGTGATCTTTACATACGGGCTTTCCGAAAGGAAACTCGAGGCGTCAGTGGCTTTTCTGAAATCGAATTTGAACTGCACCTGCACCTGAGAGTCCAAAGTGAAAGATTGGAAATTCTCAATTGCATTGAGGTCGAAGACGCGCAGGTTGTTCCCAAATTCATCGGTTTCTATTGGAGATACTGGCAGCGTCGCTTCGGAAATCACTTTTTGTGAGGGCGAATTCAGGAAGCCGAAGGATTTCACCTGGAGCTGCGTGAGCTTTTCGCCCTGTAGGTCAAGGTTCCATTTGATGCTGATGTCCGCAACCGCATATCCGGTTTTCTTGGGCTTGATTTCCGCATCGGCGGCCCAGGCAAGGGTTGTAACTAGCAATAGGATGACAATTAACCGTGCCGGCCGTAAAAATGCCATGCACTTACTTTGGGTTGGAGCCATTTTATCGGTTTCCTTTTTCTTTACATTACCCAGCCGTATTTTGCCTTGCTTCCGAGCATCTCCTCGATCCGGAGCAGCCGGTTGTACTTCGCTGTCCGCTCGCCGCGGCAAGGCGCTCCCAGCTTAATTTGCCTGCATTGCAATGCCACGGCCAGGTCTGCAATGAATGTATCTTCCGTCTCTCCCGATCGGTGCGAAACCATCACGTTCCAATCATTATTGAAGGCGAAATTTGCGGCACTGATGCTTTCCGTAAGCGAGCCGACCTGGTTCACTTTCAAAAGCAGGCAATTGGCGCATTTTTTCTCCACAGCGCTCCTTAGCCGTGAAAGGCTGCTGACCGTTAGGTCATCGGCAACAATTTGAATCTCCCTTCCCGCTTCCCTGGTGAATTCGGAAAAGCCCTCCCATTCATCCTCCGCAAACGGATCCTCTATTGAGATAAGCCCGTAATCGCGGACCAGCTGGCGGTAGTACTCGACCATCTCCCCCGAGGAGAGCTTTTTCCCGTCGATTGAATAGCTCCCTTTCCCGAAAAACTCGGAAGAGGCCGCATCTATTGCGAGCCTTGCCTGCTTTGAGTACCCCAATTCCTCCAATGCAACCAGTATCAGCTCCAATGCATCGGCGGTCTTTTTCAATGGCGGTGCGAAGCCGCCCTCGTCCCCAACGTTGATTGCGCCTTTGCCGAATTTTGCCTTCAACTCGTTTTTCAGCTTCGAATAAATTTCCGCGACCATCCGGCAGCCTTCAGAAAAGCTTCTTGCCTTGATTGGCGCCACCATGAATTCCTGGACCTTCAGGTCATTCCCAGCGTGGACACCGCCATTGATGATGTTGGAAAAGGGAACGGGCATAACTTGGGGTTTTTTCCCGCTTAGGTGTGAGAGGTGGTCGTAAAGTTCACTTCCCCCGGAAAGCGCACCCGCCCTTGCAGCAGCAAGGGAAACCGCCAGGATTGCATTCGCCCCCAAATTTCCCTTGTTTAAAGTCCCATCCAAATCAAGCAAAATCCGGTCGATTTCAGCCTGCCTTCCGGCCTCCATCCCGGTTATTTTTTTCCCAATTTTCCTGTTGATGTTGCCAACCGCATTCAAGACCCCCTTCCCGTTGAACCTGCTGCCATTATCCCGAAGTTCCACTGCTTCGTGCGTGCCTGTGCTTGCGCCTGAGGGTACGATCGCGGATGCCCGCATGCCATTTTGGAGGGTGATTTCGCATTCGACTGTCGGATTACCCCGCGAGTCCAGCACTTCACGCCCCTTAACGCCAGATATTTTCATTCCAGATCACCACTTACCCCGAGGGGAATATTCCCGCAGCAATTTCATTGCCCCTATCAATCCAGCCCTCTATATTTGAATATTCGTTGATGAGCGCATCAAGGAACACCCCGAATGTGGCCGGGTAGCTGTAGGCAAGAAGGAGGAACAGTATGAAGCCGGCGATGACCCCGTAATCGAACCAGCGCATCTCAAGCGGATCCCGTTCCCTGTAGGGGCTTGCGCGCTTGACGCTTTCCTCGGCAATGCCCGTGATCTTGAGCATATGGGCAAACCGGCTGTAGCGAAGGAATATGAGCGCAAACACAGTTGCGATTACTATGTTGAAAATTTTCACGAATGCGATATACATGGAAACCGCAAGTACCCCCCCAAGGAAGAATGCGCCGCGGTAAATTGTGCGCATGCCTGCGATCATTGCGCGCTCGGATCCGGTGACCATCTGCCTTGAAAGGTGCCAGATCTCGTTTGCCTCATGGTCGGTAAAGCCCTCGGAAAGCAGGAAATACTTGCATATAATGTAATCCTTTCCCTGCATACGCATATCCTTGACAGTTTTGACCGCCCTAAGCGTCTTTTCGGGGAGTTCTTGCTCCCTTACCTGGACCTCTTGGGGCTTTGCCCCCCTTCCGAACAATCCCATGGAAAGGGGAAGCCGCCCGGAATTAAAAAACGTATCTGAAAGTTGGGGGTTTTGGCAGGTTTTGGATGGGCAATATCTGCATTGCATCCGCCTTCACCGGAAACGACGCGTACTTTGTTTTAAAAAACAGCGTATTCCCAAGGTATTTTATGCAAGGCGATTTCTACGGCCGGCCCCTTACGGACTTGTACCAGTTTAGGAGCCCGCGCGAAAAGCT
>DATDZF010000087.1:0-24164 GCA_035288785.1 Candidatus Norongarragalinales archaeon
GCCCTGCAAGCATGTTGAAGGCATTCGATGCGCCCCCAACTCCCAGGGGCACCATCGCAAGGGGGTAGAAGGCCCCGAAATTGAGGCTGCCAAGGATGGGAATGTTGATTGTGCGCGTGCCCGCGCGTACTGCGCTCAAAGGGACGGAGGCGAGGAAGGGAATAGGCGCCTTGACCTTTTGCTGAAGCGAAAAAAGGTCATCAATCATCCCAAGAATGCCCATGATCACGACTGTGGAAAGGGTCGCAAGAAGGACCGTGACATCCAGGGAAAGGTTAAAGCCAAATGCTATTGCCGACAGGATGCCCATTGAGGTCCCGGCAACAATTGCAATGCCGCCCATTTCCGGGAGACGCTCCCCGGACTTGTTCTTGTCCTTGCCAAGGATGCCTGCCCTGCGGGAGTTCCAGATGATGAACGGCGTCACGGCAAGCGCGGAGAGGAAGGCGAAAAATAGGGACGAAAAAAGCACTTCGGTTATCGTCAGCAATACCATAACCTTTGGGATCACGCAATGAGCTCAAATATCTTTACCTGGCTGTTTGGCGATTTGTACACAAGCTTGAAGCCATCTAGCTTTTCCAGGAAATACAGCTGCACAAAAGCCGAATTGTAAAGGGTGCTGTTGAGCCGGCCGTTCGTGAGCGTATTTAGGTCGGGATTCAGGTTGATGAACATGTAGCGTTGGTTGTAATAGAGGTCGCTATTGCTGCCAAGGGGGGCGAGCGCAAGCTGCGAATCATCGGCGCGCACGAATCGCGGATCCTTGACCTGGGCTCCTTCGCCATTGGGATTGAAGACATTCATATTGCCCTGCGGGTCGATGCAGTAAAGGACGCCAAAGGACGAATACAGCATTTGCTTGGTGATCACGCCCGGGCAGTTGAAGGCCGCCGGGTTGCCATCCGCGCCAGGCCGGTAGACTGCGTAAATGTACTCGAAATAATGCGTGCTTTCATACTCACTTTGGCCTGGCACATTCGAAAAGGGAATTTCCTGCTTTAGGTAATTGAACTTGGGGTCGTCCGTAAGGCCAGAAAACGTGCCCGAAAGGTAAACCAGGGCGCCCCATTTTTGCACCAGCTCGGAATCCATAAGCACATGGGTGGCGTTATGGTAGTGCAGAATGTCGATTAGCAGGGAGGTGTTCCCGCCAACATAGCCCCTGGCAGTGAGCTGGTCGTAATCGCTGTAATAGTTGCTAGGATCAAGGACTGTCCTTGTCCCTCCAAGGAACGTGGTCCAATGGCCGTAGTCCCACCAGGAACTCACGCGGCTATTCGCCCCAAGGTTGGAGCGCATCCAGTTGGTTGCATCAATCCAGTCGGAGGTGATCCTTGAATATTGCAGCTCGGCCATCGACTGGGGGACGGTTTCAAGTTGCTTGTAGGAGGCAACGGCGCCTACCAGCATCACAAGGACAAGCAAGGAGATCTTCAGCGCGCGCTCGTTTTTTACCAGGTTGAAAGCGGAGTTCAGGCGCTCAAATAATTCCGAGAACATCATCAGGACAAAAGGCAATGCAAGCGCAAGCGCAAATGCGAGATGCAGCAAGTATTTCACCTTGTTGAGCCCGATGTAGGCTGTCGGGAAGAAGGCCAGGAGGAAGAGCAGGAACATGTTGCTCTTCTTTTCCTCGTAGAGGTAGTAGATGCATATTGAAATTATGGATATCAGGAGGTAGATGAAGACGTCGCTGTCAATGGCAAACCTAAGGAGCCTTGCCACTTCGGGCAAAGACGAGTTCAAGGCGCCTGCAAATGCAGAGAATACGAGGTCAATTTGCGCATTCAGGGCTATCAGGATGAATGCAAGAGTTCCGAATCCCGCGGAATAGTATATCCCTTTCCTGCGCAGGGCTACAACTGCAAGCACCACCACCAGCACCGTGGAAAGGAGCAGCAGCTGGTTTGGATTCAGTACCCCAAAGGATGAGGCGAACAGGCCCTCGGATGTCGCATTCTCCTCCTGGACGGTGCGATTCAGGGGATTGTCAGTTTTTGCGATCCTGAGCAGGGAATTGATGTATCCGATGCCAGTATATGCGATAGGCGTTACAAGGGAAAACGCAACCAGCAAAAGTATTACCCCGGATAAAATCTGCCGCCTGCTAAACCGCCTATCCAGCCCCAGCCTGACCACGCCAAAAAGGAGGGCGGATGGGATAAGAGCCCCGATTATGAAAAGGTTGCCTATGAACATGGATTGGAGCGAAAGCGTTGAACCTTTGAAGGGCAGAAGGGCGAGGTTGGAAATGATGGCCGCTGAGGCGACAATTAGGTTGATGAAAAATGTCCGCTCCTCAAACTGCCCTTTAAAATACTCCAGGAATGAGGTGATGAATATGAATGCGGCAAGGATGGTAAAAGGCCAGATCGCGTGCGCCGACCCGAGGTAGGCAACCATTGCCGAAAAGCCCGCAAGCACACCTAGCCTGTAGCTCTTGCGGTTGATTGCAAGGCCGTACATTGCAAAGACGAACATGGCCGCGAACATCCCAAATGGTGCCTGTTCGGATACACCTGCGCCCAATTTTTTGATGAGTTGGGGTGTGAAGGCGAACATTGCCGCAGCTATCAGGCCAACATACTTGTTCGATTCCTCGCGTATGAAAATGAATGCCATGTATGCAAGGAAGGCGCCAAGAAGGGGCGGGTATATCTGAATGATCAGGATCAATTGGTCCATGTCATAGGCCTGGGCGGTAAAATCCCGGTACAGGGCATACCAGTCCCCGGTCATGTAATGCATCAATGGAAGCTCGCGGTAGGAGCGGAACCTTGGGTAATAGGACATGTCGCTTTTCATTGGCAGGCTGCCACGCATTACCAACTGCTGGGTTACGCTATCATAAAAAAACGGGTCAAACTCGAAAAAGCGCGAATCCCAGGAAGATGCTATACGGACGTAGAATGCCGCGCAAAATATCGCAAGCAGCAGCACATAAACAGCAACTGCCAGTGGCCGCTCCTCGATCAATTGCCGGTAATACCCCCTCTGGAAATATTTGCCAAGCCCGGAAAAATCCGGCCTTAGCTGCCCTTGCACAAGCATTATCGCAAGTGATACGACAAGGATCAGCACGGAATTCGCAAGGACTTGGATGGATGAGAAGGGCATTTGCAGGATGATGAACTCCGCAATGCTAAGGACCGGGTTAAGCAGTATGCCAAGCAGGAATCCTAGAAAGATCTTGTCGACCCGGTTGAGGGCAATTCCTTTCAGGAATGCAAACGAGAATGCTACACCCGGCGCGCCCATCAGGAGCAATACCACTGCAACTCCAAGCATATCAATTGGCAACTATACCCCCCCAATAGATAATCACGAATAAGGATTGGAGTATAAATAACTTAAACACCCTTTTAAATGAAACGGTTAGCTAAACATAGGAAAGCCGCAAGCGGGTTCATAAATGGAAAAAATCACAATCGGCATCGCCGCATTCAACGAGGAAAAGGTGATCGGCCAAAGCCTGGAAAGCGCAATCAGGTCAAGGCCAAGGGCAGCCCAGATCATCGTCGTTGCCAGCGGTTGCACGGACAATACGGAGGGGGTTGTGAGAATGTTTGCCCGCCGCGATAGCCGGATAAAATTGATCGTTGAACGGGAGCGCAGGGGCAAGGGCTCTGCAATCAACCAAATCCTAAGGAGCGCTGTTGGCAGCTATATCGTCCTAACCGATGCCGACTTGTCATTCCCTGCAAATTCGGTCGCGGAATTAGTGGCAAAATTCAAGCCCCGCACTGGGGCGGTCAGCGGCAGGCCGGAATATTTTGCAAGAACGCCGATGTTCTCCTGGTGGGGCAGGTTCGCCTCCGAATGCGCAAGCCGCCAGAGGGAAAAGCGCGCGGGGAAGGGGTACCATGCCGTGTCGGGATATTTGTATGCGATAAGGAAGGGCATCGTTAGGAGCATCCCAACTTATGCAAAAAGCGAGGATGCGTTCGTTGGCGAAATCGTAAGGCAAAAGGGCTTCGATATAGAGTACGCGCCAAGGGCAGTCGTGAATGTGGGATATGCCGAGAATATACAGGATTACCTGACGCAAAAGATCAGGACCCATTACGGCCACCTGGAAGTGTTCCGGAAAGCGGGCGCCGCGAATGCCTACGAGACGGCAAGGATGGCAGGCGGAATTAGGGGCGAGATTGGGGAATATTTCAAGGTGGCAAGGGGCAAGATCGCTTCGCCTGAAAATTACGCCTATTTCTGCCTTTACATCCTAACGGAAATCCTCGTCTGGACCATCGCCTTCATGAAGTTTTACCTTGGCGGCGAGGAGAAATGGAAGCAGGTAAGAAGCACCAAGGTAATTTCCTAATGGGGGAAAACCTGTAAAGTGGAAATTCGCCTTAATGTAGGGCGGTGAGGAATTGAAGGCATTATTTATTAGAAAATTCATCCTGGGGCAAATAGTAAATACTATCTAGGAAATTAGCTTCAGGTACCAGGGGATCGTCCGCTTCAGCCCGGCCTCAAGGCCAAATTTCGGCTCCCATCCGAGTATTTTCCGCGCTTTATCTATCGAGAGGTATTGCTCGGGAATTTCCTTTTCAGCGGAATTTGTCCACACCGGCTTTGAGGAGGATCCCATGAGCCTAAGGATCGTATCCACCACATCCTTTACGCGCAGCGCCTTCCCAAGGCTGAAATTGAACGCTTCCCCTTTCACGCCTTTGCGGCCAGTTTCCCGGCCAAGGAGCATGTACGCATCCACTATATCCTCAATATAAACAAAGTCCCTTTTTGGGGAGCCATCGCTGCGCATTGCAAGCGGAAGGCCCATCGCGACACATTTGATGACTTTGGGCACAAGCCTTTTGAAATTCAAATCACCCTCCCCATAAGTGTTGCCGCAGCGAGCTATTGTGACAGGCAAGCCATAAGTTTGGAAATACGATTGAGCGATGAGATCGACGCATGATTTCGAGACCTCGTAGGGGAACGCCCCTTTTAGGGGCATATCCTCGGTATATGGGAGCTTTTCGGCGATCCCATACGCCTTGTCGCTTGAGGAAACAACTACCGCCTCTACCGCCTTTGAGTTGCGGCAGGCCTCAAGGACGTTGCATGAGCCAAGGATATTGGCGTGGAATGTCCCCATGGGATCTTCCAGGGCGGTTGTCACCTGGGTCTGCGCGCCCACGTGGAAAACGATTTGGGCCTCATATTCAGAAATCACCCGTCGCAATAGCCCAAAATCCTCCAAATGGCCGTGGACAAAGCGCGTTTTCCGGTACAGCCCGGCTTCGAAAAACTCGGATTTAGGCACAAAATCCCTGACCAGCGCCACTGGATTTGCACCTGCTGCGAGCAGCCTTTCGAGGATCTTTCCCCCAACAAACCCCGTTGCGCCAGTTATCAGGACGTTCTTATCGCGCCAAAATCCATCCTGCTGCTTCTTTGCGTCCAAGCCCCATCCACCCTCGCATATCGCCAAATTCAGTTCAGAAAATCAGCCTCAATTAAAAGGGATTATAACTATTAATAAGCTTTTATAAGGTATGTATGACGTGAGGGCGTATGCGGATTGCTTTGGTTGTTCCCTTCTTCTTGCCCGTAATCGGAGGCATGGAAACGCATGCGCACGAGCTGGGTCTTGAACTAACGGCACGGGGCCACAAAGTCGAAATCCTTACCGCAAACATGGACCATTCCGGAAGTCGCGCCGGCAAGCAGGAGGAAATGATCGACGGCATTCTCGTGCGGAGGTATCCGGTTTGGCTAAGGCTGGGAAAATTCGCAAGCTTTTGGCCCAGATTTGTTTCCGATCTTAGCAGGTACGACATCATCCATGTGCAGAGCATGCGCCAGCCGCACACGGACCTTGGGCTGGTGTTTGGCAAGCTCAATGGGAAGAAGGTTGTTTTTTCAACCCAATCCCCGCTTCACAAAGGGACGCATGGCAGGTTGATGGAAATTGCGATATTGGCATACGACAACATCGTTCTACCGTTAATTTCCAGATTCTACGACTGCATTTATGCGCACCATCAGGCCGAAAAGGAATACCTGGTTGCCCACGGCGTGCCCGAAAGGCTGGTTCGCGTGGTGCACCTAGGGGTTGGCAGAGAGGCATTTCGGGAATGGCCGGGGGGATTTTTTAAAAAAATCCGGCGAAGGGGCGGAAAAATCCTATTGTTCGTTGGGAGGCTCAGCAACATGAAGGGGCTTGACCTGCTTTTGCGGGCATTCTCGATTGCCGGAAAGAAGCACCGCAATTGGCAGCTGGTTTTGGTAGGCCCCGATGGCGGCGAACTGGATAAATTGAAGCGGCTCCAGGCGGAGCTGGGAGTCCGAAATGTCCACTTTTGGGGA
Source organism: Candidatus Norongarragalinales archaeon (assembly GCA_035288785.1). Classification (GTDB taxonomy): domain Archaea; phylum Micrarchaeota; class Micrarchaeia; order Norongarragalinales; family SBBD01; genus JACRGC01. The sequence goes on from DATDZF010000087.1 coordinate 6,322, forward strand.
ACGCTCACGGAAGGGGACGTCGAGAAGGCATGCGCAGATGCCGACCTGTTCGTGCTTCCGTCGATATACGAGCCATACGGGCTGGTCCTCATAAAGGCGATGGCAAAGGGCGTCCCGGCAATTGCCATGGACCGCGGCGGGCCAACGGAAATAATCAAGGACGGCAAAACGGGTTTGCTATCAAAATACGATCCGAAGTCCCTTAGCGCTTGCATGGAACTGCTGTTTTCAGATGACAAGCTACGGAAGCGGATGGGTGCATCCGCAAAAAAATGGTCGCGCAAATTCACCCTTAAGAAAATGGTTGACGAATACGAGAGGAGCTATTTGGAAGTGCTGAAGGGAGGCTGAAAGCATGAACAACTTTTTGAAGGCATATTTTTGGCAGTGGCTCACGTTCGCAAAAAAGGCGGCATTGCGCATAGTGTGTGGCCTTGGGGGCATAGTCCTAAATTTCGAAAGGGCGCCTAGCTTGAAACCCGTTCGCAGGATACTCGTAATCCATGGCGAGCATGCCTCGCTTGGCGATGCGGTGCTGTTTTCGGCACTGCTTTCACCCTTAAGGGAACGGTTCCCCAAGGTGAGGATAGATGTTTTGATGCGGCATCCTGCGGAGGAGGTTTTGAAATTCAACCCGAACATAGACGAGATCATCCCTTACCATGCGGAGGAAAAAACCAATATCCTAACCCAGGAGCTTGCCCCATTGAAGATTGCCGCGAATCTTCGCAGGCGAAAATACGACATGGTCATCACTTCGGAACACGCATTGAGGTTCATATTCCTATCCTTCCTTACGGGGGCTCCCACCAGGGTCGGTTACGATGCGCAGGGCCGGGGATTCCTCCTTACGTGCAAAGTCCCCTACCCGGAATATGAGAAGAGGAACCGAAGGGAACTCGAATACTACCTGGACCTGGTGCGAGCGCTGGGAGTTGAAATTGCCGCCTCTAGGGAAATGATGAAAATCCACTTTTCAAAATCTGAGGCCAAATTTGCGGCCGCATTCCTTAAGGATGCCCGCATCGGGAAGAACGACCTTGTCATAGGGATCCATGCTGGCGGCGGGATTTGGAAGAAGCGCTGGCCCTTATACAAATTTGCAAAGCTTGCAGATGAACTGATTGGGAAGCGGGGAGCAAAGGTGATCGCACTTGGCGGGAAGGAGGACGCATTGCTCTATGAGCAGATAGGGCGGATGATGAAGAAGGGAAAGCTTATTGTCGCCGCCGGGAAATGCACTGTGCTGGAAACCGCCGCGCTCCTCGAGAATTGCCATCTTGTGGTATGCAATGATTCTGCTATTTCACACATGGCCGCAACCACCAGCGCCAAGGTGATAGCACTCTTCGGCGTGGATTCACCTGCAAGATGGGGGCCGTTTGGGAATGTGTCCATAATGAAGCATCGCAGGCTGCCCGCATGCAACGTGCTTTGCAATTACGATTACCTTTATGCGCTCGATGCGTGCTTTGAGCCGCAAACGCCCTTTTGCATGGATAGGATAGGCGTAGGAGAGGTGCAAGAAGCGGCTGATAGGGCGCTAAGGTTTCGCCTAAAATCCCGCCGAACACCAAATTTTCCATCCAAGATTTCGAAGGGTTTAAAAGCATCATGGGATAAGAGTTTACTTTCCTGATAGAGGAAAAAACTATGCGAATACTAGTCACCGGGGGATGCGGCTTCATCGGCAGCCATGTAGTCGACGAGCTTACTTCCCGCGGACATGAAGTCGAGGTTCTCAGCAGGCCTAATTGCAATTTGAGCAATATCCGCGAGCATAAAAGCATTGTGCACCACAACGCCGACATATCGGATAGGGAAAAGGTTTTTGCCGAAATCGGGAAGGGGCTGGATGGGATCATTCACATGTCCGCCCTGGTAAATGTGGATCAATCCAGGAACGAACCCCTGCGTTTTCTTGATGTCAACGTAGGCGGCACCGTGAACGTGATGGAAGCCGCCAGGCAAAAAGGCATACCAAGATATCTGCATATGAGCACCTGCGAAGTTTACGGGAACATACCCTCTGGGAAGGCAACTGAAGAGCAGCCGCTCAACCCCAGGTCGCCCTATGCCGTAAGCAAGTTCGCGGCCGAAAGGTATGTGCTAGCTTACGCACACACCTACCCCGAGATGGGCATTAGGATGGTCCGCGGCTTTAACCAATACGGCCCAAGGCAGTCGGCGGAGAAGTTCGGGGCAGTGATTCCCAAGTTCATCACCCAAGCGCTGAAAGGCGAGCGCATGAAGGTTTTCGGCGGCGGGGAGCAGACCCGGGATTATGTGTTTGCGAAGGACACTGCAAGGGGCATCAGTGATGCATTCGAAAATACCACGCTAGCAAATGGCGAAATCATCAACCTTGCAACCGGGCTGGACTACAGCATAATGCAAATAGCAGTTAGGATCGCAGAGCTTACAGGCAAAGCGCCAAAGGAGGCAATCGAGCACGTCGATGGCCGGCCGGGCGAGCTGATGCGCAGCATTGGTGATTCAAGCAAAGCAAAGGCGCTTCTTGGCTGGGTGCCAACGGTGAAATTCGATGAAGGCCTCAAAATAACCTACGACTGGTTCAGGGCGCAAATGAAATGATCAAGGTTGCTCTCGTGGTTGGCACCTACACTGGCGGCGGGATTGGCGTTGTGGTCGATTCACTTGTTCGTGAAGCGGCCCCACTTGGCGTCGAATATACCGTTGTAACTAAAAGGGCGCTTGCCAGGACAAAATATGCAAAAACCATTGTGCATCCTGCCCATTCGCTTTCATTGCTTGATGCCCTGAAAAAATTCGACATCATCCACGTGATGGGCGGCTCGATCCTGGTAATCCCTTCGCTCCTTTCGGGAAAACCGACGGTTTTCACATTCCAAGGCCAATCTCCGCCCCATCTGCACGGGGGCCTTGTGAAAAATTCCAAGGCGTATGCAATTGAAGCGCTGTATGCGGCAACAATCCGGAAATTTGATGTCATCACAAGCGCAAGCAAATTCGGCATGGACGATCTGACACGCAGGTATGGCGTGAAAAAATCCGTCTGGATACCAAACGGTGTCGATAGGAAAATATTCCATCCACTGCCAGCAAAGGACCCAGGCGTGCGTGCAATCCGGAAAAAATTCCCCCGCAAATTGCTCCTTGGCGTTGGCAACTTGTACCCGGTAAAGGGATGGATGGAAACACTCAAGTGGTTTGAATCATACATTGAGGCGGGTAGCAAGGCTAGTTTGGCAATTGCAGGCGAGGGGGTATTGAGAAAACCCATGCTCGAAAAAATACGCCGCGGCAAATTAAGGGGCCGCGTGGCGCTTCTTGGCGAGATTTCGCTGGAAAGCCTCAACAAATACTACAATGCGTGCGATGCATACGTCTCGGGATCGCCTTACGAGGGATTCTGCCTGCCCGCAATAGAGGCGCTTGCCTGCGGAAAGCCGATTTGCGTAAGGAGGCGCGGCGCCATGATAGAGCATGCGCTTGACTCTGGCTGCGGCGCGGTTTTCGATGACAGCGCAAAGTCGTTTGCAAATGCCACAAATGCCGTTCTTGCGATGAAGCCATCCGTTGTCAGGAGAAAGGCGGCAAAATACCTAGGGCCATTCACCTGGGAAAACGCAGCTTTGGAGTACGTAAAAATTTACCGGAAACTGATAAAAGGCTGAACAAGCATGGCAATAGGAATTTCTGTAATTGTGGCGTGCAAAAACGAGCAAAGGGACATCCCAAAATGCATCAATGCGCTTCTTTGCCAAACCTTCCCTAAAGGGAGGTTCGAAATGGTATTCGTGGATGGCGGCTCAACCGATGGCACGCTTGGGATAATTGGGAAATATGCAAAAAGGGCCCGCAACATAATGCTTGTGAATGAAAGCGGGAAACCAAAATCTGCCGGCCATGCACGCAACCAGGGAGCAAAGCTCTCGAGGGGGGGAATTCTTGTTTTTTTCGATGCTGATGCGGTACCAACGAAGGGGTACCTGGCGGAAATCTCGAGGATGCCAAAGCCCGCGTTAGCAGCCAGTTCCAATGTACGACCATTTCCCTCAAAAAGCATATGGGCCGCATTAAGGGAATGCGAAACGCTCGCATCAAATTACCTAATCGAATCCGGACATGGAACGCAATTCCCAAATATCTTCAGGAAAAAATTCTTCCTCGAAATGGGAGGTTATGAGGCCAAATACAGGTATGGCGAGGATTTGCGCCTGCTGGAAAAGATGAAAGGCGAGGGGGCAAATCCAATTAACCTGCCTAGGGCGGTCATCTTCCACCGGGACCCCGACTCACTTGGCGAAATTGCAGCGCAGTCGCGGTTTTGGGGCAGTGGTTTTTACGCGTTATTCATGTCCGACCCCGGAAGGCACTTTCCAAGGCTCGCCCTGGTAGCCGCCCGCGCGCTTTGGCTCCCGCTTTACCTGGCCTATCTCGCATTCCCGCTTAATTTGCTGCTCTTCCTTGCTGGCGGGGTTTTCCTGGCAAGCGTCGCGGACGCCGCCATCCAGCTTTACAGGTCCACCAGAATGGGCGCAAAATTTCGCAACGCAATCCTGATTATGCCATTTAGGATGATCAGATCGCTTTATTTCCTTCAGGGCTTCCTGATGGCGATGCTTGCACGCTAAATGGAGCGCCCTTTGGGGGGAATAATTATTTAGCTCCAGATTTTCGAGCCCTACAAATGGCAAAATGTAAATTTTTCGGGGAAGTATTATTTAGCCCTAAAAATCTTGCGAGCCTTTCGAATGGTAAAATGTAATATTCATTTTTCGGGCAAATGGGCATTAGGATCCTAGCCGTACCTGGAAAGCGGCCTTACCCTCACTACTTCTTTATGCATTCAAGCTCGAAATGGAGGCTTGCCGCCGGGAAAATGAACGCCATTTTCGCCTCGTAGAAGCCCGGAAACCTGTTTGCAAACCAGCCGAAGATGAGTTCGTATGGCGGCCACACGAAGAGAATTCGCTTCTTTATTATCCTGAACTTCGCATTCGAATAGAAGCCGAAGGATTTCCCCAAATGCTTCGATGGGTCGAAATAATCGAAGGACTGGGAGGAAAAAGGGTGCTTGTGGGTCGGGTCCGCATAGAAATCCGAGCTTGAAAAGTGGGGGGTGTTGATGATGAGCCTACCTTTGCCCTTGAGGATGCGGTGGATTTCATCCATCACGAAAAGCACATCGTCGAGATGCTCAAACACATGGTTGGAGTAGACCACATCGAACTGCCCGGATTTGAACGGGAACTTTTTGCCGCTGGCAATATTGAACACTACGTCGGTAGCGGGGGTTTTGACACGGTCAAGCCCCACCACAATATCGCCTTTCCGGCCCTCGAATTTGCTATTTCCGCATCCCAGGTCCAGTATCCTCATTGAATTCTACCCCGATCTCATCTTAAGCGCCATAATCTCGCTTATGGTCGGCGCCGCGGTGCCCACTTTTTCCACTACCACGGCTGCGGCTAAGTTCGCAACGCTCGCCGAATCCCTAAGGCCCGCTTTGCACGCAAGGCAAAGCGCCAATGCTGCAGCAACGCTATCCCCGGCCCCGCTTACATCCACAGCTTTTGCACGGATTCCCGGAATCAGCAACGAATCATTATTTTCCACAAGCAGCATCCCCTTCTCGCCCATTGTCACTATAAGCCCAAGCGGCCTTAGCCGCAAGAACAGATCCCTCCCGGCTTTTTTTGCATCAGCAGTGGACGATATCCCAATCCCCGTTTCCTTCGAGAGCTCCAGGAGGTTCGGCTTTAGGATGCTCGCCTTGCTAATCCCGTAATTGAGGTAATTTTTTGAATCCACAACACTGGGTATGCCGCGCTTCTTTGCCCCCCCAACAACTGCATTTGCAATTCCCTTTGTTATCGCGCCCTTGTTGTAATCGGATACTACAACTGCATCCGCATTTGGCAATTCCCTGAAGAATGATTTCAGGATTTTCGCCCCGATGGCTTTGCTGCATGGGATTGCAACCTCCTCATCGACCCGAATCATATGCCGGCCATGGCCAAGGATGCGCATTTTTTTTGTTGTCGGGCGGGAGGCGTCCTCGACGGAATTTGCCATGCCAATACCGGCTGATGCCGCGAGCTTGCGCATCCTCCGCCCGGCCTCGTCACGGCCAACTAGCCCCACAACATCCGCCTCTCCTCCAAGGGCAACAACATTATTTGCAACGTTAGCCGCCCCTCCCAGGCAGAAATAATGCGATGAAGCATTAACGATGGGCACAGGCGCTTCGGGCGATACGCGCGAAATTTCCCCGGAATAGTATTCGTCGAGCATCAAATCCCCGACAATAAGCACGCGCTTTCCCTTGAATGATTTCAATAGCTTGGAAAGGTCCTCCATCCGATCACTTTGGTGATGTTTTTGAAATTTTTCGGATCAACGATGTTGTCGAATGCCCCTTGTTGAACGGCACGATCCGGACCTGCCCGCCATATTTCCTAACCAGGGGGGTTTCTGGCAGGGAACTTGGGGAATAATCGCCACCCTTCACATGGAAAGCAGGCCTTGCCTTTGCAATGAGCTCGGATGGAAGGTTGCCGCCGAATATGCAGACGTAATCGACGTCCTCAAGGCCGCAAAGCACCTCCGCCCTTTCCATTTCCGGGACTATTGGCCTATTCCCGCCCTTAAGGGCGCGCGCGCTCCTGTCAGAATTTACGCCAACAATAAGGATATCCCCCAGCGCCTTTGCCGATTTCAGGTACCGCACATGCCCCACATGCAGCAGATCGAAAACGCCATTCGTGGTAACGATGGTTTTTCCCTCTGACCGAAGTTTCCTGCAAAGCGCATCAAGCCTGGCAAATGGGATGAATTTTCCATTTTTCATTTTGCGTCTACCCCAAAGATGTCCCGCTTTCGAAGGATTTTGGCGCTCAAAGATGCGTTCAAGAAGCCAATGCAATGATTAAGGCGCCTCCTTAATAATCATTTTCGCAGCCTCCAGCAGATCCCTTGCCACAAGGTCCGGCTTTGCACCATATTTCCCATCCTTGCCGCCATAGCCGGTCTTTACGAGGACCGACCTATATCCGCCGCGCCTGGCCGCTTCCATGTCCGATGACTTGTCACCGATCACGTAGCACTCTTTTGGATCAAGGGCAAATTGCGCCTGCGCCTCCTTGAAGTTTTTCACATTCGGCTTCCTGCAGCTGCACAGCTCATCCGCATGGTGCGGGCAAAGGAAGATTTCCTTGCTCGTAATATCGATTCCATTCGCCTTCATCATGGAAAGCATTTTCAGGTGGATTGCCTCAAGCTGCGGCCAGGATATCTTCCCCTTTGCTATCCCCGACTGGTTGGTGACAAGGATGAGCTTGAAGCCGTGGGATTGGAGCATTTTCAGGGCGGGAAGGGAGCCCTCGATGAACTCAAACCTCTCATGGTCGTTCAAGTACTCGACTTCCTTGTTGATAGTACCATCTCTATCAATGAATACCCCTTTGACCATGCAGACCAGCTCAACTAAAATAGGCTTTTTTCAATAAGGTCGCAGATTATGTGCCCTATTGCGATATGGACCTCCTGGATCTTGTCGGTTTCCTGGGACGGCACGCGAATGCATACATCGGCAAGGCGCCGTAACTTGCCGCCATCCTGGCCGGTTAGGGCAACTACTTTCATCCCCCTCTTCCTTGCTTCTTTTGCCGCAGCGAGCACGTTCCCGGAATTGCCAGAAGTGCTAAGGGCAAGCAGGACATCGCCCGCAGCTCCATGCGCCTCAACTTGCCTCTTGAAAACAATTTCGTACGCATAATCGTTTGAAAGCGAGGTAAGAATGGAGGTATCGGTTGAAAGGGCAATGGCAGGAAGCGCCCGGCGTTCCTTTTTGAAACGCCCAACCAGCTCGGCAGCAATATGCTGGGAATCGGCAGCAGATCCACCATTGCCGCAAATCAGGAGTTTATTTCCGGCAGCGTATGCGGCCAATAGGAGTTTGAATGCCTTTTCGATGTCGGCTGCGCATTGTGAGGCGCTCTTGCGCCTTATTTCTGCCCCTTCGTTTAGTTGCTTTTTTATCTCATCAATTTCCACATAAACCCCCTTGAATCAGTTAGGAGTTGGGGCATTTATATATTTAGCCATTACATTAGCCCCTCCGTGCCGGTTATATTGGAACATCAGCAATATTGCATATTCGGCGCTTTTTTAGGAAATTAGCCTAATCACATCGAGCGGATGATGCCTGCAACCTGCCTTGCCGATTCCTTCCAATTGAATTTTTTGGCTTGCTTAAGCCCCTTTCTCCTAAGCGCATCCCTAAGCTTCGAATTCCCAAGGAGCGTAAGGATCGAGGATGCAAACTTGCTTGGATCGCTCGGCGGAACTTTGATTGCGGCATCGCCCACTGCTTCAGGAAGGGAGGCAGCATCCGTGGTAAGGACGGGGCAGCCGCAGGCCATTGCCTCGAGCGGGGGCAGGCCAAAACCCGCATATTCACACGGATAAACCAAAATATCGGCCGTTCGGTAGAGCAAGGGCATGTCCTCGTCTGGCACGTAGTCCAAAACCGCCGTATCCGGAAGCAAGCCATATTTTCGGAGTTGCAAAAGCATATTTTCCCGGCCAGATGGCCAGCCCGGCATGCCGACCTTTACAAAAAGGAATTTCCTTTTCTCTTTCACGAGGGTAAGCGCCCTAAAGAGGGTGTCAAGATTCTGCCTGGGCTCTTCCGACCCCACATACAAAACCAGGGGCCTTTTTCCAAGGCCATATTTTTCCCGGATACGCCAGCCATCCGCGCTCGCCTTAAAATGGCCAGGGTCCACGCCCGGGTATACCACCTCAATTTTAGAGGGGGGAATGCCCAAATGTGCGATCAGCTCGTTTTTAGTAAATTTTGAAATTGCGATTATTTTGTCCGCCCGCCTCACTCCCAGCATGTTAAGCCAGGTAATGAAACGCCGGTATGGCGGGAAATTCCCTGGCGCAATATAGGGGTAGATGTCATAGACTGTCACCAGTTTCTTCCTGCCCGAAAAAAGCAGGGGGATGAGAAGCAAATATCCAAGCGTTTGGGAAGCAATATGCACTACCCGGCTGCGGCTTTTTTTTGCAATCAGGAAAGGGTAGCAGAAAAACAAATACATTTGGTTCAAAGCCGAAGAGCTGCGCTTTGAAAAGCCGATTTCTGTGACGGATACGCCGTAGTGGGAAAGCCGGGTGTGAATTTCCCGCATGTAGCGCAAAATCCCAAAGTTCTTCTTGTGGGATTCGAACAATTCCCCTGCAATGAGATCTATTTCCATCGACATCCCTAGAATGCGCAGGCCTTTGCATGCCTTCGGACAAAACCCCTTCCATTGGGCCAACGATAGCCCGTCAATCACTTGGATATGATCTTGAACTCGGGCAGTGGAACGATAAATTTGCCCCCTGCCTTCAGGAATGGCCCTTCCCGTTGGGTGAATTCAGTTAGGAAATGCCAGGGAAGGATGAGGAAATAATCGGGTTTTTTGGCCCGTGCCTCCTCCTCTGAAATAATGGGTATCAGGCTGCCAACAGTTTTCTTGCCCCACTTCTCAGGATTCCTCTCGGCTGCAGCTGCAATCAATTTGCTATCCAAGGCAAAATACTGCAAAAGTGTATTGCCCTTTGTGCTAGCACCGTAAACAAAGACCTTTTTCCCATTTGCAACCTCATTCCCGATGAAATCGAATACCTTCGATTTAATCGCTTCCACCCTTCTGGCAAACGCCTCGTAGGGGCCTTTTTCGTCAAGCCTAAGATCCCTTTCCTTTGCGCGCATTTTCTCAATGCGTTGTGCCGCCCCCTCCGGGATGGTTGGCCTCCCGCCACTATTCAGGATGTATGTCCGGATGCTCCCGCCATTCACGTCGTTGAGCTCCACGTCGAACACGGCCATGCCATTCCGGTTCAGCACATATTCGAGCGATTTGAGTGAATAGTATTCCAGATGCTCATGGCAAATGTTGTCAAATGCATTCTGCTCAAGCATCAGCGGCAGGTAGCTCATCTGTATTACCCAAACGCCGTCCTTGTCGAGGCATTCGCGCACATCGATCACGAACTGGTTGGGGTCCTCGAGGTCGTAGAACATGGCTATGCTCGTGACAATTTTTGCCTTCCGTTCCCCAAATGCGGCCCTGTAGGAGGGGCCATTGAAGAAATCGTTGATGATCCGGCCAGTTCCCTTCTCCGAATATTGCAACAGGTTGGATGCCGGCTCGAACCCTGCCAGGAAAAGCCTTTTGTCAGTATACGCCCGAAGCAAAGTGCCGTCATTGCAGCCGATGTCAAGGGCAATGTCCCCATCGCCAATGGAAACTAGCCGCTGCGCTTTCGCGGCAATGTCCGCCAATGCAGCCGTCATGGTCTTATTCATCCCCGAGCGGTACCAGTACTGGTGGTACATCAGTTCCGCAGGTGCCGTGCAGGTGAGTTGCAGAAGGCTGCAGCCGCCCTGCTTTGGATCGCATAGCACCAAGTCAAGTGGTATTTTTTCCCCAAGAATTCCCGAATCCACGAAATTAGAAACGTAATGGGGGCCAAGGGACAGGATTGGCAGCAAGTTTTTTGATCCGCAGGCCCTGCAGCAATCGATGCGTTTGACCATGGTCCCCTATCCCCTTGTAAGCGTATTATTTTATTAGGTTAGGTTAATAACCTATTTCCTCTTGCACGCTGATTAATAAAAAAAATTCGGATGGGCGACGCAGGCGGCTATTTTGTTGGATGGATCGATCAGATGGGCAAAAAAAAATATTCGGCGCAGGTGCCAAAAACAGCAGGCCTAAATGGCATTGGCCGGGAAATGCCCATAAAAAGAAAATTATTGCAGGCGGTAGGCAAGCACAGCGCCACCTTCCCCAAGTTCGTTTCCGTTGGGATCAGTTCCACAATCCTTACCCTCGCGCTGCTGTACATTTTCAAGGAGTTTTTTGGCATATATTACGTGCTATCCGGGCTTTTGAGCGGGCAGATATCAATCATCTGGGCGTTCATGTGGCACGACAACTGGACCTGGAGGGATAGGCGCAAGGGGCGGCCCCTGCTCGCGCGCTTTGCTGCCTTCGAGGGGATATATATTTTTACAAATTTTGCCAATTCGCTGTTGCTCTATGCGTTTACCGAGTACCTCCTTCTGCCCTACCTCCTTTCGATGCTTCTTGCAATAGGCGTCACTTTCCTATTCAATTATTTCATGCACTCGAAAATCACGTTCAAGGGGGTTTGAGGCGGCCTCAAGCAACCAAGCATCAGCATGCACTGCCGATATTTTCCCTAAAAACCGAAATCTCTCCCGTTCCGGTTCGACCAAAATCGAGCGTGGGCGTATTGTTGGTCCTGGCACCAGGGCCGCGCCCTTGGGGCCATTTTCTGCCTGCGGCAAGAGCAGGCGGCACGGAGGACCTGGAACGAGCATCCAACGAAGTGGCGCGATTTGGTTTCTCTCCGGCAGCCTGGCGGGCATTTCAATTGCATGGAAAACGTTATAAGGCCGTTCCGAAAAATATTAATTCATTTGGGGAAGAATATGATAAGCCACGCAGTCATTCCCGCAGCAGGCTTCGGCACGCGATTTTTGCCCGCAACAAAAGCCCAACCCAAGGAAATGCTCCCCTTACTGGACAAGCCAACAATCCAGTTCGTTGTCGAAGAGGCCGTCTCCTCGGGCATACGGGATATCCTGATCATCACGGGCAGGGGGAAAAGGGCAATAGAGGACCACTTCGACAGGTCTGTGGAGCTTGAGGAATACCTGAAAAAAAGGGGGGAGTCCGAATTGCTGGAAAGGGTCCAGCGCATATCCGAGCTCGCGAATATCCATTATGTCCGCCAAAAGGTCCAGAGGGGGTTGGGCGACGCCGTATTATGCGCGGCTGACCATGTCAATGGCGAGCCGTTCGCGTTGCTGCTGGGGGACACAATTGTCAGGAGCAAGGTGCCCTGCACCAAACAGCTGATTGAAAAGTATGGGCGCCTGAAATCCCCGGTCATTGCAGTGGAGGAGGTTGAAAAGGGCGATGTTAGCAAGTACGGGATAGTGGATGGCACCAAAGTGGACAGGGGCATGTATAAAATCGAAAGCCTCGTCGAGAAGCCCTCGCCGGAGAAAGCTCCCTCGAACCTGGGCATAATCGGAAGGTATGTGCTTACTGCCGATATTTTCGATTCAATTAGGAAAACCCGGGAGGATGCGGGTGGCGAAATACAACTTACGGATGCCTTGAATTTGCTTTGCCGGGAGCGTGATTGCTATGCGAGTACCTTCAAGGGCGAGCGTTTTGATATTGGAAACCAGCTTGATTATGCGAAAGCGTTCATCAGATTCGCATCGGAAAACAGGAAGATAGGGGCAGACCTAAGGGAGTACATGGAAAAAATAGCCTGACCCATTCCTTCCCTTCTTCTTATCATACAAGGGCCCATCCAATAAAAGGCGCAAACAATCAGTTCTTACTGAAAAATTCATCGAAGGAGGCCACTATGAAATCCAGCTCTTTTTCGCCAAGGTGTTGATGGCAGCCCAGATAGAAGCCGTTTTTATTTATCCACTTTGCAACCGGATAGCCGTCCTCCAAATTCCCAAACAACTTGATGTAGACGGGCTGGTTGAGCAGCGGCATCAGGAACCGCGTCTCGATGCCGCGCTCTTCGAGGAACAATGTCAACTCGTTCCGATGGATCTTTTCGTCCTTGACCACTATCGGAAACAGCATGAACGCGTGCCCCCTGTCGGGGGGGATGGTCGGAAGCTGGATCCTATCGGAATATTTTGAAAGGTGCGAAATAAGGTATTCGCCGTTGGACTTCCGCTTGCCCAGCATCGCATCCTTTGTTTCGAGCTGGCTTAAGCCTAATGCGCCCTCCAGTTCCGTGAGCCTCGAACTGTATCCCATTCTGACGAAGCTAAAGCGCCGTTCCATCACAGTTGAGAGGGATTTGCGATCCAAATTGTCATCATCGTCCATCGAAAAATAAATGGAATCGCGGCCGTGATTCAATAGGCTCCTTGCGGTTATAGCAAGATCGCGGTCATTGCAAAGTATCACTCCCCCAACACCGGTTACCAGGAGGTGCGCCACATAGGTCGAAAAGCAGCTATAATCCCCGAATGCGCCTACAGACTTGCCCTTGTATTTTACAAACATGGTTTCGCATGAGTCTTCCACAACCCTCAAGTCATGCTTCCTTGCTAAATCCATTATCGGGTCCATGTCGCAAGGAAGGCCGAAAAGGTGGACGGGGATTATTGCCCTCGTCCTCTGGGTTATCCTTTCCTCTATTTTCTTGGGGTCGATGTTATAGGTAAGCGGATCGACATCCACGAATACCGGCTTGAGGTTGTTTTGCAATACGACATTGGAGGTGGCTATGAACGTGATGGCAGGCACTATGATTTCATCCCCATCCGCCCACCCGTGAATTTCCTTCAGGGCCGCAATTGCCGTCCTTAAAGCATCCGTGCCCGAGCTAGCAGTCAGACCGAATTCGCATCCGTGCAGTTTTGCAAACTCCCTCTCAAATCGCTTCAGGTACGGGCCGTATGAAAGTCTACCGGTCCTCAGTACGTCGGTTATGTACTTCAATGCGTTTTCCGAAATGTCCGCGGAGCCAACGCCAATATTGAGTTCAGACATTGGAGGTCCCCGACTTGATTCGTTCAATATCAGCTTCGACCATCATCCTCACGAGCTCCTTGAACGATGTCTTTGGCGCCCACCCTAGCTCCTGCTTTATTCTTGAATGGTCCCCTCTTAGGAAGTCTACTTCCGCAGGACGCAGGAATTTTGGGTCGACCCCGATATGTTTCTCCCACTTTTCAATTCCGACGACTTTGAACGCCTCTACCAGGAAATCCCTAACGCTTTTTGACTCTCCGGAGGCAATTACGTAATCCCCCGGCATTTTTTGCTGAAGCATCAGCCACATCGCCTCCACATAATCGCCTGCAAACCCCCAATCCCTCATGGCCTCCATATTACCCAGCGTGATTAAGGACGACTTTTTTAGGTGTATTTTCGCCACGCCATCTGAAATCTTCCTGGTGACGAATTCTATCCCTCTCCTCGGCGATTCATGGTTGAAGGAAATCCCGCTGCAGGCATAGAGGCCATAGCTTTCGCGATAGTTTACGGTGGCATAATGCGCAAATACCTTCGAAACCCCGTAAGGGGAGCGCGGGTAGAAAGGCGTTTTCTCCGATTGCGGCGTTTCCAACACCTTGCCAAACATTTCGCTACTCGAGGCCTGATAGAATCTCGAGTGGGGGGAGAAGTACCGGATAGCCTCCAGCATCCGCAGCGCGCCAAGGGCGGTTATATCCGCAGTGTGGATTGGCTCGCGGAAAGAGGTGCGCACGAATGACTGGGCAGCAAAATTATAAACCTCATCTGGCTGGATTTCTTTTACTGCGGAATTAAGCGATTGCTGGTCGGCAAGATCGCCCTCAACAAACGAGATCCTATCCCGGATTCCCTCGATTCTCCAATAATTCGGCGAGCTTTGCCTGCGCACCAGTCCGAAAACCTCATATTTTTTTCTCAGCAGCATTTCCGCAAGGTAGGAGCCATCCTGGCCCGTGATCCCGGTAATGAACGCTTTTTTCATGTAAACACCTCAGATGAGGTTGGCCAATTGACCCACACAGATAGGTTCGGGTACGAAGCCCAGCCGTTTGAGCTTTGCGATATCCGCCAAATTCCGCTGGGCATCCCACTTGTCTAAATTATAACGGAATTCCCTTTTAAAGCTTCTATCGTTTTTCTCGAAAGCCCCGAGTATCATTTCCCCAACCTCAAGCATTGTTGTTTCCTTTCCGGATGCTATATTGTAGGCCTCTCCCGGAGAGCCCTTTTGAGCCAATAGGATCAGCGCCTCTACTACCTTCCGGACAATGATGAAATCCCTTGAATCTGCAGCATTGCCCTTAATTGGGATGATTCTTTCTGATTTCTTGATTTCATTGATCAGGTCGGGAATCACCCGGTTAACCTGGCCCTTTCCAAATGCATTGAATATCCTCGCAATGACGGCCCCAACTCCCCTCCTGGAATAGAACCTGCAATACTCCTCCGAGGCTAGCTTGCTCTGGCCATAGAAACTTGTTGGCACCAGCGGCGAGGTCTCTTTGATTGGGAGCACGGCAGGCGACCCGTAAACATATGCCGAGGATGAGAAAACCACCCTTGGAACGCCGCACACCTCTGCCGCCCTTAATACATTGAAGGTGCCCTTCACGTTTGCCTCGAAATCCGCAAGCACGTCCCGGTTGGCATCAACCGCATTCGAAACGCCGCCTAAATGGAATACCGCATCCATGCCATCGCAGGCAGCCATCACGGAATCGTAATTCCTCAGGTCGCCCCGGATGGATTTCTTTTCCCCGGTCATGGAAAACCCCCTGACTTCGACGCCGGATTGCCTAAGCGCAAGCGTAAGGTGGGATCCGATAAAGCCGCCTGAGCCAGTGACTAATACGCGCTTGAACATCGAATCTCCTCGGAGGATGGATTCTTTATATTAGTATGCTTTCTTAAAGCATTATGTAGTCCGTCTCCAAATAACGGGTCTGCGATGCGCTCAATCGATGAAAGGCACCACGATCGCACGGTTGGGGGTAATTTTGAACGCCAAATGTTAAGGAACTGGAAGCACGGCGCCCCGATCATTTTGCTTTTGCCAATTTGTTCCTATTCGAACTAGCGCTTCTCGCAAAGTTCACTTACGTCATTATTTTGTTGCTGGCGAACAATGCCCTTCAAACCCTAACCGGACGGTAAGTTACGAGATAGCTTGATTTTCCAAGAATCCGGCAACAAGGTCCAATTAATCAGTATTTTTTTGCAATGATTTTCGATCCTTAGGGGGGCCTGACATGCAATTATAAACCCGAGAATCTTAAAGGCTCGAGGTTGAGAATTTGGTCGGATAAGATATGGCATACTTCACGAATGATTACGTCAAGCTGGGAATAGACCACGTCAGGGCGCAGCTTTCAGGCGTTCCTAGCGGCAAACGCGCCCTGGATGTGGGCGCGGGCTGGGGCCAGTACAACCCGCTTTTCCGGGAAAAATTCAGGAAGATTTACGCGATGGACGAAAACCCGGGCAGGTTTGGTAAACTGAACGATGCGGACGTGATGGTCAAATTTGACCTTGACAGCAAGAAGCCCTTCCCTTTCAAGGAGGATTATTTTGATCTTGTTTTTGCATCCAACATCATCGAGCACCTGCATAACCGTGGCCAGTTCGAAACCGAAATATTGCGCGTCCTAAAGCCCGGAGGATATGCGGCATTCATAACACCAAAGCGCGTTTGCCTCATCTCCGAATTTGACAAGCTGTACAAGGGCGGCTACAACGGATGGGACGACGACCATGTGCACCTCTACCAGCCGAGGGAGCTGGCAGATGAGCTCGAGGACAAGGGTTTTGTCATCGAAAGAATATTCCCGTGCGGGCTGCTGTTCTACTATATGCCCGCCCTTGGCTTTTTGGAGCCCCTGAATATGGGCTTTTCCATCCTGGCAAAAAAGAAGAAATGATCATTCCTTGAATGGCCTATTCCTATGGAGGGAGCTAATTGCCATAGGCAGGTATATTGGCACCCATCCCGCCCATTTGTTATCGATTCCCCCTAGCCTTACAAACCGTAGTATTTTTTGAGGGGCCTTTTTATGAAGGCGAAGTTAAGGCCGGCCTTCCTCTCGATTGAAATAAGCACCTCGAAATCAGTCCGATCGGGAATCCGAAAGAGAACGAGGCAGACAGCATATAAAAGCCCGTAGAGCATGCCGAATACAAGCAGGCTAGTATCCGATGAGGGGATCGATAGCGCCCTGAATGCAGCAAACGAAACGAACATGGATGCGCCACCGGAAACTATCATCCAAATAAATGCGCGCGAGACAGGCAGCGCACCCGTTAAGCGAAAAACGCCATATGCGTTAAGCCCCCCATAGAGCACAAGGGACAATGACGTTGCAATGGCGGCGCCGGAAATCCCATAAACGGGAACAAGCAGATAATTGAGGGAAATATTTAACGCCGCAGCAAGCGTTATGTTGGTAAGTATCTGCCCAGTCTTTCCAAGCGCGGAAAGAACATCCGATGAATTGAAAAAAAGGGAATACGCGAGATATCCGAACGAGAGTATCTGAAGGGGAAGCTCGCCATCCTCATATGCTTGCCCGAAAAGCACGCGCAGGACCTGCCTTCCGAAGAACGCAAAGAGCATGAACAGCGCCAAATTGACTCCGAATGCCCATTTCGTTAGTACCGAATATATTTTCCGAAATTCGTCGGTTTTATTTAGGGTTAAAAGGCTTGAGACGATCGGAAGGAAAAGGAGGTTGAGGCTCATTGGCGCCATAATGAGCAGCGCTGCTGTCGGGAGCGCCGTGCTGTAGATGCCGGCCTCGGATGCACCCCAGAAATAGCCAAGGAAGAACACATCTGTCCATGCAAGGAAGAAGTTTATGAGGCCAGAGAACATAAGGGGTATGGAAAACGGCAGGATTTCCCCTTCGATTCCGCGGTACCTTTCACCGGATGTGAAAAACCTGCGGATTTTCGTCTCAAGGAAGAGGAGGGCGACAATGAACGCTATGATTATCGCAAGCACATATCCAATCGTGATCCCTGCAAGGGACCAGCCTGCATATATGAAAGCGAGCGCAAAGCCCAGCTTGAGCCCTGTCTCGACGAACTGTTTGGTCAATATCTCGTATTGGATCTTCCCGAATGCGCGAAATGTGCCGAACAACACACCTTGCATCGCATAGAACGGCACCCCGATGGCCAGAATCCTAAGTACATCCGAAAGAACCGCCGTGTGGAAAAGGCTTACCGCAATCCAATCCGCGGCTA
>DATDZF010000088.1:0-4510 GCA_035288785.1 Candidatus Norongarragalinales archaeon
CAGGGTGGCTGCCTCCCTGCCCGGCTTTTTCTTCATTGCCTTTAGGATTCCGAATATTACCTCCGAACAGCTGGTTTTTTCCGCATCAATGTAGAGTTTCGCATTGAATGGCGAATTGTGGGTGTGGTGGTCGATTGCAAAAAGGTTTCCCCTGTACCCTTCGAGCTCCTTCCTAAGGTTCCCAAGCAATGAGGGTGTGCTCACATCCACAAATATCAGGTTATCGAAATGGTCCAGCGCCCCAGCCGTGAAGGGCTCGAGCTTCAAATTAAGCCTTCCCCAAACCTTCCTCGCCTGGGAATTTACCGTATCTATGCGGCGCACTTCCGAATGCGGGATTGCGGATTGCAGCGCAAATGCGCTCGCAAGGGCGTCCACATCGCCCATGGAATGGAATGAGATCGCCGTTTTCCCCTTCAATGCTTTCAACTCCTTAAACAGCTCCTTTTGCGAAATTTGCACCATACTTAAGGGAAAGCGCATCTTATATTAAAATTAAGCGTTTAGCACATTATCCGCAAGTGAGTGATATGCTTCGAATAACAAGAAATGCCTTGGAAAGCGCCCTCATGGGTTCTAAAAATACCTATCCCCACGAGTTTCTGGGGCTATTTCGGGAAAAGGATGGCATCATATTCGAGCTTCTCCTAGCTCCCCTCAGCATATCCGATGAGCATTCCGCGACCTTCCCGGTTTTTTACATGCCCACCGATCCAACCGTGGTGGCAACTTTTCACTCCCATCCCTCCTATGGGATTGCGCGGCCCTCGAGGGCGGACAAAGACCTATTCTCCAGGCATTACGGCCGCCATTTCATTGCCTCCCTCCCCTTCACTCCGCAGTCCACGTACGCATTCGACAACAAAGGCGAGCGGATCGAATTTGAAATTGTGGATTGGGAATGAAGGCATATGGCGGAATTGGGATAATTGCCCGTATGGTCAGTCAGGCCCCCCGGCCCATACTTTTATCTGCCGATTTCAAACAAAGTAAACCTGCAAGTGCGGAATCCCCCCGATTTTCATCACGCTTTTCGGGTCTATCCTTATAACCTTTCCAGCAGCGGCAATTGACTTCTTTCCCACAAGATTGTAGCTCATGGCGCCTTCAAGCAATTCCGCAACACCCTTCTCCGTGACCATCTCCCCCTCATAGAAGCTCCTGTATTTCTGCAGGTCAAGCACCCTTTCCCCTTCCTCGAACACCTTCCCCAGAAGGTCCGCATCGCAGATAGCAACAATGCGCTTTTCCACCATCCGGCCTCCTTCATTAACCAGCTTCCTGTGGATTTTCCCTTTCATTGTAATATCACATTATATTCGTGCCTTCCAATCAATTCTCCCTAAATCAAGCTTTCGTATAATTTTACCAGCTTTTCTATCGACAAATTTATGTCCCTCTTCTTGATCTCCTCCATTGCCCTCTCGCTCATCTCCCGCTGCATCTTGGGGTTGTTGGATATTTCGCTTAGTTTTTCCCCCATTTCCGAGGAATTCTTGCAGGCAAACCCACCCTTCCCAACTACCTCCCTTAAAATATCAAGGTCCGAGATCAGGACGGGAGCGCCGCACGCCATTGCCTCCTGCGCAACCAGCCCCTCCGTTTCCGTAAGGGAGGGCATCATCAATGTAGAGCATGCCGCATACGCATCGAGCAGGTCCTGCCGAGTGAATCTAGGATAAAATATCACATTCTTCGGGGCCATGGATTTCAGCTGCGCCTCCATCGTCCCATTTCCTGAAATAATGAACTGCATATCCTTCAGCTGCCTTGCTATCTCGATGATCCACTGCGGCTGCTTGCTCGCATCGAGCCTGCCGATGAACAGTGCAAATGGCTTGGAAAGGCTGTATTTTTTCCTGAACCTTTCACCGTTTGCACCTTTGTAATTCTCCAAATTGATGCCATTTGCAATCACTTCCACTTTCCTTTTGAGCCCCCTCTTGACGAACATTTCCTTGCCCGCCTCCGTCTGTGTTACGACCCGATCAAATTGGTTCAGGAGCCAGATTTCGTATTTCCAAATGCCGTCCTCCAGCACTTTTGGGGGTGAGGAGCCGAACATTGATTCCAGCGTATGCAAAGGAATGAAATGCGCGGTGATCACCTTGGGAACCTTGAACTTGCTTGCAAAGACGCCAAGTGAATATTGCGAGTGCGCATGCACAATATCGCACTTTATGGGCTTTACGGGCGGGATGATCACATCGTAGGTGGGGAGGAATGGATCCTTTAGCGAGCCAAGGCTGACTGTCTTGAAGTCGTATTTTTTGCTGACCCTTCCGGTGAACAGTGTTACGTCCGCCTTCTTCGAAAGCATCGGCAGGGTCTCTTGCAAATAGGTCGCAACGCCGTTGTTCTGCTCGAAGGTATCGGAAAGCCAGGCGATCTGCATGCTTCGATTAAGGCGAAAGCGGTTAAAAATCCCCCCTACTCGCCAAGCTTTTTAACATGCTTTCTTAGCAACTCCGCATATCTTGTCTCGATCGCCAATTTTCGGTTGAGCAGCGCCTTTAGCCTTCCGGATGGGGGCTGATTTCCTGCCTCAAAAGTTTCAGCCGCCTGGACTAAGGATCTGGCCTTCAAAACAAGATCCCTTGGAAGTGTAGGATAATGGACGGATTGGGGTATTTCCGTCTTCTGGAGCTTTATTTCCGATGCAGGAAGGCCTACAATGCGGGGGATGTGAATCATGCCCAATTCGGCTTTAGCTCCCCTCTGGATCCTGGCAAGATTTTCCCGGGATCCCTTGGCATTGCTCTCAGCAAACCTTATTTCCTCAAGCAAATCGCGTCTTGCCTTTGCAATAAGCTCTTCAGCCATAATCCCACCTGGATGCATTGGAGAATGGATAATTAATAAAGAAAATGGGCGGCGGGCCGTAGTCTCCCTTCTGTTTTATACGGCATTGGTCTAAGCGGGTCTAAGCCCTTGCATCGTGCCCGCTTTCGCGGGCATGCAGGAACGGCCGTTTCACTTGGGAATAGGAAAGTTCGTATTCCTCATCACAAATTCCCATTCCCAATATCGTTTCTGTTCCGTCCCTTTGCCTAAGGCAAGCGTATCGCAGCTTGTGCAAGACATCCATTATCCCGATGGGGAGAACTTCCTCACTACCATTGCTGGCGTGTTAGCCGTTCACCCACCGCCCAACCCAAATATGGGATTTGGGGTATTTATTGGTTTTGAATGGGGTGCGGTGATCGGCATGTTTGGGGTAGACGTATAGTTGTTGGTAACTTAATCGTCTCGTTCTTCACCCTACTCTGGCGTTGCCGGGCACGTCTGGAGGCACGTTGGATTTTCCCCCGGGCAATCGCTGCATTCATGCATCTGCACGAGCCTGCAGCAGCAGCTGTAGGAATTTGCCGGCCAGGTCCAGCTTTGATACTTGAGGTAGTTGCAGGTTGTGTAGCAAGCGGTGGGCTCGCCCCCGTTTCCAAGCGTTGTGCATGTCAATTGGGTAATTCCCGATCCTATAACTTCCGGATAGCCAACGCTTGCGCAATAGGAGGCGCAATTCACGGGGGTGGAATCGCAAACATCCCCCAATCCATCCCCGTCCATGTCACCCTGGTCGGGATTGAATGAATTGGGGCAGTTGTCGTATTCATTGGGATGCCCATCGCCGTCAAAATCATTTGCGTCCTGGGTAGGGGAAGGGGTAGGCGTGCTTGTGGGCGTTGATTCCGCATAAGGGGTGGGAGTTGGGGTGGGCGATGGGGGCCTTGTTGTAGTTGTCGGGAAATATGATGGAGTAGGCGAAGGCGGCTTACTAGTAGTTGTCGGGAAATTCGAAGGAGTGGGTGAGGGAGGCCTTGAGGTGGTCGTCGGGAATACCGAAGGCCTTGTCGTAGTTGTTGGAAAATAACTAGGTCGTTCTGTTGTTGTGGGGATGCCGATCGAAGGCGAAGGGTACTCGTATCCAATCTGGGGCGTTGTCAGTCTCCATTTGTAATCGATTGATATTTCGTATTTCGGCGATGGCTCGGCTGATGGTTCAGGAGAGGCTTCTGGGGATGGACTGGGCAGGTGCACGTATGTCGAGGGGCTCGGGAGCTGGATGTAAGGGGAGGGTGATGCAGTTACGTTGCAGCAGTCGCATTTCTTGCTCTTGTAACCTGTTGCGGACTGTTTCCCATCGGATACCGCGCCAGCCCTGGTTTTGGCGAATTTATATGCCTCAATGATGTCTACCTGGCCGTTTCCGTCATCATCTGCAACAGAGGGATTTTGCATTGCAAGAATGAATGATTGCGTGAAGTACCCGCCATTTGAGGTTGCCCACGAAGACTCATCGGCCTTTGCAGCGGATATCGCAATCTTGCACTCGCCGGTGGACGTAACCTCGAGGGCCATGAGTTCGGAATGGCAGGTATCGAATATGATCGTCTTGTCGCAGTTCCTCATCCGGTCAAGCCACGTGTTCAGCGTCGAGACGTACATGTCTCCGCCTTCCTTGGAGCCGTGCCCCCTGCTGAAAATTTTAAGGAAGGGCGTTTCGAAATAA
>DATDZF010000089.1:0-21809 GCA_035288785.1 Candidatus Norongarragalinales archaeon
CCATCTAGCATTCGTTGATGTTTTTGCAGGCCAGACCACCCTTGTGAATGTGACCCTCGTATCCGTTCCTTCTCCTTCACCATCCCCCTCTGCTTCCCCTTCAATAGCCGCTTCCTCCACGCCCGGCCCTTCCCCATCGCCTTCCCCCAGCCCGTCAATTTCGCCATCTCCAACCCCGCAGCCGCAAAACAGCTGCATAGATTCTGATAACGGGATTGTTCCAGAAATGGCCGGCACCGTTTCCGGCGTGAAGAATTATAATCCATATTTCAAATCCGACTCTTGCATGAAGGGGAATAAATTGAAGGAATATTATTGCGGCGGCACATCCGCCTTCTTCACCAGGGTTGGGTGCACCGCATGCGCAGCCGGCACTTGCATAGCGTCCCCAACACCTGCGCCGAATGCAACCGCATCCCCAACTCCCACTGCCGTTCCTTCCCCCATACCACCAATCATAGCTTTTGACAATTCCTCCACTGAAACCTCGAACGATTCCGCCATAATTATCTGGCAAACCGACATCCCCTCTGATTCGGCAGTTTTTTACGGAATGGGCCAAAATTACGGATCGCTTTATTTTGATCCCGAAACCGATGTCATTCATGAGGCATACCTCGAAAACCTCCAGCCAGGCGTCGTGTATTATTATTTTGTACGGAGCTGCAACGGCCTCAATTGCTCAAATACCACCGGCTATGAATTCGAGACACTTTCCAATCCTGCTATCCCAACTCCGACCCCCCAAATACCCACGCCTCCTCCAACCGGAGGGGGAGGCGGAACGTATGTGGGTGGAAGCTCCGGCTGGTCTCCACCAGCACCAACAATGCTGCCATCGCCATCCCCTTCACCTTCCAGAAGGCCGGCAATAACGCCTGAATTCACAGAAATCAGCCAGGAAATTGAAGAGCGCCTCCCTGAAATCAAATACAAGCCCGAGGAAGCGGAGGTAAGGCAGATGGTTGATGAGGCAACCGCGCTTGAGCAGCAGGGAAGGAAGCAGGAGGCGCTGAGCCTGCTATTCAACGCACGCCAAAAGCTGCTCAATACAATAGCGACTTCAAGGACGCAAAAAGCGAACTCCTCTTGGCAGCTTGCGCTTGTGATCCTGACCCTCTTCCTTTCCGCGCTTTGGTTCCGGTTTGACCGGATGCGCAAAGAGGAGGAAGAAGGGAAGGGCAGCCGGAAATAAATGGCGCTAAATGTATTCGGTATATTAACGGGGGAATAACTGGGCCTACCGAAAATTAACATCAATTATTGCAATCAAATAATTTTTTTTTCACACTCAGTTTTCTGGTTTTCCTCGAATAAATTTTTCAAATGCATTAGGAAACCATTTATAAACCTTCAGCGCTTTTTTACATTTGACGTTGGCCTATTAACGTTAGTGGTGGGGAGCATGAAAAATATCTACTGGTTCAATGAATTGGGCAGGGGATCCCTGAATGTCGCGGGCGGCAAGGGCGCTAACCTGGGCGAAATGTTCAACAACGGCTTTCCCATCCCCGAGGGCTTCGTGGTCAATGCCGAAAGCTACTTCGCGTTCATCAAGGCAACTGGGATAGACCAGGCGATTGCGCAGCTGACAAATAACCTAGATGTCCAGGATACCGAAAAATTGCAAAAGATCAGCGTCGCATTGAAGGAAGTCATTTCCGGGGCCAAGATGCCCCCGGATATCCGCGCCGATGTGATACGCGCCTACAACCAGCTTTGCGGCGCCGAGATGCCAACTTCCCAGCAGGAATTATGGGTAGCTGTGCGCTCTTCAGCAACTGCCGAGGATTTGCCGGAAGCGAGTTTTGCCGGCCAGCAAGCGACATTCCTTAACATTAAAGGGCAGGAGAACGTGGTCAAGTCCGTGAAGGATTGCTGGGCGTCGCTTTTCGAGGCGCGCGCGATTTATTACCGGGGAGAGCAGCATTTTGACAATTTGAAGGTTGGGATTGCGGTTGTTGTGCAGCGCATGGTCCAAAGCGACAAATCGGGCATCATGTTTTCCGTCGACCCCATATCCCAGGACCAGAATATGCTCGTCATCGAGGCGGGCTTTGGGCTTGGCGAAGCGGTTGTGAGCGGCTCCATCACGCCTGACAACTATGCCATTGACAAGCGAAGCATGAAGATAGCAAGCAAGACCATCAATAAGCAGGAGATGCTCATCACGCGGGTTGAAGGCGCCGATAGGGAAATGAAAGTGGAAGAGGAGCTCCAGGAAGTCCAGAAGATAACGGAAGATGAAATACTCTCCCTGGCAAAGTACGGGGTTGCAATCGAGAGCCATTACAATTCGCCCCAGGACATGGAATGGGCAATCGAGGGGAAGAAGGTATACATCGTGCAAAGCAGGGCGATCACGACCCTGAATAAAAAAGTGAAGAAAGAGGCGGTTGAGATGTCTGAGATGACGGGGCCAAAAAAGCAGGTGACTGATGATCCATTCGAGATCCAGGAAATACCGGCTGATAAGGCGGTCCAGATATTGCAGGGCTCGCGTGCCTCCCCTGGAATCGCATGGGGGCCGGTCAAGATGATTTACGATGTCAAGGAGATTTCCAAGGTTTATGAGGGCGACATTCTCGTTACGCGCATGACCACTCCCGATTTCGTCCCCGCCATGAAGAAGGCGGCGGCAATTGTGACTGATGAGGGTGGGGCCACCTGCCATGCGGCAATAGTCAGCAGGGAGCTTGGCATACCCTGCATTGTCGGGACCAGGGAAGCGACCACAAAACTTAAGGAAGGCCAAATCATAACCGTCGATGCGAAAAGGGGCATTGTTTATGATGGGAGGGTTGCCTTGGAAGTAAAAAAGGCGGCATCGGGCAATGGCAACGGCGCCTCATCTGCCCATTTGCAGACCTTCACGATAACAGGCACAAAATTGTACGTTAACCTTGCGGAACCCGAAAAGGCCGATGAAATCGCCGAAAACTACGTTGATGGCGTTGGGCTTCTGCGCGCAGAGTTCATGATTGCCGGGCTTGGGAAGCACCCGCGGATGATGATCGAGCAGGGCCGGCAGGAGGAATATGTTGAAGCGCTGGCAAAGGGCCTTCGCAAATTCTGCGCCGCCTTCTATCCCCGCCCAATCATCTACCGAGCAACCGATTTCAAGACCAACGAATACCGGAACCTCGAAGGTGGCGAAAAGTTCGAGCCAAAGGAGGAAAACCCCATGATTGGGTACCGTGGCTGCTTCCGCTACATCAAGGAGCCGGAAGTGTTTGCGCTCGAGCTTGCGGCCATACGGAAGGTGCGCGAGCAATACGGCATGAAGAACCTGCACCTTATGCTCCCCTTCGTTAGGCGCGTCGAGGATTACAAGGCGTGCAAGAAGCTGATCGAGGCAGCCGGCTTAGAGCGGAATTTCGATTTCAAGGTGGGCATCATGTGCGAGATCCCCTCGAATGTGATCTCCGCGGAAAGGTTCTGCGAGGCGGGCGTCGATTTCTTTTCCATTGGCTCAAACGACCTGACCCAGCTTACCCTTGGTGTTGACCGCGATTCCCCGCTTGTTGCGGAGGATTTCGATGAGCGCGATCCCGCCATCCTTGATTCAATCAGGCACGTGATCAAGATCTGCCACAAATACGGCGTGAAGGTTGGGATCTGCGGCCAGGCGCCCTCGGTTTATCCGGAATTCGCCGAAGCGCTTGTGAGGTTCGGGATCGATTCCATTTCCGTCAATCCGGACGTCATCGACATCACGCGCCGGAGCATTGCCTCTGCTGAGCAAAAAGTGATGATAGAGAAGCTCAAGATGCTGGAGGATTCCGCCGCCAAAGAGTCTACTTGGTAAAATAAATCTAATTTTTTTATTGGGGGTGCTTGCCCCTTGGTTTTTCATTCCAGAAATCCAAAAGGCCCTGCAGGTAATATTTCTGAAGCATAGCATTGTGCGCTTTAGCGGCCCGCAGTACTTCATTCCGGTTTGTCCGGAAAGGTTCGAGGCCAAAAATCCGGACAAGGTGTGCTTTCTGCGTATTTTTCATTTCCATGATTTCTATTTCCTTTTCCCTCTCTACCCACGAGGCAAGCGCGGAACCTGTGAGGTTCGCGGGATGGTGCTTCCTTCCAAGGAGATACGCCCGGTTGAGCCTGTTCGAATATTTTTTTATGAACTTATTCCTTATTTGCCTCGAGAATCCAAGTCGGTCAAGGAGCTGCCTGCTTTCAGCTAGCTCCTGCCTTAGGTATGACCTAATTTCAGATGGGATTGGCCTGCGGGACATGGATATCGTTTATCCCTGATTTTCACTTTCTTTCTCTTCCTTCTGCTTTTGCCTCAGCACGAATATAAGTCCAATCAGCAGCAGGAAGAATACGCCCGGAAGGATGGCCGCATCGGAGCCGCTGGCTGCAAACAGCCCGGTGACCATGTTCGCGCCCGGATTCGCCTTCACCGCCTCCCTATACTTTATTTTCAGCGGGTCCAGGTCGTAGGAAACAAGGATCCCAATCAGCAAAACGGCGGCCAGTATTATCCTCCGGTCCATGTATTTCTCAGAGGGCTGAAATTTATTAATCATATGCCTTGCCCCATCCAATTTAATGAATGGAACATCCAGTTCTTACGCACCTGGGTCCCCTTAAGACGTCTAAAAAAAGTGGGCCTGCCCGGATTTGAACCGGGGACCTTTCGATGTCCGGCTAAATCGGCTCAATTGAGCCGAAAAATTATCAGTCGAACGCTCCAACCAGACTAAGCTACAAGGGCTAGCCCCAAGAACTTTTCAGTTTTTAGAGTCCCTAGATGTAGAGGCCCACGCGTTAGCTTTTTGAAGTCTATCATTTTTATATCCTATGTCGAAGCCGATTTTATCTGTAAATGCTGGAATTGATTTCCTCAATATCTTTAAGCAATAGATGAATGTTGTAGTGGCATCTTTCTTCCTTGCAAGTTTTTGGATTAGAAATATGTTGTTTGTTTCTATGCCAAATTCCGATAGCATTATCCGGATGTCTGTTAGAAAGGCAATGCCATTCTGCGATAGGCATTCTGTTTTCCCCATTGAATACCTAAGCGCCCAATATCCCCTATTGTCGCAAGATATGGATCCTTCACATGAAAATGCCCGCCTTAGGAACGCTGCCTTAATTCCAAGGCCCGCGTTCGCTATCCAAAGTGGCAAACGGTACTCTTTGGTTATTTTATCCCCCCTTTCGGCACCACAAATATAAAGGATTCTTGAAAGTGCAGCATTGCATAAAATAATGCCCGTGCTTGATCCGTTGATCCTTATCCCCCACTTCCTGAGAGTTCCGCGGATACCGAATACTTTTTCCAATAATTCGTTATAGTGCTCCAAATCCTGAATATTTTTTGAAAAATACCCGATATAGTCATATTTATAGTGGCCTTTGACTTTTCTTCCCTCCAAGTGGCCGTCTGTTAGCAAACTGGCAACAATTTCAGCCAATTCCGGCGATGGCTGAACATTTAGCCAATCCCCGTATTTCCGAATCGCTTTTTCAGCAAAAACTCGATATCTATATGTGCCAATGAATGCCTCCTCGGAGATAAGGTTTTCCATGGGATGATCTTTATAGTCCGCTTTCTTGCCCTTTTCGCAAGGTCATTTCGGGTGAGTAAAGCCATTAATATATTTACGGCATTAACCCTACCGATATCATGGATAAATTATTTTCAACTTCAAGTGAGCAAAGCCGCATTTTCAGGAACCAGTCTGCGCTAATGCCTGAATTCGTCCCAGGGGCGCTTTTGCACAGGGAAAGGGAAGTCAGGGAAATTGCCGATTCGCTAAGCCCCCTGCTCAAGCATTCAAGGCCCCAAAACCTTCTGATCCACGGCCCAACCGGCTCAGGCAAGACCTCCTGCGCAAAATACGTTCTTAACGAGCTCGGGGAGTACTCCTCGAAAATCCGCTGCATTTACATCAACTGCTGGGAGCACCCATCCAAACAGGCTATCCTTTCATTTGTTGCGGAAGGGCTAAGGGAACCCCTGCCGAGGAGGGGGCTTGCCGACGATGAGATATTCCACAGGATTATCGAGCGCCTGAAATACGACAAGAAGGCGGTTGTGGTCGTGCTCGATGAGATCGACCGCCTCATGCACAAGAATGAGGCCGAGGTTTTGTATAATCTCTCCCGGTCGGAGGAGAATTACGGCGTGGCCTTCGGGATCCTTGGCATCACCAACGTGCCTGAAATCTACTTCTCGCTTGACGAGCGCATGCGCAGCTCCCTGCGTTTTAGGGAAATGGCCTTCGAAAAATATTCGCCCGGCCAATTAAAGGAAATTTTGAAGGAAAGGGCAAGGGAGGCGCTTTTAGCCGGTGCCTTCTCCGAAGAGATCATTGCCCTTTGCGCAGCGCACGGGGCAAGGAACAACGGAGATGCGAGGGTGGCAATCGAGGCATTGCTGCAAGCTGGCATGAGGGCGGACTCCAAGGGGAAGGCCAGAATTGAAATAGCCGACGTCAAGGGCGTATTTGAAAAGAGTGCCGAGGCGTCCCTTACGAAAAACGTCAAGCTGATGGGGGAAAATGAGAAAATATTGCTGCAGCTCCTGAAGGATGCGAAGGCAAAGGGGAAAATACTTACCTCGGGCGAGATTTACTCAAAATTCAACCTCCTTAGGCAGAAATCAAGCCTGGAGCCCATATCCGAAAGGCAGATTATGAACTACCTCCAAATGTTCGAGGCGGCGAGGATGATCTCCGCTGAGCTAGCCGATGATCCGCGCACCGGGAGCGGCAAAACGAAGCTGATAAAACTGATAAGATGAATTTGTATGCGATGGGAGCCAATGTGCTTTTCAAAATTCGGGTGATTTCCATATGGCCAGGTTCAATGCAGCACCGATAACTATTTCGAATGAAGAAGCAGCGCGCACCGAAATCCTTAAAATTGACGTCTCCGAGGAGGCGGCCCATATAATGGCCCCAAAAGCCATTTTCAGGGTAATGAAATTGCATGGGGTGAGGAACGCCGTTGGGAACATCCTGAAGCAGGAAATGCTCTCAATAGGAGGCGAGGTTGCCGTTTCCCAGTATACTGTAAACTGTGCCCGCCCCTCAACTGATGTGCTGATCATGGGGACCCTCAAGCAATTTTACAAGCTCATCCAAAAAATGAAGGTGCAGGGCTGGGTCCTTGAGAAGGAAAGGGAGCTTGAGTACAAGGAGATAGCAGATGAGATAGAAAAAGCTTTAAAGGAAAGCCTGTAAAAGAAATACTGTCCGTATCTGTTCGTGGGAATTTGAATGAACTGAGGTGCAACCTATAGTATGAATAACGTCTCCAAGTGGCTTTCCGGGAAAGGGATTTTGTTCGTCGCGCTGTTTTCATTTGCAGTGCTCCTTGCCGACCAGGTGAGGATTGCGGCAGTCTGGGGCGCGCCAAACCAGTATTTCACGCTCTTCCAGATAGTTGGCCCAATTGCGGGCGGATTCCTGGGGGCGGCCGGCGGAGTGGCATCTGTCCTCCTAGCCCAAATCATGAGCTTCATTTATTTAGGCAAGGCATTTGATGTCCTCAATATCCTGCGCCTATCCCCGATGCTGTTTGGCGCATATTATTTTGCAAAATTCGGGCTCAAGAAAGGCATGGATGGGAATTATGCCCTGCTTGCCCCGATCGCCGCCATCCTGCTATTCATAACCAATCCCATTGGCGCGCAGGTTTGGTACTATGCGCTCTTCTGGGCAATCCCGGTGGTTGCGGCCCTATTCTTTGCAAACAGCCTGTTTGCGCGGTCACTTGGCGCCTCATTCACTGCGCATGCGATAGGCGGCATCGTTTGGCTTTACCTGGTGCCCACAACCCCCGCATTCTGGGCCGCCCTGATCCCTGTTGTGATGTTGGAACGGCTGCTTTTTGCTGCAGGCATCTCCGTTTCATATGTCGGGTTCAACACCCTCCTTGGCAGGCTTGATTCCATAATGCCGGAGGGGCTGCTCAATATTGACCGCAGGTATGCCCTCTTTTCCAAGGCTGCGCCCCTGCAAGCAAAGCGGATGCGGAAGTAATGGGGAGCTAGTGGGGTTCACCCCCTTTTTTCCCTTTTGCCCCATTCTTCTTCTTTTAAAAATGCTCGAATCCAAAACGGATAGCGGTAATCATGCCAGAACGATACCTCATAACGGCTGCGCTTCCCTATGTCAACAACGTCCCGCACATCGGGAACATTGCAGGGAGCCACCTTCCTGCGGATATTTTCGCAAGGTATTGCCGGCTCAAGGGAAGGGAAACCGTTTTCATCGGCGGGACCGACGAGCACGGCTCCCCTTCTGAAATAGCCGCTGAAAAAGCCGGTATCCCGGTCCGGGAGCTGTGCGACACCTTCTACGAAATCCATAAGAAGATTTACGATTGGTTTGAGCTCTCATATGACAATTTCTCGAGGACAAGCCGCCCCATCCACCATGAGATCACCCGGGCATTTTTCCTTGAGCTCCAAAAAAACGGCTTCATTTCCGAGCAGAAGATGAAGATGCCCTATTGTGAGAAGGATTCGCGCTACCTAGCCGATAGGTTTATTGAGGGGGAGTGCCCGAAATGCGGCAATAAATCTGCGCGGGGAGACCAATGCGAGGTTTGCGGTGCCATGCTGACGCCTGCTGAACTCAAGCACCCCTATTGCGTGCTTTGCAAAACAAGTCCTGTGATCAAGGAAACAACCCACCTTTTCATTAATTTGGACAAGCTGCAGCCCAAGCTGGAGGAGTGGATTAATGGCAGCACGCATTGGAAGCCCCAGGTGCGCAACCTCGCACTTGGCTGGCTCAAGGAAGGGCTAAAAAAAAGGGCTATTACGCGCGACTTGAAGTGGGGGGTGAAGGTCCCAATTGAGGGATATGAAAGCAAGGTATTATACGTCTGGTTCGATGCGCCAATCGGCTACCTATCCTCAACAAAGGAATGGGTTGAACGGAACGATCATGTGGAAAAGAAGGACTATGAGTTCAAGAAATGGTGGGTCGACCGCAAAACCAAGCTTTTCCATTTCATCGGTAAGGATAACATCCCTTTCCACACAATCTTCTTCCCATCGATGCTGATTGGCGAGGGCCATTACAACCTGCCCTACCAGGTTGCCGGCTACCAATACCTCAATTACGAGGGAGGCAAGATAAGCAAGAGCAAGGGCCATGGCATCTTCTGCGAGGCCTTCATCGAGGACGCGAAGGATTCCCTGCCGGCTGATGTATGGCGGTTCTACCTCGCCCTGAAACTCCCGGAAATCCGCGACACCGAATTCACCTGGTCGGAATTTGAAAGCCGCATCAACACCGAACTGATGGGCAACCTTAGCAATTTCGTCAACAGGGTCACGAATTTCATTGAAAACAAGCGGAATGGGCAAATCAAAAGGCCAGGCAAGCTTACGGAGGAAGACGAGCTCATGCTGAAGGAAATTAAGGCCGCAGTTGGGAAAGTGGACGGGCTATACGACAATATTGAGCTGGTATCTGCCATTCAGTCAATCCTTGAGCTCTCCTCCAAGGGAAACCAGTATTTCCAGGGGAACGAGCCATGGAAAAGGCTTGAGAGGCAGGAGGCGGTTTTGTGGGTTTGTGCGAACATCTGCAGGGCGCTTGGCGTCATGCTGGCCCCGGTGATTCCGCAAGCTTCCCTTAAGATCCGCAAAATATTGAACCTGAAGGCAGAATATGGCTGGGACGATGCACAAAAGCTCATGCCCTCCGAACATAAGCTCGGCAAGAGCGAAATCCTCTTCTACCGGCTTGAGCCAATCAAGCTCAAGGAGTTGAAGGAGACGACCACGAAAATCGGGAAGGTTGAGGAACGGATAGGCAAGCACAAGGCGCATGCGGATTGAGGTGAATCTTATGGCACCAAGAAAAGGGCGGGAACCGGAATCTGGGAGGCCAGGATCCCCCCTAAAATCTGCTACTAATGAAAGGACAGGTCAGTTGGGGAAACGCCCGGAAGCGGTTCCGTTGTCAATGCCAAAAGCTGCTGGGGAAACTGAGGGACTCGATGTGTATGCGCGCTTTTCCACTTTTCAACAAAGCGTCCATGCATACCTTGCCGGGCATCCGGAACTTGGCGCGCATTTGGAAGAGCCCGTCCATGGGCATATCTCTACAAATTTTTCCTTCAAGGCAGGCGTTCCAACGCAGGCCCTGCTCCAGGCAAAAGACCAGATCAGAAAGATGATCCCGCAGCATAATTTGACGGAATTTCGGCGCAGCCCCTCTAAGCATCCGGGGGAGCCCATGGTTCATGTCTCCAAATTAATTCGCAGCCTAGTCATCAGGTTGGCAGACCAACATATGCGGGAGTTGCATTCTTCCCCGACGCAGGAATGACCGGCACTTGGCTATCTACCTTCCAAATAACCTTTATATATCACCTCTGATTACTCTTTTTAAGCGGGGAAATTTCACTAAATCCAATTGGGGGGATACCTTATGGCCGAGAAGGCAGACGATAAGAAAGCCGATTCAAAAAAAGGGTCTGACGGGCAGAAAAGCCCAAGAATCGTGTCCATAGAGGACAAGAAGGCGAGGCAAAAGGAAGTCATCCAGAAAATGAGTTCCGAGCAGTCCCTTTCCCAATCCCCGGAAAATTCGCCCCTGAATGCGCACGGCCAGGCGCGGATCAGCTTCAATTTCACCTTCGAACTCGATAAAAGCGCAAAATTGAAATTGCCATTCCTTGCGGCCTCCCTTCTCTTCCTCCTTCTGTCATTTGTGATGCTTGAGAAGGTGGGCTTCTCGTTTTCCGACATCTTCGATTTTGAGCGCATCTCCAACAATTTCGAGAAGCTCTTCAGCATCTCGTTTGTGCTTTTCATCCTCCTCTATTCGCTCGCACTGGGCCTTGCAACCTTCTTTGGATTCAACATGAGGTCATCAAATGCATTCGTATTTTCCATGTCGGTCATCCTGCCTCTTGTAATCTCGTTCTTCCTCGATCCCACCCACCGCTATTTCCTGGCAAACATTTGGCTTGCATTTGGAGTGGTATTAGGGGTCCTCTTCGCCACCCTTCTTGATAACCTCAGTTTCGGGTCAATTTACCGCACCCTTGGGCATGCGCTATTCGTGATGCTGATCGTTGCCGTCCTCTTTACAGCAGTAAAGGTGAATTCCCAGAAGGAGGAGTACTTCAACCTTTTCGTGCAAAACATCGCTGAGCTTACTCCCCAGCTTCAGGGACAGGTATCCGGGCCGCTTGGGGATGTGATTGAAAGCATCGAGCTTTCAGAGGCAGAGCTCACGGAACTTGTGGGTGAAAGCGATACCTCATATATGTCGGATAGCTCTATCCGTGCCCTGGTTTTGGCGCAGTACCCCTCCTTCAGGGAAGTAGTCACGGATAGCTTCAAGAAGCCGGAGGATCGGAAATTCGCGAAGGATAATACCATTGCGGCCTATACTGGCCTTGGTGCCGCGGACCAAAACAAGCTGATTGAGGAAACGCGCATAGCCCTGCAGGACCCGGAGGCGCGCAAAATTTCCGACACCGCCGTCGTTAAGATTTGGCCAAAGCTCCGTTCCGCACTTGCCGATTCGGTAAGGAAGGCGCAGCCGAAGGGCGATCTTGACCCCAAGGACCTTGAAGCAATAAAAGCTAACCTTGATAAGGTCACATTCGTGCAGCATTTCAAGAATTATTTTGAGATTTTTGTTGCACTTCTGGTATTTTCGGTCCTTTCACTTGCAACAACTGCCCTGCGCGCCCTATCCTCGGGGGTCTGCTTTGGGATCACCAAAATCCTCTGATTTCCCCTTTGTTTTTATTCCCTTTCTAGGTAATATTAATCCATATTGGGAAATCGCGTGATCATCAAATGAAGGCAATACTGCTGGCAGGGGGTTACGGTACAAGGCTCTTCCCGCTGACCCTGCGCACCCCAAAACCCCTTCTTCCGGTTGCCGGCAGGCCTGTGCTGGAATATACAATCGAGCTGCTCGCCGAGGCAAAAATACTTGACGTAGTCATCTCACTTAAGGAAAACCAGGGAAAAATCGAGAAGTATTTCGGAAATGAGCTTGCTGGGGCCAAAATCAGCTATGTTTATGAGCCCGAATCCACTGAAGAAGGGAAATTGGGGTCGGTGGGGGCAATAAATTATGTCCTAGGCAAGCTTAAGGACATTGACGAGGCGTTGGTGATCGGAGGCGATAATTTCATCGTGGGCCTAAACCTTGGTGATTTTGCCAGGGTACGCAGGGAGAAAGGCGCCCATGCGAGCATTGCGCTCTTTGAGCTTCACACGGATACCGAATTGCAGCAGTCCGGAGTTGCCCAGTTGGATAGCAAAGGAAGGATCATCAAATTCCAGGAAAAGCCGCATCCCTCAAAGGCGCTAAGCCGCCTTGCTTCAACGGCAATTTACGCGCTGGACAGGGCGTTCATCAAGGAGCACCTTCCCAATTACGCTGATATCAAGCGCAAAAAAGGGGAAAAGGCGGATAGGATCGGGGACCTTTGGGAGCACTTCGTTTCCGACCTTCATCTCCATGGCCATCCATTCGAGGGGATATGGGGCGACATTGGGAATTGCGAGGTTTATATCAAGACCAATCGGGAGGCATTCGAGCACCTTGCAAAAGCAACCCCCGGGGGCATCAACAGAATATCCCCCTCCGCCAAGGTGCACAAGGGCGCTACCCTCATACCGCCAGTTGTGATCGATGAAAACTGCCTGGTAAATGATGGTGCCATCATTGGCCCAAATGCCCACCTTCTCCATGATACGGTGGTTGCCAGCAATGCGGTCATCTCTAATTCAATCATATTCGAGAGATGCAGCATTGGTGAACAGTGCAAAATAGAAAATTCGATTGTTGACGGCAAATGTGCAATTGGAGCTGATGTAACAATCACGGATTATTCGGTGATAGGCTTTGATTCAAAAATAGGGAAGGGCTCCTCTGTGACCGGATCGAAGGTGTTCCCTGGAATCAGCGTCAAGCCTGGTAGCACCGTTCGGGGCGACCTTAAGAACGACTTGACGCCTTCCTCAAAGGGGCTCGTT
The DNA here is from genome assembly GCA_035288785.1 of Candidatus Norongarragalinales archaeon. Lineage (GTDB taxonomy): Archaea > Micrarchaeota > Micrarchaeia > Norongarragalinales > SBBD01 > JACRGC01. The sequence continues at coordinate 12,989 of DATDZF010000089.1, forward strand.
GATTCGTGCTATTGGCGCTAAAGCATTATTAAATTACCAGCCATTATTTGCTTATGCATGAAGAAGCGGAAAGACTGGTTGAAACGGTCGCATACCATCTTAGGATGTTGCCTTCGGCTAATTTAAGGTTCACAAATCTTGAGGATTCGAAGCCTACAGCTGGACTTAAAATAGCCCGGCTGTTCCTTGAAGTTCCATTTGATCCAAGCCAGCCTCGCCAAATAGCGGCTTTGAAAAGTTTCTTTGAGCGACTTCCCAATCTTAATGGATCTGTTGATTCAATACCGGTTCCCAGCGAAAGCATTATTGATGCATTCAAAAGGACAGGCTCTCGCACACTTTCAGCAATTATCCATCAACCCGGACCAAGGTTCCGTGCATCCGTGCTTTTGGGCGCGTTGAGGGAGGAAATGCCGGTAGGCAAAGGGAATCCTTTATTAGTGAGGTTTACTTTTACAGCACCTGATAGGGCAGCAAGGGATGCGCTGAAGCTTGCGTTGCAAAAACATTTATAGCGAAAAAAATAGATGGCCTTTGTGCTGGGAATTTGTATTGGGCATGTCAAAAAATTAAATCCAATGAGGCTCAATGATCCTTTTTACCTTTTATGGGCAACTTCCCATCATCCATGGCATCCTTCGGAAGCGGCCGCATGCTCGGGAAAAGGAGGACCTCCTTGATGCTTTCCTGATTGGTGAAGATCATGGCAATTCGGTCGATGCCAATCCCAATCCCGCCTGTTGGCGGCATGCCGTGCTCCATTGCCTCGACGAAATCCTCATCGAATGGCTGCGCCTCGTCGTCACCCTTCCTGCGCTCCTCAGCTTGCTCCATGAACTTGCGCCTCTGCTCAATTGGATCCGTCAGCTCCGAGTATGCGTTTGCGCATTCCTCCCCGCCCACAAAAAGCTCGAACCTCTCGGCAAGGCGGGGATCGCCGCGCTTCTTTTTTGTAAGGGGGCACATGAACTCGGGGTAATCAACAAGGAACGTCGGGTTCCAGATCGAGGGCTTCACGTGCTCGTCAAATAATGCGTCAATGACATGCGCCCTTGTTGGCTTGCTGAACTTGAGGCCCAGCTTTTTGGCGGCGGCAACTGCATCCGCATCCGTATGGAAGGCGAGCACGTCCACACCCGTCTTTTCCATTATGGCGTCTGTAAGCGAAAGGCGGGCAAATGGGGTTTCGAAAGAGATTGGCTTCCCCTTGTACTCGAAAGATGCTCCGCCGTGCAGGGATATGCAAATTCTGGAGAAAATATCCTCCGCCCTCTTCATCATCCCCTCATAATCGGTATATGCCTCGTAGAATTCGAGCATCGTGAATTCTGGGTTATGCGCCGAGTCAATATCCTCGTTCCGGAAATCCTTGCCGATTTCATAGACCCTTTCCATTCCGCCGATGATGAGCCTTTTCAGATATAGCTCATCTGCTATCCGGAGGTACAGATCCGCCTTGAGGCTGTTGTGGCGCGTAATGAATGGCTTGGCTGCAGCACCGCCGTAAAGCGACTGCAGGATGGGGGTCTCGACTTCCAGGAAGCCATTCTCATCCAAATACCTGCGGACCACATGTATGATCTTGGCGCGTTTCCTGAAAATGTCCGCGATTTGGGGGTTTGCAATCAAATCCAAATACCGCTTGCGGTAGCGGATCTCGGTGTCCTCCAGCCCGTGGAATTTTTCGGGAAGGGCGCGGAGCGACTTTGCCAGCAGGATATATTTCTCGACATCAACCGAGATCTCCCCCTTCTTTGTCTTTGTAACTTTTCCCTCCGCGCCAAGGAAATCCCCAAGATCAAGCTTTTCAAATTGCGCAAGTTCCCCGCTTCCAACATGGTCGGCCCTAAGGAAGATCTGAAGCTTTCCGGTAGTGTCCTGAATGGTGCAGAAGACGAGCTGGCCAAATGAGCGCTTGGTCATGATGCGGCCCGCAACCCGCACATGCTTGCCTTCCAAGGATGGGTATTTTTCGTGCACATCGCTCGCATAATGCGTCCGTGAATATGAGTAGGGATAGGGGTCGATCCCCTTCCTTTGCATCTCTTCCAATGTGACCCTTCTTTGGCTGTCCATATGATGATCAGTACGAGTTTCGTAGATTGGCGTTTTTATTCGTATCTACGACACCTATAGGGGGCAAGCCCCGACACCAAGGGGGAAGATTCCCCCTACCGTGTCGCCCAACCCCCTCAAGTGTCGCCTCTACCGCCTTAATTTGCCCTGCATTTCAAAACCCGCGCAGGTACTTTATCATTTCATGGCCTTCTTTGGACATCATCTTTTCATTCCAGGCCGGCTCCCAAACCAGTTCTGCGATTACCTGCTTTATGCCTTTTATTTTCCCAACTTCGGCCATGATCTGCTCGCGTATTTCCGGCTCGAGCGGGCAGCCGGGAAAGGTGAGTGAGAATTTGAGGTGGACTTTTTGCCCATCCTGCACTTCGATGTTATACACCAGGCCCAGGTCATAGATGTTTATGCCTATCTCCGGATCGAAACAGTTCTTCAATGCCGTTACGACGTCCGATTCGGATACCATGTTATGAGCTCGCCTCTATCCTTCGAATCAATAAGTAGGTAATGAAATCGAGAAATAATAACTAAAGGTTTAATTCACTCGTACCCCAATGCCTCGACAGGTTCCATCCTTTCCGCCTTCCTTGAGGGGAAATAGCCCGCGAGTATCCCGACAATGAGCGATACGATAAGTGCCATTGCAACCAACCCCAGCGAGACATCAATTGGCAAGTCCGTGTTGAAATATGATTTGGCGACATATTTACCGATTTCTGTAAGCAAAATTCCTGCGATGATCCCTATTGCCCCACCCACAATGCCAATTATCCCCGCTTCAAGGAGGAATATTCCCGTAATTGTCCCATTGCTTGCCCCGATTGCCTTCAGTATCCCTATCTCCCTTGTCCTTTCCATCACTGAAGTATACATGGAGTTGGCAATTCCTATGCTCCCCACGATCAGGGAAATGAACGCGACCATCCCGAGGAACACCGTAAGCAACCCGAAGATAACGCCAATTGCATCAAGAATCGAATCTGCAGTGATTAGGTTGAAGTCCCTATTCTCGAGGCTTACCCGATGGTTGTTTGCAATGATCCGTTCAATCCGGCTGGCTATTGGCTTGATCTCCTCGCCCTCGCGGGTTACCACAATTATGGCATAAATGCGGTCGGGGTCCTCCGTGTCAGAAATGAACTGCCTTGCGGCAGGAATGGTCACATAAATGTCGCTATCGGTGGCAACCGAGGGTTTCAGTATTCCCTTTACCTTGAAGGGCAAGTCGTTGACGTATATGATTTTGCCTACCTCAACCTTGTCCTTGAAGGAATTTTTCGCGATGCCATTGCCAATGACAATGCCCGATTTATCGGTATCCTTAAGAAAGTCGCCTTTCTCAAAGCCGATTTTCCTTATGAAAGGCAAGTAGCCATCGGGCTCGATGCCGGCAAGTATTGCGGTCATTGTGCTGTTCTTGAAAATGAATGTTGCAAAGCCCGGGGAGACGATGGCAGATACCCCCTCCACATTGGAAACCCGGCGGATGGAATCCGCATCTTTTTGGTATAGCGCACCCTTTTGGGTTAGGAACGATGCGATTCCTGCGCTTTCAGGCGATCCGGGCATGACCTGAATGAAGTTGGTTCCCATGCTCGTGATTTGCTCGCGCACAGCCCTATCGAGCCCCTGCGCCAGCGCAACAAGCACGACTATTGCGGCAATGCCGATTACGACCCCCAGGATGGTGAGCCAGCTGCGGAGCTTCCGGTACCGCATCCCTTCGAGCGAATACTTTGCCAACTCACCGATCCCAACCATTCAAATAAACCTCATTCGTACCTGAGCGACTCAACTGGCTGCAAACGCGCCGCATCCTTTGCCGGAAAGTACCCTGAAACAAGCCCGACGGCAATCGATAAGATCAGGCAAATTCCCACGAATTCCAGGCTGATTGCCGAAGGGGCGCCAATCGCGGATATCAGAAGAGACAGCCCGCCGCCAAGCAGCACTCCTGCAAAACCCCCGACCAGGCCGATTAGGGCCGATTCAAATAGGAATATCCGCGCAATCACCCTTTCCGTTGCTCCGACGGCCTTGAGTATCCCAATTTCCCGCGTCCTTTCAAGCACGGAAGTGAACATCGCATTTGCTATGCCTACCATCCCGACAAATAGGGAAATGCCCGCGATAAGCCCCAGGAAAATCGAGAGGACCCCGGTTATTTGGCTCACGGTATCCGAAATGGTCTGGGGGGTTTGGGTCTGGAAATCCCTTTCATCCAAAGTTACCTTATGGCGTTTTGCGATTTCATTCTGTATCATAATATCTGCGGCGGGGACATCCTCGGGTTTATTCACGACGGCAAAAATCCTATCGACGCGCCTGCTCCCTTCGGTTTTTCCGATCTTCCTTGCAGCGCCAATGTCAATGAAGATAAAGTTGTCATAAGGGCTGAAGCTGCCTGCTTTTTTCAGTATCCCCTTGACGCGGAATTCCCTCCCATTTATCTTGAGTGTCTTGCCAAGCTGCACTTCCTCCTCAAAGAGCGTTTTTGCCGCATTATTCCCGAGCACCGTGCCCCCCTCATCCCCAGGGCTTAGGTACCTTCCTTTTTCAAACCCGACAGTCAGGAAATCCTCCATTGCATATGCTTCGGGGCCAACTACTACGCTCCCGACCTTCTCATCCTTGTATTCCAAATTTGCGGTGCCTAGCACAACTGCTGAGGACACTGACTTGACCCCCGGAAGCCTGCGTATGCTGTCCGCATCGCCCTGGTAAAGCACGCCCCTAAGTTGCGGGGGCCCAAAACTGAAGCCGCCGGAATTCGGGCTGCCCGGAAGCACGATGATGTAGTTTGTGCCAAACGAGCTTAGCTGGTTTTTTATTTCCTTGTCCAGCCCCTGGCCCACTGAAACAAGGAGAATAATTGAGGCTATTCCAATAACGATCCCAAGTATCGTCAGCCAGCTCCTTATCTGGCGGTGCCGCATGTTTGACAGGGAGTACTCCAGTAAATCGAGGCTAGAGGTCATCAATATTGCACCTTCGAAATTGGTCCCGCCTTCCCTTGCCCTTCACCCAGCATTGAATTATGGAATGGCCCCTACGCCACTTTCCCCGAAAGACAACCAATCGGCCCCAAATCACTTGAGCTTCAGCTTTTGGCTCATGCTGCTCTTGAAGAAGCGCTTGTACACGAAATAAAGCACAACGATTGCCCCTATGACCAATATTATTGTAAGAATAGGATTCCCTCCGTTCTGCTTGCCTGCAAGCGCTGCAATGTCGCCCGGGAAAATTTCGTATTGGACAAGTTTTTCCTCAGTATGGGGCTCATTGTACGCATCCTTGTAGGCGAGCTCCAGTTCTATTGCATATTTTCCGGGTTGCACCCCTTTTTTCACGATTGCATCGTACTGCACAGTGCTGTAATCGTCCAGGCTCAAGGTCCCTATGAACGCATCTGCCGGGCTTAGGATGTCGAGTTCGCTTGCGGTTGCCCTGACCGAGAGCGCCCTTAGTGCGGAGTTGCCCGTGTTCGAAACCTGTATGGATATTGAGTAGGGCCTGTTGTCATTGGTGATTACCGCAGGATTAGAGCTGATGTATGCCGAAAGGGCAGGGGCGCCGCCTACCTTGATTCCAACTGACTTAGTCACTGATTCGCTGCCGCTCCTTGTCTGGAAGGTTATATCCAATGGAAGCGCATAAACCTGCGCTGCTATGTTGGTGCTGATTCCCACAATGAACTCTATTGATTTGGTCTCGCCGGGCTTGATTGAATCGAGCGTTTTTTCCGTAAAATCAAGGGGAGTGAAGAACTTGCTTTCCTGGGGAAGCGCCACCTTGAAGTTCTTGAGTTCATTTGAGCCGGTATTCCTGATGATGATCCGGAATGTGCCCTTGCCTCCCGGGGTTGCATCGGTCGTTTCTGCAGAGAGGGCGAATTTGCTGTAATCCTGGATTGCCGTAAGCGGCCCGAAATTCAGAACTTCGGTGTTACCTGCTGTAACCGCATCATCATAGGTGAGGGTGAATGGGACCGAATAGTAGCCGGAAGTTAGGGAGTTTCCTGCAAGCACGGGTATTGAGATCTTCTTCCTATCGCCGCTTCCCAGATTGCCAATGTCGATTTTGGTCGTGCCCTCGAAAGTGTAGGCGGCAGTTGATGAATAACTGAGAACAGCATTCTTGATTGATCCGCCTAAATTTTCAATTATCGCATCGATCGTGAATGTGTCTCCTGGGTAAATCGGATCTTTCCCAACCTTCACATCCATGACCTGAAGGAGGGTGGTCGCAGCGACCGTTATGGGTATGGAAAAGGATTTGTAGTTGCTGCCGCCCTGGATGCTGCTGGTGTAGGTTAATTCCAGCGTAACGGGAATGGTGCCGGGAAATGCCGAGTCGGAAACGCTGAAAGGAAGCGCCACATTTGTGGTCCCAAGGGCGCCAAGGTCCCCGATATTGGTCTGGGGGGCGAAGAATATTTCGGATGCCTTCGCATTAAGGTAAGTGCCTGTAATGAATTCAGTTGAGCTCGGATTGCTTAGGGCCAAGGACAGTGTGCCGGACATGCCCGGCTTCAAGGTTGTTGGGGTGATCGAATAGCTCGTAATCTGGACACCGGCCTGGGTCAGGGGCATGAGCATTGCCAGGACCGCCGCAAACGCCGCAAATTTTGCAAAACCATCCATACCAACCACCTTGTTTTATTATTGCCATTAAAAAATGAATATATTGCATGTTTATGTGGCTATTTTACTGCAGAAGATGTTCGTTTTATCGCAAAAATATTCCCCCTATAATTGCCTTGTTTCACTTTTTCAAATGGATATTTGCAACTTTCCTGAGCATCGTTTTCCCATTGCCGATTATCCGCTCGATCTTCCCATCCTTCAGCTGTATTACCCTCTCGGAATGCTCCACGAGGCTGGGATCGTGGGTAACAAATATGATGGTCCTGCCATCCTTTTTATGGAGATCGTCGAACAGCTGCATAATCTCATTGCCGGTTTTGGAATCCAGGTTGCCGGTTGGCTCATCCGCAAATATGATTGAAGGGTTGTTTGCAAGTGCCCTGGCAATTGCCGTGCGCTGGCGCTGCCCGCCGGATAGCTCTGATGGCAGGTGGTGCATGCGATCCTCGAGCCCGACCTTTTTTAAAAGGTCCCTTGCGTGCCGCTCACGTTCGAGCTCATCAATGCCAAGCAGCATCATGGGCAGCATCACGTTCTCAAGGACCGTTAGTGATGGTACAAGGAAGAAAAACTGGAAGACAAAGCCGATCTTTTTCCCCCTTATTCCCGCAAGTTCGTCATCGGACAATGTGGATGTCTCAATCCCGTCCAAGAACAGCCTGCCCTGCGTTGGCCTATCCAAAAGCCCCAGGATATGGAGCATAGTGCTCTTGCCGCTTCCGGAAGGGCCCATTATCGCTGCCACTTCGCCCTCCCTGAATTCTAGGTTAATGTCGCATAGCGCCTTCACCGACACATCCCCCTCGCCGTACACCTTGCAGACGTTTTCAAGTTTCATCACGACCTTGGGGGTTGCCATAAATATGACCCGGGCTACCGGTGATTGTACCTTTGCTATTCGTTCATGCGGAACAGCCGCTGACCGGATAATAATATATGGCTTATCCTTAAAACCCTTCTTTCCATATTTATTCGGGTCCCATGCCTTACCTAATCCAGAAAATGTCAAACCTGGACTATTCATTCCTTGTAGAGGAGCTCCAGCCCCTGCTAGGAGGCCACATGAACAAGATTTACGAGCTAGGCCCCAACCTGTTCCGGTTCAAAATAAGGGGCGATAAGGAATACAATTTCGTTGCTGAATTGGGGCTGCGCGCCCACCTTTCCAAATATATCGAGGAATCACCCGAAACCCCTACCAATTTTGCAATGGTTTTAAGGAAGCACCTTGAAAACGCGGTAATTGAGGAGATTAAGCAGGAGAACGATGACCGCCTCCTGATTTTCACCCTGCGGAAAAAGGAGGAGTTCCACCTCGTTTTCGAGATGTTTGCGAAGGGCAATTTGATCCTCACCTCCGCGGATTATACGATCATAGAGCCCTATAAAACCGAGAATTCCAAGGCCCGCACAATAAAAAGGTACGAATCCTATTTGGCGATCCCAAACCCAAACAGGCTTCCTGAAAGGCCCCAGAAGCACCCGGAGGTTTATTACCGGGATGGCAAGCCAGTAGGCTTTGCCACTTTCCAATCCTCCAAATTTGAAAATGCCCAGCCAAGGCCGTTCCCGACGGTTTCAGAGATGGCTGATGACTACTATCCGGCCGCTTACCTGCTGAAGGATGAGTCGGAAGAGGAGGAAGCCGCCGAATCCGATGAGGAATCCGTGAAAAAAGTGGAATTCACGCTCAAGCAGCAGAATTTTGCCCTTAAAAAATTCGAGGTGGAAGCGCTCAATTTCCAGCTTGCCGGAAACCATGTTTATGGAAATTTCGAATCCGTGGAAAAAATAATAAAACTTGCTCGTGAGCTGAAGCGGCAGCTTGTCCCGGATAGGGAGATTGAAAAGCAAATTGAGGCTGAACTCGGCTTTAAGGCGAGGCTGACTGGCAACATGCTAACCTATGACGTGGCGGCGCCTGAGCAAAATGGGGAAATTGAGGGAACTTCCAGTAAAAGCGCCCCCTATCATCCGCCTGATAAGGCCTTGCCAGATGCGGAATCTGCCAGTGAACCATCGGAAAAAGGCTAAGGGTCGATTGCCCTTCCAATTTGGATCCTTGAACGTGATCCCGTTCGTAATAATATTCTATCATG
>DATDZF010000090.1:0-3992 GCA_035288785.1 Candidatus Norongarragalinales archaeon
TTGTGATGACGCCAGGCCCGGTAATGAGGGGAACGCCAATAATTGTCGCGGCAATATGGTAATTCTTGGAGGGTTTTTCCTTCTTCTCCCAGCCGAAAACCAGCTGGGCGCCGAGGATGAGCAGCACGGCACCGCCGGCGATCTTGAAGTCGGGGATGCTTATCCCAAAATAGCGAAGGATGGTATTCCCGAAGAAAAGGAAGAGCAGGACGACTCCGGTTGCAACAATCAGTGCCTGGTTGGCAGCCCGCATCCGGTCCTCCGATTTGAACTTTGCAGTCAGGGAGAGGAACACGGGTATGCTTGCGAAAGGATCCATGATCGCAAAGAGCAAAACGAACGCCTGCAGGAATGGCTCAACAGGAAAGGACTGGAACATGTAAGCGATTAGTAGGCCCCTCTTAAAAATGATATCGATCAATTCATACTGAGGAAAATGGAAAGGGTTAGGCATTTTGCACGGGACCTAAGGCAATACGAAAGCATCAGCCGCAGGCGCGCCCTGGAGGCGCTTTGGGACGATGCAAAAAGGGACATAACAACGGAAGCGCTTGCGATCCACGGCCATGCCAAGGCACGGATCATTGCAGAGGAGCCAGGGATACTTTGCGGCCTTCCAGAGGCGTTGTCGGTGCTAAGGCCCCTCCATGCAATAAGCCTATTGCAGGAAGGCTCGAAATTCAATGCGGGACAGGCCATCCTCGAATTTTCCGGGACTAAAACGGAAATCCTAAGGCGCGAGCGCACGGCCCTCAATTACCTTGGGCTCCTCAGCGGGATTGCAACTGAAACCGGGAAATGGGTGGCTAAAATCGGGAAGGGCAAGGTGGCGGCGATCCGGAAGAACCATCCGCTCCTGACCGAATCCGAAAAGCGTGCGGTCCAGGCAGGGGGCGGGCTGGCGCACAGGATGAACCTTTCCGATGGCTACCTGATCAAGAACACTCACCTGGATTTTGTACGCAAAAGGGGCAAATTGGGGATGGGGGAAGCGGTACGTGAGGCGGTCAAAAGCTGCCAGCGCCACCGCCGGAAAACAAAAAACCATCATTTTGTGGAAGCGGAGGTAATGAGCAAGCAAGAAGCGGTTGCGGCAGCAAAGGCCGGAGCGGATGCGATCCTGATCGACAACCAGAAACCAGAGAGGTTTGCGGCAATAGTTAGGGAGGTTAGGAAGGTAAACCAGAAGATAGTAATTGAGGCCAGCGGGGGCATAACGCCCGAAAACGCCGAGAAATACATCCATGCCGGGGCCGACTTTGTTAGCACAAGCTATCTTGTGATGAGGGCAAGGCCCATTAGGATGCATTTAAAGCTGATGTTTTGAAATCGCCTTTTTTCTCACTCCCGATATTTAAACCTTTGCTTTCCGGAAAAAGTATTTAACCCCGAATTTTGAAATAGAATTGCTGATTTTGTCGTGGGGGGATGCTGATGGAAAGGGAGTACCTAGTTGAAATAACCATTGAAAGCAAGCCCGTGCTCAAGGATCCGGAAGGGGCCGTGATAGCAACCGACCTTATGAGGAGGCACGGTTTCGAAATGGTTGAAGGCGTGCGCATGGCAAAAGTGCTAAGGGTTCGGATGAAGGCGGCAAATGAAAAGAAGGCATTGGAAATTTCAGAAAAAATGGTCAGGGACCTTCGCTTGGCAAATCCGGTTGCCCAAAATTATACCATAGCAGTCAAACATGCTTAATCCGGTTAAACGCGCATTTTGGCTTTAATAAAAAAAATGGGATCACCATGCCAAGGATTGCAATAATCCAATTCCCCGGAAGCAACTGCGATTTCGATGCATACCATGTGCTGAAGGAAGTCATGCACCTGAATGCGGAGCTCGTATGGCATACCGAATTCAAGGAGGGCAAATATGAGGCGGCAATTTTACCCGGCGGTTTCGCATACGGTGATGCGCTCAGGGCAGGGATCATTGCCGCATACTCCCCTGCAGTCAAGGAAATCAAGAGAATGGACCGCGAAAAAAAGCCCATACTTGGGATATGCAACGGATTCCAAATCCTAACTGAGGCGCAGCTTTTGCCCGGCGCGCTCCTTCGGAACGCCTCGACAAGGTTTGTTTGCAAATGGATAAGCATGCGGATTCTCACCAGCCGGAGCGCATTCACTAAGAAATTCGCAAAGGGGGACGTTTTCCAATCGCCAACGGCGCATGGCGAGGGCAATTACTACATCGATCCGGCGGGGCTAAGGCAGCTTTATGATAACGACCAGGTCATCCTCAAATATTGCGACCAGGCGGGAAGGATAACGCCAGAGGCAAATCCCAACGGCGCGCTCGATAACATAGCAGGGGTATGCAACCTCGAGGGAAACGTTGCGGGCCTAATGCCTCACCCGGAAAGGGCCTCCGAGAGGATCCTAAACCCGTTCAGGAACGAGAAGGCGAGGATGATGTTCGAGAGCATGCGGGAGTTCCTTACAGGAAAGAGGGGCGTTTGATATGGATCACGTGAAATTCACCGAATACGGCGCATACCTTAGTTCGCTCATTCTTCTGGTATTCGCCGCATATATCTATCAGGTTCGGCCAACGGATATGGCAATACCTGCGATTTTGGTGGTTGTAGCCTTGATTGATTTGCTCGTAATAAAATTTTACCTGGTGCCAATGATGAGGAAAAAATGAAAATATCCGGAGTCGAAGTCGACCTCACGAAGGAGGAAATGAAGCACATCACCGGAAGGCTTGGAAGGGAGCCCACGATGGTGGAGGCGGGAATGCTCGACATCATGTGGAGCGAGCACTGCAGCTACAAGAGCTCAAGACCGCTTCTTAAAATGCTGCCAACCGAAGGCAAGCGCGTGATCCTGGGCCCCGGCTATGATGCCGGCGTTGTGGATATCGGGGATGGCCAGTGCATCGCCTTCAAAGTGGAAACCCACAACCACCCATCCGCAATAGATCCCTATTCGGGGGCCGCAACGGGCATTGGGGGAATAATTAGGGACATACTCTCCGTGGGCGCAAGGCCTATAGCCCTGGCAGATCCGCTTTTCTTTGGCAGGTTAAGCTCGCCCCATTCCAGATGGCTCATGAATTACGTGGTCCGCGGCATTGGCGACTACGGGAATTGCACGGGCATTGCAACTGTTGCTGGAGAGGCCAATTTCGATCCGAGCTATGAGCGCAACGTCCTGGTGAATTGCGCATGCTTTGGGCTTGTTGACCGGGATAAGATCATTTATGGCAAAGGGAAGGAGCCGGGGGACCTCATCGTGCTTGTCGGGAGCGCGACTGGCAAGGATGGGATCCATGGGGTCACATTCGCAAGCAAGAATTTGCATGGGAAAAGCGAGGATGAGCGGCCTGCGGTGCAGATACCCGACCCGTTCCTCAAGAAAATGATCATCGAGGCAACGCTTGAGGCGCTTGCATCAGGGAAAGTTAGGGCGGTGAAGGATTTTGGGGGCGGGGGCCTTACTTGCGTTGTCTCGGAGATAGCGCACAAGGGGGGGCTGGGCGCCGAAATTGAGGTTTCGGAAGTGCACCTGCGCGAGCCCCTGACGGCATTTGAAATCATGCTCTCGGAATCTCAGGAGCGGATGATCTTTTCATGCCAGGCAAGGGACCTTAAAATCCTGTCAAAAATTTTCGAGAAATATGGCCTCACCTACAAAACCCTCGGGAAATTAACCAAGGAGCGCCGGCTGGTGGTAAGGGAGAGGGGAAAAATTGTCGCGGACCTCCCGGTTGACCTTCTAACAGATGTTCCAACAGTCATTTTGCCTTCCAAGAAGCCCGCATATTTAGAAGCGCTTCTTAGGCAAAGGCGGGAAGCCATGCCAAATAACCTCAATGAGGCAATGATGCGGATGCTCCAATCGGAGAACATCGCAAGCAAGCATTGGATTTACCAGCAGTACGATACGGAGGTTGGGGATAGGACGGTAATCAAGGATGGCGAGGGCGATGCGGCGGTACTACGGATAACCGACAGGAAGTGCATTGCCATCAAGACCGATTGCAAT
>DATDZF010000091.1:0-15630 GCA_035288785.1 Candidatus Norongarragalinales archaeon
ATCCGTTTCGAGCCTGACCTCAAATGCCTCCACAACCTTCAGCTTCAATGCAGTTCTCGCAGGAAATTCAACCCTGACGTTCTATTCCCTTAGCAACCTTTCTGTCACTAACTCCACTAACGTCTCCGTAGTTGCGGCCGCGATCCAGAGGATGGAGCTCTCGCAGTTATATCCAGTCACTACTTCAGGCGGCGCCTATTCCATTATAGTTATTGGCCGTGACCTGAATGGCAATGCAAATAATTCGGGCGGCTTCAACGTCTCAAGCAGCAACTCCTCGGTATCCACCAATACGACCTCCGGCCCAACCTCCTTTACCTTCAATGCCGTCCTCGCAGGTAACACCACCTTGGCATTCCAATCTCTGGCCAACCTCTCCGCTGCAAACACGACTAATTCGTCAGTACTTGTGGGGCCGATTAAAACCCTTGCCCTTTCTACTCTATTTCCCGCCACCGCCTCCGGAAATACCTATTCAATCACAATCACTGGCTATGACGCCAATATGAACATCAACAACTCCGGAGGTTTCAACGTTTCCATAAGCAACTCCACAGTCTCCACTCTAGCATCAAACACTTCCACAGCATTCACCTTCAACGCGTTAATTGTTGGTAACGCTACCCTCATGTTCATGTCCCTTTCCAACACTTCAGCCACGAATGGCACCAACGCTTCGGTCACCGCAGGGAATCAGATCCGTGCGGAGCTTTCCCCCCTCTTCCCCGTAAACTCCTCGGGGGGCACCTTTTCGTTCACGGTAACTGGCAGGGACATCAACAACAATGTAAACAATACGGGCGGGTTCATCTTCTCAGTTGGGAACGCATCCGTTCTGGTTCTCCGATCCAACACATCCGTTTCGGCAATTTACAATGCAACTGCTGCTGGCAATTCCTCTTTCAGCATCACCTCCGCCATAAACTCCTCCGTCACAAATACGACTAATGCGTCCGTGACCGTGGGCGCCGTTACCCAAATTCTACTCACTCCCCAAAGCCCCTCCTTAACTGTTGGCAATTCACAGCAATTTATCGCGATCGCGGTCGATGTCAACGGCAACCAAAATGCTACTGTTACCGATAATTTTAGCCTCCTTATCTTCCAAGCGCAAAACCTGACCGGAAACGCCACCATTAATTCTTCCGGCTTCCTCGCAAACACTACTGTGGCCGGAATTGTTACTGTTAACGCTTCCTACGCATCAATTGCAAATCTCACCAATGTCACAATCAGCTCTGCTGCCACCCCGACCCCAACGCCGGCCTCCTCCTCAAGCTCGGTTACAGGCGGAAATGTCGGCGCTACCGACGCATCCTCGCCAACCCCGACCCCTGTTGCCTCGCCTTCGACCACTCCAGTTATTCCGGATGCGCCCAAAACCGCTATCACTGACGAACATTCTTCTGTAACAGGGACATTCACAGCCGATTCTGCCTCGTTCATACTTTCCTACACCGCAGGCGCCTCGGGCTTTGCGGGTACCCTCGCCTACACCCTGCCTCTGAACTACAAAGACTACCTGGGAGGCTTAATTGAAATCTTCCCCAGACCCTCACAGGTGAAGGAGGGCAGCATTATAGCTGAATGGGAGGTGGATTTGAAACCGGACGAGTTATTCAAGGCAAAAGTGGGGGTCAAAAAATTTGTCGACCCCGGAGTGCTTTCAGGCTTCAAGGCGCCTGCTGCAATTCCAAAAGTTACCTCAACTCCCCCTGCATTCCCATCCGCTTCCGCCATTGCCTCAATGCCGGAAACTAAACCACAAGCAGCTGGCGGGGACAACACCTTCATCCCCATTGCGATTGGTATGCTCCTGCTTGTAGGCTTATACTTAGCGCTCGTTCAGAAACATGGAAGCAGGCGCAAAGGTCTCTAATTTTTTAGTTATGCGCCTAGGCTCAGAAAACCGCGGATTTGAATCCGCAGATGGATAAGCACGCTGCTCTTTCTTCGCGCAATGCTTAAGGGCAATGCCGCGCACGGCCTTTTCAAACCGCAGCCGCGCTTCCGGTTTCAATACCTGCACGGCATTTCTGGGAGCGCAGGTATTTCGTGCGCTCAGCCGGTGCATTTGATTTGCAAACGGTGGCACGCTAAGTGCGCGAGGACAAGGATCCGCGGCAGCAGATATTAGCTGCGTTTTGAGGATACTGCGGGTTTTAGTTCTGGGATATTTAGGATCAATATTGCCTTGTTCCCGCATATATTTTATTAGCCCGTAGAAAATTCCTCCCTCATTTTCATCTCCCTCCTCTTCCTATTGTAGCCAATTGAGAACCGGTGCGTTTCATCCCGGATTCTCCGGAGGAGCAGCATCATCCGGCCCATCTTATCGAATTTGCGGGGGATTGCCTCATCCGGCAGGTAAATTTCCTCGAATTTCTTTGCAAGGCCTATAAGGGGGATCTGGAGCCCAAGGGTTTTGAGGGCGCTTTTCGCCGCATTCACCTGCCCCGGCCCTCCGTCGATAAGAATTAGGTCTGGGAGTTTGCCATTCGTTCGCTCATTTGCGGCTAGCTCACCATTTGACTTTTCCGAGCCGGTATTCTTACTCATTGATTCCATAAGCCCCCTATACCTCCGCCCCACCACTTCATTCATGCTTGCAAAATCATCCTGGCCTTCGACGGTTTTGATTTTGAACTTGCGGTAATTGCCCTTATCCGGCTTACCATTTGCGAACCTGGCCATCCCCGAGACCACGTGCTCCCTTCCCAGATTGGAAATATCGAAGCATTCAATTATCCGCGGAAGCGTTGGCAAATTGAGGGCGGCTTGCAAATCCAAAAGCGCCGAATCCTCCTCCAAATTGGCCTCGATGTTCCTCTCCGCAAGCTTGATGAGCGCAAGCTTGTCCGCGCGCTCGGGAACCACCAAATGGACCGGCCCGCCCCTGCTTTTCGAGAAGAATTCCTCCAGGGCATATTTTTCAGATTCGTCGAACCAACACGCTTTATTCAACAATATTTCCTTTGGGATCTGATTGGATGAATAATATGCCTTCAAAAACTCCTGCTCGATCCCCGTCTGCAGGTCAACCGCAAATTCCTTCTTGCCCAAAAGCACGCCCTTCCGGATGCCCATTTGGACAATCAGCATTTTTTCCCCAAGGCGGCGGAATGCCATCACATCCTGGTCGAAGTCGCGGTCCTTGTCAACTACCTGCTTTTGGGTCAGGAGGTTAATTGAGGATATCTGGTTGCGCAGTTCCAGGGCCCGTTCGTAATTTTCGTCATGGGTCGCAAGATCCATCTCATAATTCAATTGCGCCAATGTCCCCCCATAATTCCCTTTAAGGAAAGCCCTTGCATCCTCCACCTGCTTCCCATATTGCTCCTTCGTCACATTCCCAATACAGGGCGCCGTGCAAAGGCCGATGTGGAAATTAAGGCAAGCGCGCCTTGGGAGCGTTTTGCAGACCCGCAATTTGAATACCTTTACTGCCGCCTCATTAAGGTTCATCCGCATGTATCCATCAGTGTACGGCCCAAATGCCTCCAATTTTGATGATAGTTTGCGGGTGGTGATGATTCTGGGGTAGGTTTCCCGCGTTAACGCTATATACGCGAAAGTTTTCGAATCCTTCAGGTTGATGTTGTATTTCGGTAGGTGCCGCTTCACCGGCTTGTTTTCCAGAAGGAGCGCTTCCACCTCGCTTCCCACAACTATCCAATCAATGGACCTGATTTTGGATACCAGCATCTGCGTTTTTGCCGGCTGCTCCGAATTTGCAAAGTAGCTCCGTACGCGCGAACGCAGGCTTTTCGCCTTCCCGATGTAGATTATTTCTCCGGCCCCATCCCGGTAAAGGTAAACGCCAGGGCCATTTGGTATGCTTTCAGGGGTGAAATCGGATTTTGAGGCAATCTGAAGCATTAGTTGGTTGCACCATTTAGTATCGAATTGGCATCAAATAACCTAGGATGGAAGCATTGCCATTCCAATCATTACCATATTCATTGGCATTTTAGCCGTTTTATTCATTTCAGCATGTGCCTAAGGAATTTGCCCGTATGCGATTTCCCATTCCCAACGATCTCCTCTGGCGTGCCCGTTGCAATCACTTCCCCGCCTGCCCTCCCTCCTTCAGGCCCCAGATCAATAAGGTAATCGCAGCTCTTTACGACGTCAAGGTTATGCTCAATTACGAACACGGAATTCCCCTTCTCAACGAGATTGTTGAGCACCTTGATTAGCCGCTTGGTGTCATCAAAATGGAGGCCAACAGTTGGCTCATCGAGCATGTAGATTATGTGGCCGGATTTGTTCTTGCTCAGTTCCCGGGTGATCTTGATGCGCTGGCTCTCCCCTCCCGAGAGCGTAGTTGAGCTTTGGCCCAACTTAATGTACCCAAGCCCCACATCAAGCAGCGTTTGGAGCCGCCGTTTTATCGAGTACATGTTGTCAAAGAAAGCTGCCGCCTCACTGACTTCCATGTCCAGGACTTCCGAAATGTTCTTTCCCTTATAGAGGATGCCAAGCGTTTCCTTATTGTACCTCTTCCCCTTGCAATCTGAGCACTGCACATATACATCCGGAAGGAAATTCATCTCTATCCGGAGCACGCCATCGCCCTGGCATGTTTCGCACCTTCCGCCCTTCACATTGAAGGAGAACCTTCCCTCATCATACCCCCGCATCCGCGCCTCTTTTGTTTGCGCATATATTTTCCTGATCTCATCAAACAATTTCGTGTAAGTTGCAGGGTTGCTCCTTGGCGTCCTCCCGATCGGATCCTGGTCGATCACAATGACATTCGATACGATCTTAGGAACCTCAAGCGCATCGTGCTTCCCAACCCGGTCAACCTGCTCGCCAAATCCTTTCCTGAGGGCGGGCATGATTGTCTGGTTCATAAGGGAGCTTTTCCCGGACCCTGAAACCCCGGTGATTCCGCAAAGCACTCCTAATGGAAGGTCAATTGAAAGGTTGCGCAGGTTGTTTTCAGATGCGCCCCTGATTTTTAGGGAATCAACTGCCTTCCTCCTTCCCTTAGGGACTTCAATTGCCAATTCCCCGGAGAGGTATTTTCCCGTCAGGCTCTTCTTGTTCGCCATGATCTCCCTAGGCGTTCCCTGCGCCACAATATGGCCCCCATGCACTCCTGCACCCGGCCCCATGTCGATTATATAGTCGGCGTTTCGAATTGTATCCTCATCATGCTCCACCACTATAAGGGTATTTCCAAGGTCCCTTAGCCTATGGAGCGTATTAATCAGCTTTTCATTGTCCCTTTGGTGCAGCCCAATCGAGGGTTCGTCGAGAATGTACAGCACTCCCATCAGATTGCTGCCGATCTGGGTTGCCAGCCGGATTCGCTGCGCCTCTCCACCGGAAAGCGTCCTTGCGGCACGGGAAAGCGAGAGGTACCCAAGCCCCACATTCTTGAGAAAGCCAAGCCGCTCATTAATCTCCTTGAGCACTTGTTTGGCTATTGCCATTTCCTTCTCTCCCAACTGGGATGGGAGTTTTGCAAAGAAATCCACTGCCTGCTCGATTGACAGGTCGGTGGCATCGATGATGCTCTTTCCCTGTATTTTCACTGCCAGCACGACTGGCTGCAGTTTCTTACCCATGCAGGTTTCGCAAAGTTTTGAGGTCATGAATTTCTGGATATCCTCCTTGCGCCACTCGCTTTCCGTTTGCTTGTATAATCTCATTGTCTGGGGAATCACGCCCTCCCATCCTTCTTTCATCCACATTGTTGCGCCGTTCGACCATCTGCCCGATACGGGCTCCCGGGTTCCATACAATAGCAAATCAAGCTGCTTCTTTGAAAACTTCTCAAGGGGAGTGAAAATGTCAAAACCGTATTTTTTCCCAACAGCGGATAGTTGCTGCGCTCTCCAGGTGAGGTCGATTTTGCCGTAAACCGCAAGGCCGCCATCCATTATGGATTTGGTTTTGTCGGGTACGACCAAATCTGCGGAAATTTCAGTTATTTCCCCAAGCCCATGGCAGGTTTGGCATGCGCCAAAGGGGGAGTTGAACGAGAACATGCGCGGCTCAAGGCTTTCGAATACCACTTCCGGATGGTTTGGGCATGCGCCGAATGTGCTGTAGATGGTTTCCCCCTCGCCCCGGGCCAGTTCCTTTAGCTTGGCTTTGCCTTCGGATGCATACGATCCTGCCCCCTTGCCAATTTCATCCTTATCCATTCTCTTCCCAGATTTTCCCTTTTGCTCATTCGCATCAACAACAAAAATCGTCCCTTTCCCCAAGATGAGCGCCTGCTCAACTGCTTCCGTGATCCTTGAGCGCTCCTCATCGCTGATCTTTACCGTATCGATGACCGCCTCAATCCAGTGCTTTTCATAGCGCGCCATTTTTGCCTCTTGCCATGCGCCCTCTGTCTCGTAAATTTTCTGGTCGATCCGGATTTTTGAAAATCCCTGCTTTTTCACATCCTCAATTACCTGCTCATGCGTTCCCTTGATCCCCCGGATGATGGGCGCAACAAATGTGAGAGTTTTTCCCTTATCCGACATCACGAGCCCCACAATGTTTTCCGCGCTCTGGGGCCGGATTGCCCCGTTGCACCTGGGGCAATGGTGCGTGCCTACCCTTGCAAAGAGCAGCCTGAGGTAATCATAAATTTCAGTAACCGTCCCCACGGTCGACCGGGGGTTCTTGCTGGTTGATTTCTGCTCAATTGAAATTGCCGGAGAGAGCCCCTCGATTGAATCCACATCCGGCTTATCCATAAGGCCAAGGAACTGCCGCGCATACGCAGAAAGCGATTCCACATACCTGCGCTGCCCCTCCGCATAAATGGTATCGAATGCAAGCGTGGACTTGCCAGAGCCGGATAGCCCGGTTATCACGATGAGCTTGCCCCGCGGGAGCTCCACATCGATGTTCTTCAAATTATGTTCGCGTGCACCCTTGACGATTATACTATCTCTCATTCAAAATACACCAAATTAAAGATTTAGTTTTTTCTTCGAATCCTTCCACGCCCGCTCTTTATCCTTGTTGATTGATGCAACTTTCATGCCCTCAAGCGCGTCCCGTAGCTCAATTGCCTTCTCAAACTCCAGCTTTTCCGCCGCCTCCCGCATCCTTGCCTCCAGGTCGATTATTTGCCGCGCAATCTCGGATTTCCCAAGGTGCTTAACCCCCTTGATATGCCCCTCTTTTTCAGAAACCGACTTGATGATCGTTTTGGGAGTTATACGGTATTTTCGGTTGTACCGGATTTGGAACATCCTCCTGCTTTGGGTTATTTCCATTGCCCTTCTAATTGATTGCGTATGCACATCCGCATACAATATCACCCGCCCCTCGACATTCCGTGACGCCCTTCCAATTGTTTGGATCAAGCTGCGCTCATCCCGTAGGAACCCTTCCTTATCGGCGTCAAGGATGCAAATCGTGGCAACCTCCGGAATATCCAGCCCCTCGCGGAGCAGGTTGATGCCAACAAGCATGTCGAATTCCCCGATCCGGAGCTGCCTGACCAGCTCGATCCTGTCCAAACTGTCGATATCCGAATGCATGTACCTGACCTTAAGCCCCTCCTTCACCAGGTAATCCGTCAAATCCTCGGCCATCCTCTTTGTGAGCGTTGTAATGAGCACCCGGTTTCCTTTTGCAATCGTATCCCTTGCCTGCTGCATCAAATGCTTCATCTGGCCGGCTATTGGATGCAATTCTACAACGGGGTCAAGAAGCCCTGTTGGCCTTGTTATCAATTCCACCGCTTGCGAGCTTTTCTGCAGCTCATATCCCGAAGGGGTCGCGGAAACGAACAGGGTTTGGGGCATCTTCTTTTCAAACTCCTCGAATTTCAGGGGGCGGTTGTCGTATGCGCATGGCAGCCGGAAGCCGTAATCAACCAGATTCTTCTTTCGCGCAAAATCGCCATTGTACATCGCACGTGCTTGCGGGATTGTTTGGTGGCTTTCATCGATTATGAGGAGGAAATCCTTCGGGAAGTAATCAAGAAGAACATACGGCGGCTCGCCCTGCTTCCTCCCGTCGAAGTGGCGGGTGTAATTTTCAATTCCGGAGCAGTACCCGAGCTCCTCAATCATCTCCAGGTCATATTTCACCCGCTGCGAGAGCCTTTGGGATTCCAGAGCAGGCAGCTGGGGGAGCCTTTCCTCCAATTCCCGTTTAATCAGCTCCAAGCCCCTCTTCTTCATCTCCTCTGGCACGACATACTGCTCTGCTGGGAAAACAACCGTCTCCTCTAGGGTGTTTTTTACATCCATAGTGATGGAATCAAGTTCCTTGATAGACTTTATCCGGTCATTCTCCAGCTCAATCCTCATAATGTCCTTTTCGTAAACCGGGACAACGTCAATTACATCCCCCCGCACGCGGAACTTTCCGCCCTCAAGCGAGTTGTCGTTGCGCTCAAATTGGATGGAAAGGAGGGATTGCAGGAGGGATTGACGCGTCATTTGCATCCCCTTCTTCAAATCAATTGAAAGCTCCCTGAAGTAATTCGGGTTCCCAAGGCCATAGATGCAGCTGATGCTGGCAATAACGATCACATCGTCCCTGCTGATCAGGCTCGAGACCGCATGCATCCTCATCCGCTCGATCTCCTCGTTCCTGCTCGAATCCTTCTCAATGTAGGTATCCGTTGTCGGGATGTAGGATTCGGGCTGGTAGTAATCATAGAACGAGATGAAGTACTCCACCCGGTTTTTTGGGAAAAGCTCCTTGAGCTCTGTGTAAAGCTGCGCTGCAAGGGTCTTGTTGTGGGCGACGATCAAGGTTGGCTTTTGGAGCTTTTGGATCATGTTTGCCATGATGAAAGTTTTGCCGCTTCCTGTGATCCCAAGAAGCGTTTGTTTATTTTGGCTTGAGGAATTTGGTGAAAGTAATTGGTTTGGATCATCCGGTTTTCCAGATGCGGGTTTTGGATGGCCTGCCGCCTTATACCCAATTCCAAATCCTTTGGCCAGCTTTTCAATCGCCTCCGTCTGTCCTGGGGATGGCTTGTATGGTGCCGTAAGCTGGAAATGCATAGCATAAGCCTCCTGAAACAGAACCCTACTACGACCGGATAATCTGAGTAAAAAACATCCTTTTAAGGCTAATTGGGGGTGGTTTCGATTGCCCATCGCCGGCAGCCCATTATCCCCCTATAATTTATAGCCCATAAAAAAGCAATGCGGCCTTTCCCCAAAAGGTTCTTCCTAAGGCAATTCTTGCCGCGCAAGCCTTGCTACCCGATTTCGATCTTGAAGTTGAACATCGGCGTCTTCAAAACCCCCCAGAGCCGGACCCAGAGCGGCAGGATCATCTCCGTTCCCCTGGAGGTCGCAATATCCCCCAAATCAACGATGTTTTTCCAGCCATATTCCCTTTTTAGGAAGGAAATTACCTCCTCCTTTGCATCCGGATCATTTCCCCCCACGAAAATATGGTGATTTCCGCCGGCCACCAAGTTGGGGTCCACCTGGACCGGCGCACTGAGCGTATTTAGCGATTTGACAATTTTTGCCTTCGGGAAAGCTGCCTGGATCTGCTCGCCAAGCGAATCGGTGTTGCAAACCGTGAGCGTCGGGGGCATCCCTTTTGAGAAATCAAGGGGGTTGGAAATGTCAATGATGATTTTCCCGTCAATTTCCGACCCTGCAGACCTTAGGGCATCGATGGAATGCTGCCCCAATGTTGCGTTTATGAGGATTTCGCCGTGCCGGGCGCAATCTGCAAATGTACCGACCTTTACTTTCCTGTTTTTTTCATACCAAATGCCAAAAGAATCCCGCCCCATTGCATCCTTTTCCTTGTTCGCGAGCGTTTTGGGGGGGCTCCTGGTCCCAATCATCACATCGTGCCCCATTACCATCAATTTGGCGGCATGCGCCTGCCCGACAGTCCCGGTACCAAGTATGCCTATTTTCATTTTATCACCAGATAATTAGTTGAAGTTAGGAAGCATCCTAAATATTTAAGGGTGGGGTTTAACCCGAGGGGAGGCAATGGAGGCGGAATCCCAAGATTTTGAACGATCAAAAGCCGCGGGGCTTTTTTTAATACTGGCTCGGCCCATCGGTGCCTATAGGAAAGGGCGCAGCTAGGTTCATATAAAACTTAAAGGCAGGAACGAATTCAGCACTCAAATCCGCTGGTTCCCGGCGGGCATAATCCCTGGCTGTTCATTTGCGCAGGGGTGATGCTTCCTGCAACAGGCCCGGTGGCAATGAAATCCCCATAATCCCGGTTTATTTCATACCAGCCCGCAGTCAAATGCATGGAATAAATGCCATTTTCGGCAAGGTACTCGCCTATGTGCCTCGAAAGCATGCAGTAGCTGCTATAGCAGTAGGTAATGATCGCCTTGTCCTTTGGCAATTCCCGGAATGCGCCCAGTATTTCACTCCGGCTGATCTGGCCAACTGGGATATTCACTGCCGTGACAAGATGCCCCTTCTCATATTCCCCCTTGCTCCTCAAATCAACCAAGATGCCATCGGTTATGCCCGCCCGCATGTGGCGCACATAGTCCGAAGGGCTGATGCTCACCGCCGATTCGGTTTCGTAGAATTCCCGCATCATCTGCCGGTCGCTTTTTGGCAGCATGCCCGGGACGGAAACAGCCGCGAGGGCGCCGAATACCGCGCCGATTATCGCGCATAATGCCAATAATTTCATATCGTATCTCATCTGCTCACCACATATCCGAAAATAGAACCAAACTCTTTTGTTATTTGCATATATAACCGTTTATTTCAACCATAAAACGGCAAAATGGCTAGGTTTTGGAAATATCAAACGGATGTGATTTAGCCATTCCGCCCACGGAAGTTAGCAATATGCCCCCAGCCCACAATCTTTTGGAACATCGATCAGATTGCCTTGATGTCGGCCTCCAAATCCTGGAGGTCCTGCTCGTGGCCGAGTTCATCCTGCAATATTGAGCGGATAATATGGTAAGTCACCGGGTCCTTTAGCTCCATCAGCCTCTTGAGCATATCGCTGTACACCTTGATTGCGCACTGCTCCCCTTCGATGTTCTGGGCGAGTATCTTAAGGACATGGTCGTTTGCAGGCTCGTCATATGGGCAATTGGCCATTTTCTCCAGGTCCTTGATGTGCGTTATTGGCCTCCCTCCAAGCTGGATGATCCTTTCCGCAAGCAGGTTGGCATGCTTATGCTCGTCTTTTTCATGCTCCCTCAATTCCTCCTGGACATCGGGCCTCATCGGCCCATGGACTATGAGTGAACCAACCCAATACTGGTACTGTGCGAGCCATTCGTCAGCGAGCGCCTTGTTCAAAAGCCCGATTATTTCCTTTGCCCCCGCCCCAACAATCTCCTTTCCTTTGGTTCCCATATAAACACCCCTGCAAGAAGCTAATTACGCCAACATTTAATACCCTTAATCAATAGTGGTTTTATGAAAATCATAAGAGCGCTTGGGGGGCGATTCGCAAGTCCATATAGGCACGCGGATGGCGGGATTCATACGGGCGCAGCATCCCCGCAAGCAACGCACTCTATCTCGACAAGCGCCCCCATTGGAAGGGCCTTTACGGCAAGCGCCACCCTTGCAGGAAAATCGCCTGGGAAAAACATTCCATAAGCCTCGTTCATCAACGCGTAATTTTCCATATCAGTAAGGTATACCCTTGCCTTGACAATATTGCTTAAACCCCACCCCACTTCGGCAAGGATGCTTTTTATGCCCTCAATTGCTTTTTCAGTCTGCTCCCCTATCCCATCTGCAAGCTTGCCTGTTATCGGGTCGATTCCAAGCTTTCCGGATATTTCCATCGTATATTTGCTGTTGTGCATCACCGCCTCCGAGTAAGGCAGCGCTCCCTTGCTTTTAATGATTTTTTTTGGCATGCGGGATAAACGGCAACGGGCTATTTAAATAACCAACCCAAGGGGCGCATTTGGGGCGCCTTGAAGAGAATGAAAAAGGTTACATCCCGGCCCAGCATACTCCCGAGCCCATCTCAGGTAATCCGCCGCCATAAATTATGCAGTTATCGCGTCAATTAGCTCCTTTTCCGTACCGTCAAGGTCATGGCCTGCATCCTTAATCGCAGTCAGCTGCTTCTCGCCCTCCAATTCTGAAAAAAACCGCATCGCAGTCCCAACTGAATTGTAATCATCCTTTTCAGCGGCTATCAAGTGAATGGGAGTTCGCAATTCTTTAGCGAATTTAAGGGGGTCGTACTTCCCAACGACCAATTTCATCTCTTTTTCATAGAACTCTTTGCTCTCGAGGGATATTGTCTCCCTGGCAACATTCCAAAGCCCGCCCATTACCGGATTTGCAAACAATTCTGCAGAATCAAGTATGGGAATTGCCAACAACGCCTTATCGAAGAGCCCCGGCTTATTTCGGATGGCATTGGCAATGTAAAAACCGCCCATTGAAAGGCCCAAACCGATTAATTTTCCACGGGTTTTTCTCAATTGTTCTGCAGTTTTGGTCACGTCTTCGATTGATCCGATAAAGCTGAATTTGCCTGCGCTAGCCTTATCGCCCCGATAATTGATTTCAATAATTTCAATTCCCACTTCAGTAAGGGCATTTTTCAATTTCGGCAGCCGGTTGGTCCCCGGAAACCCGTGGCAAAAAAGGACTGTTGCTTTGGGCTTTCCAACCGCGGGGTAGATAAAATTCGTAACATTTTCTCCCCCAACATCGACAACAAACTTCCGGTACATAGTTAAAACTTCAGTTTGGGCATTAAAAAACATATCAGAAACATCCGTTCCACTAGGATGATATCGGCGCCTTGGCTGATCCGGGTACCACGAAGGATAGTACCTCGTAACTCCAAAATCCCACCAAACTTCACCGGATTGGTGCCTCTATTCGCTCAACGAATTCACAAGACCGGAGCGGGAGCCATGCCCCTACAAGAAAAGAAAAAAACGCGCTTACTTTTTCATCTCCGCGTTGCAAATGGGGCACTTTTCCATCGTATGCACGATGAATGCTATGCCCGCTATAACGAATAGCGCTCCGGATATCTGGTGCGCAGTCATGCCGTCCATGCCCCCTGTCCCGAACATGTAAAAGGCGATGCCAGCAACAGCAAAAGCCAATCCCGTCACGGTTCCGCATATTTTGCCCATATGTAACATAGATACCTTCACCCATACACCTCAATGCCCCAACCCAATAATAATATGATGTTTAACTCGGCAATAAAGCACCATGGCCGAGCTCAAGTAATACTTGGGTACTAATGGCGTCAAATATCCGAAATAAACCTTCCATAAACGAACTCCACAAATGGCTTTTCCTCCTTTCCTTCAACTGATTTAATCAGGGCATCAAAATAGCCTTGCGACTGCTTGGAAATGTTAAGAATCGGATAGCCCGAATCAAAGAATGCCTTGTTAAGCAGCAATCTCGACATCCTCTTATTTCCATCCTCGAATGGATGGATCATGTAAAATCGCAGGTGCAGAAGGCTTGCAAATTCAATAGCATTAATTTTTCCGACATTTGCGTTATACCATTTTACTAGCCCCTCTAGCTTTTTCTTTATCATATCCGGCGGAGTTGGCCTAAACCCGATTTCTTCCACTTTCTCATAGCTTTTCAGATAGATGTAAGCCGGTACTTCCCTGATGCTACCGGGACCTTTTTCGGCATATTCCGCCATAATCGTATTGTGCAATATAAGGATAAACTCGGCTGAAATTCCAATTTTACTCTCTTTGACAAATCTTAGTCCCTTGATCATGTCCAAAGCTACCCGAAGGTTTTCATCCCTTATGCTTTTCATGTTTTTCTGGGTAAGTCGATAGGCTAAGTTTGCATCTTCCTTGGTTACCGGCACACCTTCAGTTGTCAGGGTGGTATAGACAAAATTGACCGCATCGATTTCATCCTTTTCATCCTGCCTTGCCTTTCCGAGCAATTTAACTTTTGCGACATACCTTCTCCTTCTTTTTTCAGCTTCTATCAGCTGCTCCTTTGTTAGGTAAATCCGTTCCTTTTCCCCCAATAGATCTTCGTAAATTTTATCAACTAGCTTTACCTTGAATGTATCAATTTGGCTTTTTCCAAGCATTTTGGCCCCGAGGAAAATCGAGTACACTTTAGGCTTTTCCAGCCTGATTGTTTCCTCCAGGTAATAGTATTCGTTGCCGTTGACGCCCTTTTTCCGGATCCTCATGCTAATATTATGCATTTTGGGCTTAATTAATCTTACCACACATTTGAGGCTATAAATGTGTGCCTAAACTGATAAGTCATATGGTTACCACACATTTTGAATCGGAATGTAAGGTAACTTGTGCTTTTACAACCAATAGCAGTTAACCCTGCGGAATAGTACGAGCCCCTAATTTTGTGGGGTTAACGGCGAGAAGAATAATAATAAATGCCTTGGCCGAGCAGGGGGCTTGAGGCATAGCGCCTTGGAAAAACTCATACATGAGTGGTACCAGATGGGTACAAATTGGTAGCTGATTGGTAACACCCTATTTCCTTCTCGCTCATGATGGGACGCTAGTCCGGTCTAGTTTTAGGACGTGGGATATTTATTATATCCTTAATATACTTACATTCCTATTGGATGTGCTTATGAGGAAATATCTGGTTATTTGCAGTTTGGCCCTAATAGCAATACTTCTATTTGGTTTTGCAGGAAAAGGCAAGCAACCGCAACTGGAAACTACATCATTGTCGGTGCCATTTCCGGTGCCAAATACGAGCGCATCTGCAATTACCTCTCAGCCGCCAAGTATGGACGGCATCAATACTCAAACGGAAGTGTATAGTGGTGATGCCGACCCCAATATAATCACGCTTGGCCCCAAACTTGGTAGTAATCCATATTCGAAGCCTTATGCCACCAAGTGTGGAATGGAATTCGAATTAGCGCAAGGAACACCTTTGCTTGCCCCTATGGATATGGTATTAGTGGGCTTTCAAAATAATAATGCCGAATATGGGATTGGGGCCGACGGACAAAAATATGCCCCATTTAATGATGTGGTGTTAAACTTCGAGTCTGCCAGTCCCGATTGGCCAGGTCTGATTATGAAGGCATATCATTTATACAGCTCGCCACTGTTGCTTGGACACTACCAAAATCCGGATTGCAGTGAATCTGAAGAGTTGTATGACAGTAGCCAAGCCCAGGGGCACCTTTTCTTTGCATTTGATGATTATATAACAGAACAAGGCAAAGCATCTGCATGCAAAGCATTAATTGGACTTAAAGTAAAACGCGGAGAATTAATCGGATATGCCGGCAGCGTTGGCACCCACACTTTTGCCTCCTTTTGCTTCAAAGTATCAAATACATCAAATAATCCTACTGTTCAAAAGGGGAACCCTTATCTTCATTGGGTACAACCAAGCTCGTTCTTTTACTGGAAATGTTATGATCCTGATGCGGATTTTCCCAGCGGGGTACTTGCTTATCCCTTCGAATGTGACGGATATCATCTTCCTGCCGAGCAGCATGATGTGAATTTCAAGTACATATCAATACAATAAGATCGCCGGATTCCACGCCTTGGCCGGGCAGGGGGGCCTCAAGCACTGCGCCTTGGAAAAGTTCATTCTCAAGTGTTACCCGATCGCTACAATTAGGAACAGATTGGTAGCACTTATTTATTCCTCCTCTTCAATTCCTCCAGTACCTTCTGCAAATCAATCCCCCTATTCTCCAGCCCAACCA
>DATDZF010000092.1:0-15347 GCA_035288785.1 Candidatus Norongarragalinales archaeon
CTGATAAAATATACTCATTAGCGATATTTACGTTTTCTTCAATGCGAACTGTGCAATCTGTTTGAGGAAGACATCCAATTGAATAATCGTGTTCTGATGACGAATTAACTGAGACAACAGCAACGAGTATAAATAGCAATATCAATTTTTTCATAATTCATCAATCTAATATAACGTTGAGATGATTTTTACTAACCAATATATTATCGTGAGGTTATCTTTAATTCTTTCCCCCCATTTCCCATTCTTTTGACCTCAAGCGAGCGCTTAGGCACACCCGAGCCGCCCCAGAAACCGGTACCATAGTAAAATGATGGAACCATGACCGGAAAAGGGGTTTATGCCGGATTTTTTGGTTATAGCACTTTGAAACGCTGGAATGTGGTTATAGAGAGATGTTATTTTACTCCCTTTCTAAAATACAAATGTTTTCAACGCATTTTGGAACCGTATATCTGCATACCATTTTACAAAAACTGCCATCACCCTCCTCCGGTGTAAATGGCTTAACATTATAGATATTTACTGGTCCGTAACAGCAGCTTGTTTGCTGCCTTGTACAATCCTCATCATTTTCGCAATAGAGTGGATCATTTAGGTATTTTGCATCAATTGTCGGTGAAGGCGTTGATTGTGGCGGATTTTGCGTTGTGCAGCCAAAAAGCAAAACAGATGCCAAAACTAAGAAAGCCATTTTCATCATGTCTCCCACCTTTTTTCAGTTCATATGTACGTGAACAAGCAACATTATTCAAAATCAACAAGAATACAGCTGTTTACCTGGCATTTTGGCCTCACAACCGGACAGACTCTCTTGCATTCAATGCATCCCTCCTGAGGGCAGGGGCTGGGCTTTTCAAAATTGTACCTATTTGTGGCTTTTTGAGAACAGCAGTTTGAGACTTGCAAAATGCAATCGGCATCCTTTTCGCAATAGAGAGGATCATCCAGATATTTCTGATCCGGCTTCCCGACCATGCTTTCGTTTTCCGAATAAACGCAGCCAATAAGGAAAAGGGAGCCGAGGGATAGGGTAAGCAATAAAAATTGGCCCATTTTCAACATTTCCCTCACCATTCTCAGTTCATACTTGTCTGAACCGGTTACTTTGCATAAAATCCAATCTTCTGTCGCATCAAATTAACATGGAAGATCGCATATACCACATCAGGACCAATATCAATTCCACTACCGCGATGACGGCTGCAGCTCCGGTTGCTAATTTCACTGCCCTATCAGGTATTTCGCCTTCCTTTCCAATCAGCAAAAATATGCCAAATCCGTAATTCCTGCGCAAGACTTCCAATAATGCGAAAACAAGCAGCCAGCCAACGATGAGAAGTCCGATGCCTAATATGGAAAACAAACTTTCCAGGGTATCCTTCAAAATAATAATTAATGCCAAACTGGCAATTGCCCCAAAATAAAGAATAATACGCTCTTTTAATTTTTCATCCATGTTTCACACCTTTATGCAGTTCGTACTTAAGTGAACCGTTTTTTAGACGCCTCCTTCGCGCTGCAGCCGTTCAAAATGCGTTTTTGCCCTAAGCAGGGGAGAAATCCAAGTGTGCCTGTAACCTTCAACATCCGGCTCAAAGTGCTGATCATCGGGGGGAAGGTCCCTTGTCATCGAATGAGGTCTTGGATCGATTGATGAAGGGCCTTGCTGATAATACCTTATTCCATGTTCGACTGCTGCCAACAGATCATCAAGGGATTCCACCCGTTCAATTCGATGCATTTCGGGCCTTTCCGAAAATCGCAGTTGATCGGATGCCCATCTCCCATATACTAATCCAACAATCCCCTGCCACGGCTGGCCTTCAAGGTGGAATTTCAACCTCTTGTAAAAATTGCTTTCGGTTTGTTCTGAATCCATTTCCCCCACCTTTTTTCAATTCATGCCCGTGTAAACTAAGTATGGTCCCTCATCTGCTGCACCAATTGCCGGATCTGGATTATCCGTTTTTCAGCTGCATCCATCTCATGGTTCGTTCCCCTTTGCCAAGGCCGGCCATTCCCCTTTGATGCCGGTTGCCCAGTTAGTATTCATTCAGGGCAGCAAGTATATTTGCAACATTGGTTTCCCTCCTTATATCGTGCAGTTGCGAAGCTCCCTCAGGCCGCTCTAATTTCGACCACACCCAATAATGGGATGCCACGATTGCCAATTCATCCGGGGTCAAATGCTTCTGAAGTCTTTGGTAAAGAGGTGTCACTTCCATTTTTCTATCCTTTTTTTAAGTTCATAACCACGTGAACCTTAATTCCTAAATTAAATTCCTTTCCCTTAAATCCTCCAAATGCGCCCTCAGGGACGCAAGCTGCTTTTGGCCATGGAGCCCGATCCGCCGGGTTGCATCCGCAGATTCAATTTGCTCATCCGCATTCCCTGCCGCAAAATGCGCACCTGTGTCGGCCAAGCGACGTTCACCATCATGCCTGACGGCCTTGGAATTGCCAATCCATGCATCAATTTTCCCAATCAAATCGTCGTACGAACCCAATTTTTCGGGCTTATCGGGCTGGCAGACCATTTTCAGGAAGGCAATGTGGGATTGGTCGGTTAAGTGGGGCCTTAATCGCTCAAAAAATGATTGTTCGGGCATTTTGCAATCACCTATTTTCCAGATCATGGGGATACGAACTAATAATCCCTATCTTAACAGTCAATTTTCAATTTTATCTAGCCTGCACGAATGCGCAGTGGTTGTAATAGCACATCGTGCCGTTGTAAAGGCCGCATTCCATCCTGCAGACGTATTTGCAAGAGGAGGTGTCGCAATCCTGGATGTGGTATTTGTTGATTGCATTCGGGCACCCGCAGCAGCTGCACGCCCTTTGCACGGCGCAATCCGAATCCTGCTCGCAATAGGAGATGTCGGAGAGGTATTTTTCGTTGGGGGGCTTGTTTTCAATAGCAATGCAGGCGTTATTTTCGCATTTTGCAATGAAGCTTTTCCTTTGGCATGTCTCTTCGCATGCGGCATAGGTGGGGAAGGGCGCCTTGCGGTTTGTGGCAATCGGGCAAAAGCAGGGCAAATTGACGCGGCAATCCGAATCCTGCTCGCAAAATTCAAAATTATCGGGGTTTGCCTTGCGGAACTGGTAATCCGCTTCGGCAGTGCCGTAAAGCACGGATGCGGTCCCTATTGCGAGGATTATGAGGATGATGGCGATGGTTTTCATATTACCACATGCGAAGTAATTGCATGCGCTTCTTATAATTTCATCCGCATCTCGAAGTGATGCTCCCGGAAGCCCAAATTCCGGTAGAGTTTGAATGCCTTATTGTTTTTGGTGTGCACGTTGATGCCAAGGAAGGGGAGCTTCCTTGTTTTGCCCCATTTTTTTGCCGCATCGAGAAGTTTGGTGCCAACGCCGAGGTTGCGGAATTGTTTTGCCACGAACATTTCCTCCACAAAGGCTTCCGAATCCTTTTGGTAGATGGGAAAATGCCTTTTTTCCACGAGTAGGATGTGACCAATTATTTTACCCTCGTAAACAGCAACGAATGCGGCGCTTTTTTTCCCGCGCATTATTTTGCGGATCAGGTTGCGGTAAATTCCAGCGTAATTTTCCTTGAAGCCGTAGATTTGCGGATCGTAAATTTTAAGGAATTTGGTGAGCTCGAGGCCCTCCTCGAGGATCGCTTCCGCGTCGGAAAATGCCGCCTTTCGAATGGTGAATTCCATCATTACCGCCATTTCCAATTGGGATCGAATGAATAATTATGCGCATTTATCGGGTATGCGATATTACACATTCCTCTCACTTTAATTGTGCATTTGAATGGGGGATCTCAAATCCTGTGGAGCACCATGGAAAGGCCGATCACGATGAGGAGCAATGGCCAGAATGGGAATGCCGCCGCCTTGATCCAGCCGAATTCGCGGGCGATCTCGAAGAGCCCCCATATCAGCAGGAACAGGCCCACCCAAAGACCAAAGCCAAACCGGCTTTTCCTGCACCACCATCCGTGCTGCCAGTCCATCTCCACGTCCTTTTCCTTCATGCTTATCGCCTTTTTTGTTGGAAATTACCATTTATCCCATAGCCGATTTCGGCGGCTCATTCGCATTCCCGAACAATTTCCCGACGTAATATGCAATCGTGACCGCAAGCGCCGTAACAATGAGCGCGTAGAGGAATTTTCCCATAAGCGCATCGGTTGTGCTCAGGTATTGCCGGAATGCCGCCTGGATCGCCTCGTTCCAGGCAAGCGCGGCCACAAGCCCCAGGGCGGAGGTGATCATCAGGGCCATTTTTTCCCATATTTCCTTCTGGACGCGCTTTTGCTCCCTGAACATTTCAATTATTCTTTGCTCCTTTTTCCCCATCAGCCTCGACTGTAATTCCTCACGGTTGACTGCCATTCCGGACCACAATAAGAAAACCAGGAGGGAATATATAAAACGATTGCAGAAGAAGGAGAATTGTAAAATGATGGATGGCAGGCATTTTTTGTAGCTGTAGGAAAAAATTCAAATCATTTGCGGGCCCATCCCCATCCCAGTTACTATATTGCCCGTCAATTAATTTTTTGCATATTAGAAAACAATAAAAACAATCGTACTGTTCCATTCTATTGAAATATTCAAGTGATGGAAAATATTTTGGGGGGAATGAATGGAAGGGCATTCGGCACACGGGCATACTGGTCAGCGGAAGGATCGGAAGGCGATTGGCGCAGACAAGCTAGGGACAGGCTACTCCCACCATTTGAAACCTTTGCATCCAATAGACCTCCATAAGGTGCATTCCGTAAATGACATGGTGCTCCAGATGAAAGGGGCAAGCTTCGGTGCGCGCTCGCTGGGCGAGGCCGCGGATGTGCTGGAAGCGATGGTCAAGGACAAAGACTGCTATAAAGTGCTCACGCTTTCGGGGGCGATGACCATTGCAAAGATGGGCCTTATTGTTTGCGACATGATTGATGATGGGATGGTGGATGCCATTGTCTCCACCGGCGCACTGATGGCGCACGGCTTTGTCGAATCAGTCGGAAAATTGCATTTCAAATACGAATGGAACATGAATGACACCGACCTTTACTATGCGGGATATGACCGCGTGTATGATACGATAGAGTTGGAAAGGAACCTGGACGATATTGCGGTGATTATGGCAAAAGTCCTCAACGAGCACCCAAAGGATGTCCCACTGACGAGCTGGACATTGCACAATAAGGTCGGGAAGCATCTGCATGAGAATACCGAGGGCAGGGGGATATTGAAATCGGCATATGAGAAAAATGTGCCGGTTTATGTGCCCGCATTCACCGATTCGGAACTCGGGCTTGATGTTGCGCTTTACAATATCGAGCAAAGGCTCCAAGGTAAGGAGCCGATACGGTTCGATCCCTTTGAGGACCTCGACCATTATACCGATAATGTTAAGAAAGCAAAAAAACTGGGCATTTTCACCATAGGCGGCGGGGTACCGAGGAATTGGGCGCAGCAGGTCGGCCCGTATTTGGACCTGATACGCTACCGGGTGAAGGAGCATTCAAATGCCCACAAATACTGGAACCAGGATGATGACTGGTATAAGCGGTTCAACTATGCGGTTAGGGTTTGCCCGGAGCCGGTGCATTGGGGGGGGCTTTCAGGCTGCACGTACACGGAAGGGGTATCATGGGGAAAATTCGTCCCACGGGAGGAGGGCGGGATGTGGGCGGAAGTATTGGAGGATGCCACCATAGCCTGGCCGCTGATTGTGAAGGCGGTGCAGGAAAGGATGAAAAAATAACCGCCCACACGCAGGCTGTAGGACTGATTTTCAAATCAAATTAGAAGGGGAACGAGCAGTCTGGTTAATGTCGGGTTTACAAAAAACCCAGACATGCCAAGACTCAAAGTCTTGCAGCAGGGGAAACCGGTTTCCCCGCCGCGGACGGTTGCTGCTGGGTCATGCAATGGATGCCGCCGTACCCATATACGAGCTCATTGCTCCGGATCTGCACAATGTCCCTTCCCGGGAAGAAGGATTGCAGCAAAGCGGCCGCATCCTTGTCTGCCGGATCGCCAAAGGAGGGGACCAGCACCGTTTTGTTTGAGATGTAGAAATTGGCATAGCTTGCGGGAAGGGTGCGGCCATCATCGCTTGCGTGGAGGGCGGAAGGCATGGGAAGCTTTTCCACTTCTATTTCCGGATCTTCGTCCAAAATACGGTAATTTTCGCGCAGGGCAATCCCATCCTCATCATCCTTTTTGCTAAATGCGCAAATAACGCCCTTTTTTGAGACGAACCTTGCAAAGTCGTCAATGTGGCCGTCGGTATCATCGCCCTGGATGCCTTTTTTCAGCCAGATGATCTCATCCACGGCAAGGTTTTCCTTCAATTTTTCCTCAATCCCATTTTTTGAGAGCCGGGGGTTCCGATTCTTGTTCAGGAGGCACTGCTCGGAAGTGAGGAGGCCGCCTGCGCCATTCACATCTATTGAGCCCCCCTCGAGTACGATCCCAGGTTCGAATACCCGGCTGCCCGAGCGCTTTCCAACAGCCATTCCCGCCGCGTTATCCGGGAGGAGGTCCTGCCACTTGTTCCCCCACGCATTGAAAATCCATTTGACTGCGCCTTTTGCCTTGGATGAGTTATTAACAAGGAATGTGGGGCCATAGTCCCGAATCCATACATCAATTGTGGGAATATCCTCGAACGCCACATTGCCCATGCTTGCGCCGCACTTTTCGAGCATTTTTTCCGCACGGGCCTTTGTTTTTGCGTCTTGCACGAGGATGCGGGCCATTTCCCCACGCGCAATTGCTTCAACCATTGAGCAATAGGAGGCCTCCACTTTGGGAAGGTAGGCGCCAGGGAAGGTTTCAGAGTTGGATGGCCATGAAAGCCATGTTGCGGAATGGGGCTCCCATTCGGCGGGCATGTGGAAGCCAAATTCGCGGGGGCTGGATTTCATCTTACCATTTCACCAGCTGGGAATAATCGATGGGCCGGCGGTTTTGGAAAAATTTCCACCCTTCCCTGATTTGCCTCCCATGGTCGAGGCTGATTTGGCGAACCAAAACACCCTCATTCCTGCCCATCCTGCCAAGGGTTTTCCCGAAGGCATCGCATATGAATGAGCCGCCCCAGAATGTGGTCTTGCCTTCATTGCCGGCCCTATTGGCTGCAGCAACAACGACGTTATTTGCAATTGCATGGCCCCGCATCACGTTTTCCCAGGCAGCATGCCAATTGCCTTCGGACTGTGAGACGCCCCTAACCGTGCCAATTGCGGTCGGGTAAAATATTATTTGCGCGCCCTTGAGCGCAAGGATGCGCGCTGCCTCGGGGAACCATTGGTCATAGCAGATCAGTGCCCCGATGGCAGCATTCCTTGTTTTGAATACCGAAAATCCGCGGTTGCCGGGGGAAAAATACTCCTTCTCGAAAAAATACTCATCCTGGGGAACATGCATCTTGCGGTAACTCCCAAGCATCCTGCCTCTTTCGTCGAATACCATGGAGGTATTGTATAATTCCCTGCCCGCCTTCTCGAAAACCGAGCCCCCGATTATGGAAACTCCGCACTCCCTTGCCGCTTTTGAGAGGGCATTGGAGGCCAATCCGGGAAGGGTTTCAAAATAGGTTTTCGGGAACGCCACTTTAGTTGGCGGCTCCCTTGGAAAATACGGCGTCATGAAAAGTTCGGGGAGGCAGACGATGTCTGCGCCCTTGCCGGCCGCTTTTTTTATGAGTGCAATTGCCTTCCCCAAATTCCTTTCCGGTTCATCCGACATGCGCATCTGCACAAGGCCAATGGCAATTGACCCCATTTTCTTCCCCATCAAATGAGGATATTGCCCTTAATTTATTAAGGTTATCTGCGTTGGATTGCAATGGTTTTGCACATCGTTCCGCAAGGATCTTATTTCCGGGAAATATTTGCGATGGAAATGGCCTGGACTCAAACAAAAGCCAGGGCCAAGTGCAAAATGGGGATGGCAATAGGGAAAATTTAACCCTTGCGGATTTTGAAAAAAGGAAAAAAGGGCGCATATTTGGCCAAAATCTCCATTCCGGAATTCTTGGCGTAAAAAAATGCCAAAATTTACGAGGGAAAAAAAATTTACGGAAAAAATTGGAAAACCAAACGATATGTTTAAATATAAGTTATTGATATTGTATAACGTTCTTTGTGCGGATTCCGCAAAAAAAATAAAAAAAAAGATTTCGGGTGATCGGCTGACAAATGCACGGACCACATTTGATGTTAGACTGTTATGGTTGCGACAAAAAGGCGCTTGCGGACATGAACACTGTCTTCAAATGCCTCGACGAGCTTCCTGACAAGATAAAAATGCACAAGATGACTTTGCCATATTGCGTTTATTGGCCGGGTGGCACTCCCAATGATGACGGTGGCATTAGCGGTTTTGTGCTAATCGCGGAATCGCACATCAGCATACATACCTTCCCGCAAATCGGATACCTCACGTTTGACATATATTCGTGCAAGGAATTCGACAAGCGGAAGGTAATTGCGTTCCTGAACGAGCTGTTCAAGGCAACAAAGATTGAAGAGCAGTTCGCCCATAGGGGCCAGATGCATGTTGAGAACGTGATTACGCCAACGCGCCAGAAAGCTTGATTTTCTTTTTTTTCCCTTTTTCTGTGTTTTTCTTGCAGCCAGCGCAAGCCTTGAACGGTGCTGCTCAGCAACCATGCAAGCGCCCAAATTTGCCGCTCGTTTTTCAGGATAGCCAACAGCATGTTTTTTATATTGAAATGAGCTAATCAATTCCATGGTGAAAGGAAGCAAAAAGGCCGCACGGAAGCATTCGCCAAAGCCAGCGGAGGATTTCCGCTTGATGAGCGATCCCCAGATGGAGCTCCTAAGGGGAATTGTGATGAAGCGGCATAAGGAATGGAAAAAGCCCCACGACCACAGCCATTGGTTTTACCTCATCCATGCGCTGCTTATACTTTCTGGGCTTTATATGATAGCAAATGCAGCGGGCTTTGGCCTATCTCCCATTGCCACCAATTTGCTCATCCTTATTGTTGCCCTGATGCTGATAATTTTTCTCCTGCTTTTGCAGCACAATATCCGGCGCAATTCCCCGGAAGGGATATCCGAGATGGTTGAGAGGGAAATCCACATGTTCAACTCAGAGAGGCTTTCAAAGAGATGAGATCGGGAATATCCGTCTTTATGCTGATTTTGTTGCTTCCCCTATTTGTCGGGGTGAACGCCGAGGACCCTGAAATTTCAACAGTGAGCGCCCAACCTGTAAGTTCCACAAGTGAGACCATAATATGGCATACCTCAATTGGGGCGGATTCGAGGGTCGACTATGGGATAACGGAGAGCCTTGGAAGCAACTCTTTCCTGAATGACAATGTGGCTGACCATTCAGTTACGCTCACGGGGCTATCCCCGGCAACGCAGTATTATTATAACGTCACCTCGTGCAGCGGGAATTGCTCCATTGCAGGGCCGTTCAATTTCATTACCCAATCTGCGCCCAGCATCCCTGCTCCCCTCATAAATATGGCCTCAATAAACTCGACCGTAACCAACGAATCCGCCTGGATTGGCTGGACAACAGATATCGCATCCGACTCTGCAGTCCATTATGGGATTTCGGCATCATATGGGAATTCCAATTCCTCAACGGACAACTCAACAGCGCACCTGCTGTTCCTTTCCGGGCTAGTACCCGGCACGGCCTACCACTATTATGTCAGCAGCTGCAATTCTGGGAATTGCTCCAATTCCGAGGATAGGTTTTTTTCAACAGCTGCAAATCCAACCCCGACGCCTTCGCCCATCCCAACACCAACTCCAGCGCCGCAAACAGGATATTGCGCGGACAGCGATGGCGGCAAGGAATACTATGTTGCGGGCCATATCATAACGGATACTGCAGGCGCGGATGATGTTTGCGAGAGCGCAACAGTGCTCAATGAATACTTGTGCAATGATGAAAGGACGCTTGCCGGCAATATCCGGTATTCCTGCCCGTTTGGCTGCAGTGAAGGGAAATGCCTAAAGGAGACCGAGACTGCTCCAGGGGCGGGGGAAAACACGACCCAGGAAAATGAATTCGAACAAAGAGCCGGCTTTAGGACTGATGTCTTGGCAAAGAATGAGGACGGGTACGTTTCCTATACGATCACCCACATTTTTGATGCCGATTTTTCCGGGGAGGCGCATTTTATGCTCCCATTCCAATTCTCGGATTACAATTCGGGAAAAGTAAAGCTTTCTCCAAGGCCCGTCCTCGCAAAGAATGATGGCACTGGCAAACTGGAGGCAATTTACGAGGATGAATTCGGGGCAGGGAAGTTCATTCTGCAAATCACTTCTCCCGGAAAGGTAGATTCCAAAACGATGGACTCTTTTTCCTCGCCAATCCTGGTTGAAAGCAAAAAATTGCAGCCAACCCCGGAGGTAGCCCTTGCAAGCACGGTGCCCCAACAAAAGTCAAACCAGACCAATTCTTCTGCAAAGGCGGTAACTGGCCTAACCTCCGGAACAGGGGGTTCATCGCCAGATTCAGGCAATTGGCTTACTCCGATGGTCCAGCTATTATTGCTCATATTGGGAATTGGCGCAGTGCATTACTTCGAGGGCGACATGCATCTTAGCACGGAACAGACCTCGAACATTTTAGAAGAGCTGGAAGGCGGGCCAAAAGGGAAGATGGGGAGCTGAACTTGGTTAATTTATTTGGCTGCAGGGGTTGAAGGCGATTGTGAATGGGCAATCGTGTAATTCCGCTTTTTGTACCTTTGGGCATCTTGGCGATCATCTTGATGGGCTGCGCGGCAAAATCCATCGCCGATGGGGGTCGGGAGGCCCAATCCAGCGAAGTTCCGGGGAATGCATTGGCACAAGGTGAGAACATGGAGCTGAGAACCTCTGATGGAATTAAAATTTCCGCAACTTATTACAAATCCCAAAGCGGTACCCGGAACGCAATCATACTGCTGCACATGCTTGCAAGGAGCAAGGCAGACTGGCCTGATTTTGCCAGGAAGCTCCAGCCGGATTACGACGTGATGGCAATTGATTTCAGGGGGCACGGGGAAAGTGACGGGGAGCTTGGCGGGTTCCAGCCAGCGGATTTCCAGAAATTCATCCTGGATTTGCAGGCGGCGGTGGAATATCTCGGAAAGAGCGGGAAGAAAACGTATGCGATCATCGGCGGGAGCATAGGCGCTAACGTGGCATTGAATTATGGGGCGGATAAGGATGTGGAAAGGCTGGTGCTCCTATCCCCGGGCCTGGATTACCGGGGCGTCAAGACCGAGGAAGCTGGCCGGAAATACGTGGGCAAGCTGCTCCTTATTGCAAGCGAGGATGACCCGGTTTCTGCCCAAGCAGTAAGGAAAATCTACAATATCAGCCTGGCAAAAAAGCAGCTTAAAATTTACCAGAACGCAGGCCATGGCACCAGGATGTTTGCAAGCACTGACCTTGAGGAGCTTGTCTTGAATTGGCTAAAAAGCTAACAGAACGAGGATGGAGGGAGAAGTTCGGTCAGTTTGATATTTCGTGAGAGCACCGGACAACATTTTTTCCTCAAGCAAAATTGCAGCCAATTTTTACACCATAGGTGGCTCAATGGAATGAATAGGAAAACAATTTTGATCGGGATTGCCATTGCGCTCCTAGTCGTTTTGATCCTGCATTTTGCGTACAAGCCCGAAAAATTCTATTTTGACCCGGGCGGCAGGGCGCATTATCCCGCAAGCCGGGGGCAGGTGGAATTTTCAGAGGAGAGAATATCGGAGGATGCGGATTATTCGGTTTTTAGGGTAATTTATTCGGCTAACGGGACGGATGTCTACTCCAAATTATGGCTCCCGAAAACAGCCGGGAAGCACGGGGCAGTGCTATTCCTTCCAGGCGCAGGGGGGACCAAGGATGCAGGGATAGACTATGCGGAGATGTTCCGTGGGAAAGGCATTGCAGTTATGGCAATTGACCAGCGCGGCTTTGGCGAAAGCAAGGAGGTATTTGCCGAAAGCATCGATGCCGAATACGATAAATTTATGCGTGGCGCCGAACCCATGGCAACGCTCATGGTCTTCGATGCGCTTAGGGCATTTGATTACCTGAACCAGAAAGGGACCATTGATCGGGCCAAAATAGTGGTGCTGGGGGAAAGCATGGGCGGGAGAAATGCAATAATTGCGGCCGCGATCGAACCCCGGTTCAAGATGGCAATTGGCATTTCAACCGGCGGGTACGGGCTTCCAGATGCGGGAAATGCGAACACCACCCGATTCCTCCGCACATTTGACCCGGACAATTATATTGCGCTAATTTCGCCACGTAAGGTGGTGATTTTCCACTCCGAGAATGACAAGACGCAACCGTTTGAGATCGGCCTCAAATCATTCAATCTGGCAAGGGAGCCAAAGAGCTTCTATCGGGTAACGGAAGCTACGCATGGGCTTTCCCAGAGCATGAAACCGAACGTAATCAAGGAGGTTGAGGAAGCGGTCAAATAGAAATGCATCCGGTGCCTGGTTTTGAAAATGAAGTGAAATTAGTAACAATATGCAACTTTACAATCCCAATCAAATCCCCACCCTAATGCCTCTCAAAGAGATGGGGGGCCTTCCTTTTTGCAACAGCGAGCGCAAGGATGAAGGATTGCGGGTTGGCGTTGAAATACCTTGCAATCATTTCGGCCTGGGCTTTAGGAACGGGAGAGACTGGCAAAGCAACACCCATCCTAGTTGCACGGACGGCCAAACGGCGATAAATGTCTGGCCTCCACATGGATTCGGCAAAGTGAGTACTAAATTCAAACCCTACCTGCGGATCTATCTTTGCGAGGCCATCGGAAATGGCATCAACACTAGTCGGAACCTTCCATCCAGTTGCCATGATGGGTTTTGGCGCGTCCCTTTCTGAAGCAATATGCCTTAAGGCTGCAATTATCGCACCTTTATGTTGTTTGAACACTCGCTCAACAACGCTAAAATCGGCGGATTCCTTCCTTTCCCTTTGTTTAAATCGGTGATGGTCGTGAAGAGCCATAATCCCTTCGGCGTAGAGATCGGGCTGCAGATGGCCAAGTACGAGCAGCATCGAAGCACGGGCGCTCACCAGTGCATTGGTGCGCCCCCCTTCGGAAAATTTATTTGCGAGTTCGCGAAAATTGTCCATGTACTGATTGCTTAAACAAGGGATTTTAATCCATCGGTCTAAGGATTTTAGGGCGGCGGCCCCTGCCTTTTCGCAAATAGCCTGAAAGCGCATCAATGGGCATTTCTCCAACCTTTTCAGGCAAAGTTCCGCCTCATATTCCGGATCGCCAGCATGGCGGCAAGGAAAAAGGCCGCAGCCACGAATCCAAGCACTGCAATTGTAAGGGCAAGCTCCATCCCCAAATGGCTGCTTGAGACCCTTGCCATTATTACGGTTGGGAAGAAGGGGGAAAAAATGCTGTATGGGAGGATGCCAAGCATCGGGATTGCCATCCCGGCAAGGGATGAGATCGCATTTGCCTCCTTAACCGATGACGCGGTGCAGGAGATGATCGTGCTGAGTGAAACGGTTATGATTGAGAACATCGCCGCAACAGCTGCAAGGGCCCAGATGTTGAGGACTTCGACCCGGCTGGAAATGAATAGGAGCCATATGACGGATAGCAGGGTGGAAACGGCCATGTACGGGAGCACTTTTATCTGGGCGATCTGGAAATCACTGATTGGTGAAACGAGCAGCAGCTCAATTGCCTTGGTTTTCCTCTCCACCAAGATGCCTTGGAGCGTGAAGCCCATGACGATGAACGCGGGAAGGATGATCGCGATCGGGACGATCAAGCCGTAATTGAGCGGAAGGAAAGCGAAATCGCCGTCCATGGTGCCCGAAATCTCATAGGCGACGCCCTCTTTTTCCAGGGCCTGCTCAAAGGACACGAGCTCGGCGGCATCCCTTATTTTGGAGATGGCGTACCCTGAAAAAACGTTTGCAACGTCGCTTTTTACCTCATTGCTGGAGGTGTTGAAGGCAACCCGGATTGACCCAAGCCGCCTTGCCGGCTGCACACCCGATTGGTAAGTCGTAAGCCCCTCCGGAGTCCTTACCTGCACATTTACGCCATTTTCCTGCAGCCGGCCAACAAGGTCGGCATTGTAGGAATCCAGCTCAACTGTCACGGGAAAGTTGGTGTTGTTTATTGACGAGTAGAATTGGTAGAGGAAAAGGAGTGCGGAGATGATCGTGAATTGGAGGAGGATGCTGATAAGGAATACCTTGTCGGTAACCAGGTCAGTTGCCTCCTTTTTTGCGAATTCCCCTATGCCCATGTCAGATCAGCCTGCTCAGAACGGTTTCATTG
Source organism: Candidatus Norongarragalinales archaeon (assembly GCA_035288785.1). GTDB lineage: Archaea > Micrarchaeota > Micrarchaeia > Norongarragalinales > SBBD01 > JACRGC01. The sequence continues at coordinate 14,313 of DATDZF010000092.1, forward strand.
TACACGAAATGCAGAATTATTGCAATGGAAAGGCCCAAATAAGGCCGCCTTGCCCCGTAGCCCGCGCCCATTATGAGGGTAAAGAGGGAATGGGCGGCAATTGGAATCGCGCGCAATGGGATGAACTCTAGGTGCGGCGCGAAAAGGACGCTTTCGCAGATCCCAAAGGAAAGCCCGATGATCGCGCCCCAAAGCGCGCCCTCACTCCAATTGCTTGGCTTCATGACCCCCAATGGAATGAATTTGAGCGATTCTTCCATTGCAGCGAGGAGGAAAATAACAATCCAGTAGCTGGAGCTTATGAATAGGAGGATGCCAAGGGAGATTACCTGCACCGGCAAGGTGAGGCAGAATGCAACAAAGCCCATTGCGAATGCAGAGTATGCCGGTTTCCCCAGGAGTTCTTGCATCCCCTCATAGAGCTGCGCGATGCCGGGGTTCAGTGAGAACGCGAATTTTTCCGTTGAGAAGGCGGCTACGCTTAGGAGGTTTGCCGAAATGATTGCCAGCAGAAGCAAAAGGAGCGTTTCCAGCGGGAAGGGGGTTAGGATGCCAGATACCTGATAGCTTATGTACGTTACTGGCGAAACGGAGGAAAATTCCGCAAGGTAGGGGTTTATCCTAAGGAGGGAAATGATGAAGAGGAATGAAAAGACGATGGTTGAGACGATCCCGGACGCAAGAGTGGCATTCTTCACATTCGAGCTTATTGTCGAGACCAGCCCATTGAGGGAAATTATCAGGAGGGAAATTGCGGAAAGCATCACCAATCCTCCAAGGAAATTTACGAAATTTAGGCCGAATGCCCCCAAAACAAGCATCCATACGAAGGAGGCAAAAATTGCAAACGCAAGGTTCGCAAACACCTTGGCCAGGAATATCTTCCTCCGGTCAATCGGAAGGGAGAAGAGCGCCTCGAGCATCTTGTTTTCCCGGTCGTAGGAAATGCTCTGGATTATGGGCAGGCACCAAAGGAGCAAGGGCGAAAAAATTATGAACGGGGAGATTATGCCTTTTACGAAAGGCTCGATGGAA
>DATDZF010000093.1:0-10301 GCA_035288785.1 Candidatus Norongarragalinales archaeon
CTACATTTTATCGAACGAAACCTTCACCGGCCCGCGTTCGCCTTCCTCAACCTTGAAGTAATCCTTCTTGGAAAAGCCACCCATGCTTGCAACGAGGTTGCTAGGAACAGTCTGTATCGAGGTATTGAAATCAAGCACGGAATCATTGTAGAATTGCCGCGCATACGCAATCTTGCTCTCAATACCGGAAAGCTCCTCTTGGAGCTGCTTGAAATTCTCATTTGCCTTGAGATTAGGGTAATTCTCAGCAACTGCAAACAGCGATTTCAGTGCGCCCGTAAGCATGTTGTCCGCCTTTGCCTTGTCCGCAATGCTGCCGGCATTTGCCATCATGGCACGCGCCTTTGTGACATTCTCGAACACGGATTTTTCGTACCGCGCGTAGCCCTTTACCGTCTCGACAAGGTTGGGGATCAAGTCATACCTTTTCTTCAATTGCACATCTATTTGCGACCACGCATTCTCGATCCGGTTCCTGAGTGTAATAAGCGAGTTGTACACCAGGAAAAACCAGCCAAGGAAAACTGCCAGTACGCCCAAAAGTATCCATTCCCACATATGCATTACCTCCAGAATAAATCGATGAAGTTGTTTATAAGCATAACGATATCAAGAGGTGCCAAAAGCAGCTAAACGAAAGCTGCCCGATGGATGGCGGTAGGTTGCGGCCGAAAAAATCAAACCGGGGGGAATTACATGCACTTTTGGGTTGGCCAAGCAAAGCATGCCCAAGCAAGTAGGCCAAATACCAATTAATCTAGGGAGGGGAACCTTGAGAGCGTTTCCCAAAGCCTTGAGCCATGGCCACGTATGGAATCGAGCGTGCCCACCTTTACTTCCCTTTGGATGGGCATTCCAAGGATGTGGCGCGCAACGTTCATCAATTCCTTTGAAGCCTTTGATGAGGGGAATGCAAGGATAGCCGGCACCTCAGCTGCCTGCGCCTTTGGTATGGCATTATCCCTCGGAATAGATGTGATTACCGGAAGCCCTAGCATCTTTTCCACCTGGTCCACGGGAAGCTGCGATTCGTTCTTGGTAACCATGTTCAGGACGACGCCCAAGTGCTTTTTGTCCCTATCCCTGAGGAATTCAGTGTACCTTAATACGTCCATTACTGCAGGAAGCGTAGGTGTTGCTACAAAAACAACTTCCTGCGATGAATGAAGCGCTGAGAGCGCCTCGCGGCCAAGCCCGGGGCCCGCATCGAGCAAAACAATGTCATAACGGTCAGCAAGGGACTTGACAACTGGCCTTAGCCTTGCCAGATCGACGCCATCCATGTCCCTTAGCTTGAGGGATGCAGGAAGGATGTGCAGCCCCGAAGAGTGGGCATAGAGCGCGTCCTCAACAAGTGCTTCCCCCCTAAGCACATGGTTGAGGTTAGACGGCGCATGGTGGATCCCAAGAGCCATCCCAAGATGCGAAGTGGTAAGGTTGCAATCGATTGCCGCAATCTTTTTCCCAAACTGCTGCGCAAGTGCAACTCCCGCATTCACTACGACAGTAGTCTTTCCAACGCCACCCTTTCCAGACATGATGGAAATTATACGCGACATTTTTTGCATCCCGGAAACGTTTGGTAAAACCATTGGGGGGCCGAAATATTAAAGCAGGTATGTTTTACGAAGCTGCGCTAATTTGGCCATCCAGTAATTACTCGGGCATAGCACCTTATTGGGAAGGGCACAGGCGGCAACGTATCACTCAACTCCCCCAATAAAAACATACTTACGAATGGCTAGCGTATTTCCATTAGAATGGAGCTTGCAAAGAGAGCTTCTTTTCGATTTCCATTATTTTGCGGTCGTACCTGCGCTTTAGCTCGTTATATGCATCCTGCGATATGGAACCGTCATGGAGCTCCTCTTCCAGAAGGCGCAGGGCGCGCGCTATCTTCCCCTTCTCCTTTTGCAAAGAGCGGGCATCAGTCTTTTCCATGATTTCGGAAACTTTCTCAATCATGGTGGGCGCTTCCTTTACGGCCTCGTGCGGCTGCTTTTTGCGCTTCCTAACAAACCAGAATACCAAAATGCCCATCCCCATTCCAACAACACCCATTGCAAGCGTTATCCAGTTTGGGAGCTGCGCATAGGATGCAGGATTGAATGGCGCGGAAATCAGCTGTGCATTGCCCTTGGAAAGGAGGGTTTCTGCGATTTGCGCATTGCTTAGTGCATCATCGAGTTGCTCGCTGCGAAGGTCGTTTTCCGATTGGGTAATGTACTTTTGCACCTGGTCCACGGTTTCCCACACTGCAATGACATTCTTTCCGGCGCTTTCAGCCAATTGCACATCCTTGGCAAGGATCGCAACCCGCTCCTTTAAGCGGCGTATCTTATACTCGATCAAGGCGAGCTCGGATTCGAAGACTGCAACATCAAAACTTACCTCCTCCTTCCTTTCCGAGGATAAGGCAAGGGCGCGCACCTTCCTTATGGAAGTTTTTTCGGAGGTGGGCGCCGTGATTTTCAAAACGAAGGTTGCAATATCCCCAGGCGCAAGCGCATTTACCCTCGAGGGAAGCACTTCAAGCCAGCTTAAGGGTATGCCTGCAAGGGTGACAGTTACGTTATGGAGCGGGGTTAGGCCCGTGTTCTTTACCTGGATCTTGGGGTATTTTGTTTCACCTGCCTGAATGGCAACTTCGTCAGGGTAGCTAACAATTTGCATTCCCGAATAATCCGTAAAAGGAGGGGGAGTTGGGGTAGGGGTGGTAATGACTCCAGGCCGCCCAGGTATCGGAGTTGCCGCGCCGCCGCCTGCGCCAGGAGCGGGCGTTGGTGTCGATTCTGGCCTCGCAACCACTTCAAATGTATAGCCCACATCGATTGGCGGCTTGATCAGGTCATATGTAACGCGACCAAAGAGCGTATACGTACCCGGCGGCTGGGTTGTGAAAATGTAAGCGCTCCTGATTACGGAAGTATTTTGGTATGCGGGGGTCAGGATTGCCTCAGAGCCATAGAACCATGTCTGCACGCCATCCGATACCCAATATTCCAAGGTCACGTCCTGGGTCACTTCGCCCTTGTTTTCCGCAACCGCCCTGAAATCCAGGTAATCGCCAGGATATACGGAGCTATCAAGCAGCTCTAGGCGGACGTCGTAGGGCCCGCCCTGGGATACCCGGAATGGCTTTAGCTTGGCAGTGGTTGACGAATCCTTTGTCGCGAACAATTGGGCATAATAGTTGCCAGTCGAGGTATTTGCGCCCATGGCAAAATTATAGATGTAGTAGCCAGTTGACTGCTTAGTCATGCTTGCAAGCTGGGTCGTAAAGTATACGTTCCCAGCGGGATCGATGACAGTAAGGTTCATGGTCGTGGGATCAATGGGCTGGCCATCGCCAGTATATACGAGCATGCGGAAAGTCATTATGCTGGCCGGGTACCAAACAAAGGAAGTTTCGACATCTGCAAAAAGCGAGCCGGATATCCTGAAAAGCGCGAGGTTGCGCGTAAAGAATGCCCCCAGGGATGCATTGAGCTCCGCACGGTATACCCCGGAAGTGATATTACGAGGCACTTGCGTCTTGTAGAAATAAAGCCCGGTTGATGAGCGGTTGATTTGCGAAAATGTGATGTCCGAATATACAGTTTCGTTGGGCGAAAATATGGTGATGTTCATAGAGTCGGGGTCGAGAGGCGCTCCGCTCACGTCATAAACCGAAATTGCAAATTCGATTTCATCGCCCCCGAAGAACAGGTCGGATGTTTTGAAATCCGTGAGCAGCCCCGAGAAGGAAACATTGGTTGTCGAATCATTCAACACCAGGAAGGAGGAGTTTATGTCATCCTCGATCAGCACCGATGCGTTGGAGTCGAAATATACTGCATGCGCAAATAGGCGCCATGTGCCCACTACGGAATCTTCAGGGATTGCAAATGTCGGAAGCGGCTCAATAATGCCGGATATGGAGGTCGTATGCGTCTCGTTGAACACCAGGAATGAGGAGTTGTCCCGAGCCCAAAGCGTCACATTTGAGTTCCTTAGCGGCAAACCCCCGAGGTCCGATGCCCTGAAATAGATTGAAGCCAAGCTGCCCCTGCCATAACTTGAGGAAAGAGTTTGCAGCTGCATCTGGAGTTTGGGGTAGGCATAGAAGGTGCCAGAGCCAGAGCCATTAACGTCAACATTGTCAATTGCAATCACGGTGACGCTGTAATTGCCTACAAACGAAGTGGTACCGGTAACGTTCGGATAGGTCGCGCGCCACTGGGTAATGTTCCCCGAAGCGTTGAAAGTTGTGTTGATTTTCCAAAGCGGCATGAAATCCGTTGATCCATTTGGAAGCGCAATCGAAGCCGTGACGTTCTTTATCCCGACAAGGTTTGCGTCGGTGATGTTGAAGTCGAACGTGACGCTTTGGTTGTTTTGGATGACAAGGGGCGCAATCAGGAGGCTTGCGGCAAGCGATTGGAAGGGAACAAGGCTAACAAGTATGTCTTGGCTGGTTGGCAGGGATGCTGGAGATAGCGCGCTTAGGATGAAGGTCGTATTGTAGGTGATCTTGGGAACGCCGCTGATATTATAGGTGATATTGAAGACGAATGCGGACTGCTTCTGGACTGAAAAATTGGAGGCGTTGGCAGTAGAGTAGTTTGCGCTCACCGGGTTTATGGAAAAATTGATGAAGGTGTTTCCGGTGTTGTTCACGGTTATTTCACAGACAACCCCCATATCGGGGCTTTCGGTCTTTTCACAGGCGGAGGGGGAAAGCGACCAATCGCGGTCTATATTCACGAATACCTGCAAGGTGATGTTCTGGGACCCTCCGTTAGCGGTTTCGACGATTATGGTTCCGTTTTCAAAACCAGAGTCATAAGCAAAGGGCACAGTCACATTGATGTCTATAGCCTGCTGGCTGCCCGCAGGGAAGCTTGAAATGTTGGTTTGAGAAAAAGCGATTGTGAAATTTTGCAATCCGGCAATGCTTATGGTGAGGTTGGAAAGGGCATCATTTCCTTGGGAGATCAGGATGAAGCTTGCAACACCGGTCGTATTGCCGTGGGTTGCATTGCCGGCAATAGCTAGCGAGGATAGGCCGAGGAGGGGATTGGAAAGAACGGTGATGTTTATTTGGGTCGTATTCGAACGCGATCCGGATCCAAGATCAGCCCAATTTGCACTTGCATTGACCAGGTAGGTGCCAGGAATAGTTCCATTTAGAACGGTTACCGCAAAAGTTGCGGAACAACTGGAACCAACAGTCAGGTTTCCGCATCCGATTACGGAAGCATTCGCAGCAATGCCTGCAGGGAGTTGAAGCGTAATGTTTGTCAGGAATGAAGTGGCATTCCCCGAATTGGTAAGGTTTACCTGCAAATCGAAAGATTGGTTTTGGGTTTGAGTGATGTTGTCCGCTGTGAAATTGAGTGGATTTGCAGCGATGCTGACATTTGCGCCCGATACCGTTATGTTCAGGAAGATCGCATGGTTCCCCCCGTTTGCGCTTGTTATGTTGAGGTATCCTTGGTAGTCACCTGAGTTTTGGCCTCCAGGAACAGTCAGGTTCACTTGGATGGAGGCAACTGCCCCCGCGGCAAGCGCACTTAGGTTTTCTGGAGTGAAGGAAAATGCGAAGCCGGGAAGGCCGGTGATATTGAAAGTGATGTTTGAAAGTGCGTCATTTCCAATTGACCTCAGGGTGAAGTTGCCAATCACCTTGGGCGCGCCCACGCCGACGATTTCGTAAATATAGGTTTCTGGGGATTCGAGGATCGGATTTGAGTTCACGGTTACGTTTGTTTGGGAGGTATTTGAACCAGAAGAGCCGTCCGGGTTCTGCCAGTAGAATGTAGCGTTTACGGGGAAAATGCCGGGAATGGTGCGGTTGGATACGGTTATAGTGAAATTCGATATGCAAATTGCCCCAACAGATACGTTTCCGCACACGAATGTCAGGTTGGAAGCGGTCCAATTCCCAGGAAGCTCTAGCGTGACATTCCCAAAATTCGCTGAGCCGTTGCCTATGTTTGTGATGTTGATCTGGAGGGAAAAATTGAAATTCTGGACGAGGGTGATGTTGGTTGCTGAAACGGAAAACGGGGAATTTTGCAAGGAAGCATAGGTCTGCCTGGATTCGGATGCGAATTGGGCGGAAGCATTTCCGGTATTGCCGGACTTGGTTGCATTGCAAAGGAGGGTGAAATTGCCAGGAGCGGAGGGCGCCTGGAAGGTTATCGCATAAGTGGAGTTTCCGTAATCTATAGTCGAATTAAGGGGATAATTGCACGAAATATTCGCATTAACAATGGCAAGATCTCCCCTGAAGTTCGTGACCGTGACCATTGAGGACACGAGCCGCTCCGCAAGGCCGAAGTAATTTACGACGGACGCTCCAACAATGTAAACGTCGGTTATGTTGAAGGTGGAGGAATTCTCGGAAAGCAGGAGCAGATCTTGGCCATATACCCTTGCGGTAATATTCCACTCGCCCACTGCGGCATCAATCGGGAAGGTGAAATTTGCGCCGAATACCCCGTCTCCAGCAGAGGCATCGTTGTGCGAACCGTCATCATATAAGGTAAGGTTGAAATCATCCGAGGTGCCAGGAGTGCCGTTGTTTATCGTGACATTGGCAGACGAGGTGAAATTGTAGGTGTCGCCGGTGATGTTCAGGCGGATAACGAGCGTTTCGTTGCGGTTGAAGATGGTGGCATTTGGGCTTACCGTGAAATTGACCTTCCAGGGCTCGGAGGCAGCGGCAAGCACCAAAGCGTCCTGGAAACCTGCCACTGTATCAAGCAGCGTCGTAAGCGCCCGGTCGGTGTCGTTGAAGTCCATGATTGCCGTCTGCGATATTTCCCCGCCAACAGGAATGCTCGAGGTGCTGAGGTTGATGCCAACGCGCTCAAGGCCGCCGTCAACTGTTGCCGCAAATGCGGATGTGCCGGATTGGTTGTAATTTATGAAGCCAATACCGCGGGAGCCACCTAGCGATGCCCTTGTCCAGGAATAGGGGTTTGTTTGATTCCCCTGGGTTTCGGTGTAGCCGGTGCGGCCATAGTCCAATGCGAGGCCGCCAGCAGGGGTGGAACTGCGAGTTATGCTTGAACCAGCCGCATTCGTAAGCGTTTGCTCGACTTTAAACCACGAATTTGCGCCATAGAAGCGGTACTTCTTGGTAAGCCGCGCCTCCCCTGTTTTCGCGGAAAGGTCATCCCAGAGCGCCTCATCGCCGGAAAGAACCATGGTTAGCCTTACTGGCCCTGCAATGAACGTGGCATTATTCGCGAACGCGTAGGAAAAATCGGCGGTTGAATTCGCGAAGTGCGAATATTCGAACGTGCGCTCCTGCTCAGAAATCACTTCGCCGGTGAGGTTCTGAAGGATGGAGTTCAGGGAATCGGGGTCGGATGGGCCATGGGCACGGTAAACACCCGAGGTATTCTCCCCTCTTTTTGTGTCCATATACCATCTGAAAACGGAATTATTCACATTGGCCTCTTCCCCGCCCCAGGAGTAGGAGTATGCCGGAGAAAAGGAGATCGGGGGCTTGGAGGGGTATTGCTGGGAATCGAAATACACATAGTAAATCCGTTTCTGGTAAGCGGCAGTTGTCCCGTTCATGACAAATACCAGTTCGCCTACGGAATTGTTGATTGGCGAATATCCGGGACCGGTATCGAATTGGTGGGGAACTGCATGCATGATGCTTCCAGAGGAATTGTATTCGAACACCCGGATGGAATTGTTATCGAAGCGCAGATCCGGGCTTCCCGCTGCCAGGAGCAACTGGGTGAAATTAAGGCCGAGTTCTATTGGCCAATCCTGCTTGTAAAAACCCGAGGCATTGACCTCTATTTTCTGCCTGAAGTGCCATGTGGAATTATACCACTGGTCAACCGCATCTACCGGAAGGGGAAGAAGGATGATGAAAGCTAGCACCAATATGGCCTTTGAAGCATGAAACCGTCTCACTTCTAGCTTACCTCTTCAAGGCGCCTTTGACAAGGAGCATAAAAAAGATGTGCGGAACTCTTAAAGAAGGTATTGATTTTGGCCCGCAATATGTGAAAATTTAAGGCGCCTAGCCGGGAATGCGATTTGCAGCTTTAACGGCACGAAAAACCCTTGCCATCAGCGAAGTCGGTTAATTGTAAGCGTCCTTTTAGGGGATTTTCCTAAGACTTCTTAGTTAAGCTTATATACCGCGGCGGCCATATTCCTCCTTTCGTTTTTTTGGTGCCTGCAGATGACAAAATTCATCTTCGTAACCGGCGGGGTGCTCTCTTCGCTAGGCAAGGGCACCATTGTTGCCAGCATCGGCCGAATTCTAAAGAACGCGGGCGTGAAAGTTTCCGCAATGAAGATAGACCCATACCTCAATTGCGATGCCGGAACCCTCAACCCCTACGAGCACGGGGAGGTGTTTGTTACAAGGGATGGCTTCGAATGCGACCTTGACCTCGGGAATTACGAGCGCTTCCTGGACATATTTGCCACCAAGGAGCAAAACATGATGATGGGGAGCGTGTACCGCGCAGTCGTGGAAAAGGAAAGGAAGGGGGAATTCCTCGGAACAACAGTGCAGCTGATACCCCATGCAACAAATGAAATCAAAAAAAGGATAAGGCACGCAGCAGAAGTCACCAAGTGCGAAGTGCTTGTGGTGGAGGTCGGCGGGACCGTAGGCGACATTGAAAGCGACGTCGTATTCGAGGCGGCGCGGCAAATGAGATTCGAGAATGGCGAAAGCCCCTCCGTGCTGTTTGTGCACCTTGCGCTTGTGCCAAGGATCACAACCAACGAGCATAAGACAAAACCGATGCAGCATTCTGTAAAGGCGCTTTTAAGCAGGGGCATCACCCCCGATATTTTGATTGCTAGGAGCGATAGCATGATCAGCGAGGGCGTAAAGAAGAAGATCGCGCTCATGTGCAATGTCCATGCGGATTCGGTGTTTTGCTCGTACAATGTGGACAATATTTACAGGATCCCGGAAATCCTAAAGGGCCAGGGGCTAAAGGAGAATTTGGCCAAAAAGCTGGAATTGAAGCTAAGGCAGGATGTGAAGGATGATTGGCATGCGCTCCTATCAAAATGGGATTCCAGCAAAACCAACAGGAAAATAGCAGTTGTAGGCAAATATGCGCAGACAACAAAGGACACATATATGAGCGTGTTCGAGGCGCTAAGGCATGCGGCGGTGCATGCGGGGGTGAAGGCGCAGCTGGATTTGGTGAATTCGGAGGATGTGGAGAAAAACCTGGTGGATTTGAGGCAGTATCACGGGTTCCTGATACCGGGCGGGTATGGCTCAAGGGGAACTGAGGGGAAAATTTCCGTGATAAAGTACGCAAGGGAGAATAATATTCCGGTCTTGGGGATATGCTACGGCCTGCAATTGTCGGTAATCGAATATTCGAGGCATGTGCTGGGACTGAAGGGTGCAAACTCCACGGAAATCGATCCGCAAACCAGATATCCCGTCATTGACCTTTTGCCAGAGCAAACCACCATTGAGGAAAAGGGGGGCACGATGAGGCTTGGCGCATACGATGTGAAAATCGTGAAGGGCACGAATGCTTACAAATTGTACGAAGAGGAGATGGAGACGGAATCGATGAAGCCGGGAGTAAAAAATTCCAAGAGTGACATTGTGTTCAAACGGTTTAGGCATAGATACGAAGTGAACCCCAATTACGTTGAACAATTGGAGAAAGCCGGAATGATCTTTTCCGGAAAGGATCCAAAGCGCGAAATAATGAAAGTGATCGAGCTTCCAAAGCACAGGTTCTTCATGGGCTGCCAGTACCATCCGGAATTCGATTCCAGGCTGGAGCGGCCAGAGCCGCTGTATCTGGCGTTCGTGAAGGCGACGGCCTGATGCTTTCTCAGGTGCCTTTAGGAAAATTAGGCCCAAATAAATGCTCGTTGCTGGAAATTTTCCCAATTAATTCAAGACACTTTCCGATCTTGGCGGATTTCTGGTTTGATTGTTGCACCATGCCCCTCATCAAGACGTTGGTCGCGATGAAATTATGGTTTACTGTTGCCAACCTTGCATTTAATTTGGGATCCCGGCCTACCGATGATGCTTCACCATTTGGAAAAAATCTCTTTGTAATATAGGCGGCAAGGCATGCGGTTCCATGGAGATAATCCATCAATTTTTCCTCGGATTCGGCTGCAAGAGCATCCCAAACTGGGCCAGTATCCTCATATTTACGCTCGGTGCCGGGCCTTAGGTAACCTACTATTCATCCATTTAAATCCAGTTTTCGGGCAAGATGGGAATGGGCAAGACGGGCAAGGGCATAAGCACGATGGCTGATTGAGCCCTCCCCATGTTC
>DATDZF010000094.1:0-4532 GCA_035288785.1 Candidatus Norongarragalinales archaeon
AAGTCGTGCTTGTCCAAGTCGCCATGGAAGCCGATGAGGATGGTCCTATCGGTCAGCCTGATTCTTTTGTGCCTCAGCCCGTTTTCCCCAAGCCAAAGCCTGAAATGCCCATTTATGCCGCCTTTTGCCGGCGCTTCAACAGCCGGTTTGGTTAATTCGAATTTTGGGGGATCGGGCTGCATAGCAATATCCCTCATAACTCGCCCGGCATTCGTGAGGGCTCTTTCGTATTCTTTCATATGGATATTCGGGCATAGGTAATATTAATAATTGATCTCCGGCTTCACCGGAAGCTACCCCCCGGATTCGATATAAGCGCTTAAGGCCCAGTTTCCGGTATGCGGGCCTTTCTGTTTGATGCACAGCCGGTAGGCAACCGTATTTACTTATGGCTCAAAACCCACAATGGAATGGTCCGGGTGGCGGAGGAGTACCGGACGTTTTTCTATGCAAAGCACGAGAATATGCCGGAGCTGGAAAGGAAGCTGCGGGGAAAGGGTTTGGAGCCGATTTTGGAGGAGATGCCTACGCTTTACAATGAAACCGAGCAGGTGTTTCGGATTGCGGTGGGGGCGGCGGAGTTTAATTCGACTGTGCGATGGTTGGAGCGAGAGTATAGGTACAAGATTGATCTGTACAATTGTGACATTCAGTTGAACCACCGGTATCTGTATGATAAGGGGCTGATGCCGCTCCACGAGGTGGAGTTCGAATACGAAGGGAATGGAAGCGTAAGTGCTCCGGAAGTTGCGAAATTGCTTTGGATCGAAAACGTGGATAAGGGAGGTTTCGAGTATGAGGTCCCCAAGCTGAAAACCTTGTCGTTGGAGTTTAAGCTGACCGACAAGAAGTATGGGGAGAATACGCACGTTACCGGTATTTACTTCAATGGGGAGCTTTTCCGGGGGTTAGAAAAGAAATTGCTTTGGGATTTCAAGTACTGGTATGAATTGGAGGATGCCGATGTCGTGATATTCGACAATGAGGAGGAGTTCTTGATTCCGTTTATTTGCGAGCGAATGAAGAGGTACGGGTGGAGCTTTAATTTTGGGAGGGAAAGCCAAGAATTTGAGCTAAAGAAGGGAAAAAGCTACTTTTCATATGGCCACATAGTTCGGCGCGCTCCCGCTTACTATTTTTACGGAAGATGGCATCTCAACGCCAACTGGTTCATGTTTTCGGAAGGGAATTTGAATGGGCTAATTGAGTTTTCAAGAACTACGGGGGTTTTGCCACAGAAGGCAGCTAGAACTTCGCCCGGAAGCGGGGTAAGCAATTTGCAGGTGTTGGAAGCGTATCGGCAGGGGTATTTGGTGCCATACAAGAAGAACCAAACGGAATTGTTCAAAAGTGGAATGGAATTGTATGCCGCAGATAGGGGAGGCATGATTCTTGAGCCAAAAATAGGTTTGCACACCGACATAGCCGAGATCGACTTCTTCTCGCTCTATCCCTCCATAATGGTGGCGCATAACCTCTCCCCGGAAACCATGGCGTGCACGTGTTGCACAAGTGAGGAAGGTGTTTTGGTCCCCCAATTGGATTTCAAGGTGTGCAGCAAGCGCGATGGAATATTGAGGAAAATACTGAGTCCGATCCTCAAGAGGCGATTATACTATAAGAAGATGAAAAAAACCACAAGCGGAGATGAGCAGCAAAAGTATGAGGAGAGAAGTTCAGTCCTCAAGTGGCTTTTGGTAACCTGCTTTGGATATACCGGCTACAAGAATGCCAAGTTTGGAAGAATAGAGTGCCACCAATCAATTTGCGCGTATGCCCGCCATAAGCTATTGCAGGCGATGCGTGTAGCTGAAAAGCATGGCTTTTCGGTTATCCATGGGATCATAGATTCCATGTGGATCCAAAAGGAGGGCTACTCGAAGGAAGAAGTGCAACAGGTGTGCAAAGAAATCGAGGAGGTCACCAAAGTCCCAATTAAGATTGAGAACTTCTACCGGTGGTTTGTCTTTTTGCCCTCTTTGGTGAATGCCAAGGTACCGGTTCCTTCGAGGTTTTATGGGGCGAATTTGGATGGGGAAATAAAAGTAAGGGGTATTGAGTTGAGGCGGAGGGATACCTGCGATTTCATCAAACGTTTTCAAGAGGAATGTTTGCTTCTTTTGGCTGCCGCACGTGATGCGGAGGAGTTTCATGAGCGCATCCCCCAATTGTTTTTCGTTCTGGACAAATATCTGAAAAAACTCCGGGCTGGGGATGTCATGCTGCACGAAGTGATCATCAAAAGGCAGCTCTCGAAACCCCTCAACCGGTACAAAGGAAACAACGTGCAAAAGCATCTTGCGGAACAGCTAACAAAGCGAAATGTTACAGTGGCACCTGGAATGAGCGTCCGGTATGTGTATGTGCGGACCGGAAATGGCAAAGGCAAGCAATACCAAAAGGCCGTTCCCACATTTTTGCTCAAAAAAGAGGATGTGATTGCAATTGAGGAATACGAGAAGCTGCTGGTGAAGGCGCTGGAGGCGATTTTGCTTCCGTTTGGTTATTCAGAGGAGGCCATTCTCAAAAAATTGGAGGGAGAAAAGCAAATGATCCTGAATGATTATCAGATAACAATCTGAAGTCCCGCCCAATGATTCGGCTTCAATTAACTATTTAAGCAGGCGCGCGTAAACATTTCGATCATTATGGCAACCGTGAACGAGATACCCCTTGATGCAAACAAGCCTAGGAAGCGCTTCCTCAACTCGATGCTTATGTGGCTCATCCTCTTTGTCCCCCTTGGGATCGGCGGTTTGCTATTGAGCGCATTTGCCCCATTCTTCTTCTTCGTCCCCGGCATCATCTTCATCCTCGTGATAATCTGGCAGTGGTGGTACGAGAACCAGTACTACAAAACCTACTTCTACGACATCCAGCAAGAGTTCCTCAACATCAAGAAGGGAGTAATCACTCCAAGGGAAGCGATTTTCCCCTATGAGAAGCTCCAGGACGTGTACGTGGATCAGGACATTCTTGATAGGATATTCAACCTTTGGGATGTGCACGTCTCAACCGCAACCGCATACTCCGGAATGGAGGCGCACATCGATGGCGTATCCGAGGAGAACGGCAAGATGCTCAAGGACCTCATCCTTGGCAAGATTAAGAACGCGAAGCGCAAAACAGGTGCGGACTAGATGCCACAGGATTCGCAGGAATACGTCAAGTGCGAGGCAGCCATAATTTTCGATGCGCTCGCAACCATCCTGGGCACGCTCTTCGTGCTCCTTTGGGTCGGGGGCCTTGGTGGCTTGCTATTTTCCATCATCATCGTTCCAATCGCCGTCATCTACACCTACCTCCTCGACAAAAGCTACCGCTACCAGCTAAAGGAGGACGGGATTTACATTTACCATGGGGTAATCTCCAGGAAGCAATCCCTATTCCTCTACAATAAAATTCAGGATGTGAATGAGTCGCAATCACTATTCCACCGGATTTTTGGCCTAAAAAACCTCAAAATCTCCACCATGACGCAGGAATCGCAGCAAGGCGGCAGCATTTCCGGCCTTACAACCGAGCAGGCAACCGAGCTTAGGGGGGAAATCCTCTCACGCGTTTCCGCCAGCACCAAGAAAAGCGGATCCCCGGCCTCCAAGCCCGCCTCCATGCTTACCGGAGGCCCAATTTCCGATGCGCCAAAATTCGTACCCTCCATGAAAACAATTTACCCCACAATTGCCCTTGCATTCCTTGTGCTGGTTTTTTCAATTTTCCTTGGGATACTCGTTGGCCTCGCGGCATTCATAATCGCATTTTTCGGCCTCCTCATGACCGTCCCAATTGCAATCGGCACGCTCATCTACAAATATTACACTTTCCTGCAATACGATGACGAGCGCATCTACATCAAGACGGGCTGGCTCAACGTGCAGACCACGACCATCCCCTACGACCGCGTGCAGGATGTTTATTTAAGCCGGGGAATTCTCCAGAGGTTCTTTGGGCTTGCAACGGTTCGCGCCCTAACCGGCGAATCCATGCTCATCGCCGAGCAGAAGAATGTCCCTCCCAACGAAATCCGAGGGCTGGAGCTTGAAGAGGCGCAAGTGCTGAGGAAAGCCATACTCGATAAGGTGAAGTCGGACGGCTCTGATGAGCGCATTATTGCAGGCATGGAAAGGTTCCCGCTCCTTCCCAAAAGCTATTTTGTCCGCGCCCTGAAAATCTGCGCCATATTTTTCATCCTTTCCCTAATCGGCTCGCTTTTCCTTCCAGCAGTCACTGATGGCCTCATCAGCCTGCCCATCATCTGGGGTTTGCTTGCGGCAATTTTCCTCATCGTTTTGGCCTTCACCTTCATGTACTTCAAATCCATCAACTATTCCTTCACGCAAACCACCATCATCATGGAAAAGGGCATCTTCACCATCGACCGCGCGACCCTCCCAATAAGCAAGGTGCAGGATGTATCGGTCAGCCAAGATCTATTCGATAGGATCTTTGGGCTCTACGATGTGCACATCTCAACCGTGACGCTCTCCTCTGCAGCCCTGCTGCATTATGACGGAGTCTCAAAGGAAACCGCT
>DATDZF010000095.1:0-3532 GCA_035288785.1 Candidatus Norongarragalinales archaeon
TCGGAAGGAGGCACCAATTTGGTGGATGTCCATTATGCCAGCGGGCATGCTTTCGATGCATTCCTGAACGAGAGCAACATTTTCAGGGACAGCATCAATTTTCTCGAGTTCAAGGCATCGGGTGCATCTCCCAATGGTGTATGGATAACCATTTCAAAAATGAATAGGCAGGGAATACGTGTTGATTCCAATCCCCCGCTTGCAAATGTTTATTTGGATGGATTTTTCAAAGGAATAAGCCCCCTTTTCATAGCCGGTGCATCTCTTGGTGCACATCAGGTTAAATTGACGAAGCCCGAATATTCCGATTATTCGCAGAATGTTGTTGTCAGTTCCGGTCTGACAACATACGTAAACGCTTCAATGACTGCATTCCCCGCGACATTATTTGTCAATTCCACCCCAATAAATGCCAGCGTCTCCCTTTTCTCGGAATCAAAAGGCTACACCCCCATATTGATCTCCAACCTCACACCCCGAAATTATTGGATAATTGTGAGGAAATCCGGCTATCAGGATTGGCAAAAGAACGTCGACCTCTCTCCCGGCCAGTATTTGGCGGAACATGCGATTCTGGTACCCCGGAGTGTCTCGCCAACCCCTACCTCATCCCCAACCCCCACGCCAAAAGGCGCAATACGGGGAATAACAACCCCAACTGGTGCGAGCATGCGCGTGGATGCAATTAGCAAGGGCTTGACGCCCCTAACCATTACCAATTTAAGCGTCGGAAGCCATTCCGTCGGCTTCACCAAAACCGGTTATCTTCCATATTCCACCACTGTGCCAGTCGTTGCAAGCGCAACCGCGACGGTTTCCGCTGTTTTGGTTCCAACGCCAACCCCTACCGCAACTCCCACATCGATACCTACTGCCACTCCCACTGCAACTCCTTCAACCGGAAGCATTTTCGCCTCCTCGAATCCTGCCTTAGCTAACCTTTACATCAATTTCCAAATAAGGGGCCTTACTCCGATCACGGTTTCAAATCTGACGCCCGGGCCTGCAACGGTTCAGATGAGTAAGCAGGGGTACCAAACTTTCCAATCAGTTGTGGATGTGATTGCAGGACGGACGATAAACGTGAGCGCGAATTTGACCCCTACGGCAGCGCCCACAAGCTCCCCAA
The DNA here is from genome assembly GCA_035288785.1 of Candidatus Norongarragalinales archaeon. Lineage (GTDB taxonomy): Archaea > Micrarchaeota > Micrarchaeia > Norongarragalinales > SBBD01 > JACRGC01. Next base: position 1,130 of record DATDZF010000095.1, read on the forward strand.
CTGCAACTATTACAGCAACGCCGAGTGTAAATGCAACCCCCACGCCTTCAATAAATGCGACAATTACTCCGACGCCATCCGTGAATGCCACCCCCTCGCCTTACGGATCAATTACCCCAACTCCGAATGCGACTTCCACCCCAACGCCAATCCCTCCAACAAATACGCAACCTCCCGGAGGCGGTTATACTGGTGGAAATGGCGGGTTCCCGGAACCAACCTCAAGGGCTGGCGCAACTCCTGCTGCATCTTCTATCCCATCACTTACCCCCCCTCCCAAAGGAAGCTATGAGGAAATCCTAACCGAAGTGGACGAGCTGATGGAGGCGCTTCCGGACCGGCCTGATATTTTGGAAGAAACGGGAAAATATTTGGAAACCGCGCAAGCATTGGAAAAGGCGGGAAGGAAGGAAGAATCAGTAAACCTTCTTGAGAAGGCCAAGGTAAGGCTGCTTTCCGCAATTGCCGAGTCAAAAACCACAAAAGCAACGTTCTCGTGGCAATTCGCGCTTATTGCCATTGCAGTGGTAGCATCACTTGCAATCCTTCACTTTGTGCATATCGGAGTAATCGAGAAAAAGCTCTAAATGCCTTCTCGCCACTTGTAGCTATTCCTATTCTTTCCCGGCCACTTGCTCCTTACCACTTGTAAATTTTCCTGATCGCTTCCTCAAGCATCAACTCCAGGAGCAGCACCTCGTCCTCACTCAAATTTATTTGCATCGAATTGACTTTCCCATCCTTTGTTTGCTGGGATAATTTGAAGAAGTAGCCAAAATCGCCCTTCTGCACCACCAGCGCATTGTTCTTGGTGTCCTCCGAAGAGGCATAGTTGCCCTTGCCAGGGTCATGGAACAGGTTCGCAAGCTTGGACCTATCCTTCAGAACCAGCAATATTTTGCAGATGTCCACATCCGCAAGCTTGAAAGTGAGCTTGCCTGCCCAGTCGAATTTCCGCTCCTCCAATTGCCTTGCAATCTCAAAAAACACCGCCTGCTTTTCCGGTGCAAAGTCAAATTGGCAGGCGCTCCCCTGCATCTGCTTGTTCGGTTTGTAGAATTTCAGGATGCTCTCGTAGTTCTTGCCCTCCGGTTTTCCATCCATGTGCCCCACCCCAAGAATATTGCGAATCCCTAATTATTATTATGTTTGTTTATGCACTTTCAATTTTGCCTATGCCGATGCGGAAATTCCCACCCTTTTGCATTCTCCGGTTAATATGCATCCGCTGCAAAGCGGCATCCGTGCCCTGCAAATCATCCTTCCGTGCGTGATGATCGCGGTGTGGAGGGGTATTTTCAGTTCATTTGGGACGGCAAATTCCATTATTTCATGCGCCTTTATGTATGATGTCCTTTCCGGTATGAGCGGGATCCTTTTCAGCACCCGGAAGATATGCGTATCGATGGGGAAAGAGGGCTTCCCGAATGCAAATGCAACAATCACAGCCGCGCTTTTGGGGCCGATCCCCTTGAATTGCATGAGGTAATTGCGGGCATCCTCCGGCGCCATTCCCTCCAAGCGCTTCAGGCTCAATTTACCCTCCTTCTCCATGATTGCTTTCAGAACTTCCTTGATCCGTTTCGCCTTTATGTTTGCCAACCCGCCAACCTTGATGAGCTTGGCTATTTGGGTTGTTGGGGTATTGAGGAGTTTTTCCCAATTGGGGAGTTTTCCCTTCAGTATTTTGAATGCCGCGAAGGAATTCTTGTCATTTGTGTTCTGCGACAATATTACGGCCACAAGCGTATCCAGCGGGGATTTTTTCCAGGGCCTTATTTCGCCGTATTCCTTAAGCAGCAGTTTGTGGATGCGCCTAATTTGCCTCCTTTTTACCAACAATTTCCGCGGATTAGGCGATTTGGCTGCCATCTTAATTGCCTCAATTAGTGGAAATCAACCTATTTCCTCCCTTACTTTCGCCATCAGCTTATCCGCCGCAACCAGCGCATCAAGGCCATGCGTATAATTGGAACCGCCCACCATCTCGTGCCCCCCTCCGCTTCCTTTCAGCTCCCTTGCAACCTCGTCCATCAGCTTTCCGACATTTATTTTTTTCAGCTCAGGCACCCTGCTCTTCACTGCCGAGGCCTTCCCCTCCTTCTGGTTTGCAACAACCGCGAAATCGCATCCGAGTGAAACCAAGGCCGCTGCGCACCGAAGTTCGAATGCGCCCACCTGGGATTCAGCAATCACCACGTCCCTAATTCTTTCTATCCTCGCCCTTCTCACCGCTTCCATGAGCGCAATTTTTTCGCTTGCATCCTCCCGTACATCCAGCAGGTCGTAAGCATCCGAAAGCTCCATGCCGGCGATTTTCAGGCACTCCCCGAGTGCGATGATCGCCGAGGTGGTCGCACTTTTCATGTATGCGGTATCCGAGATTATGCCGGCCGCTATCAG
>DATDZF010000096.1:0-11149 GCA_035288785.1 Candidatus Norongarragalinales archaeon
AAATGCTGGTTTATGCTCTCGACGGTGATCTTGTCGGCGCTGACATTGACGGTCTCGGGGTTGTGCAGGTATTGCCTCGCAAGCGAGGTGATCGCATCCGGCATCGTCGCCGAAAAGAGCATCATCTGCCTTTTCTGGGGAACGTGGGAAAGAATCCGTTTAATGTCGTCGATGAACCCCATGTCCAGCATCCTGTCGGCCTCATCCAGGACAACCGTATGGACCTGCGCTAGCGAAATGCTCCTCCTTTCAAGATGGTCAAGCAGCCGTCCGGGCGTGCAAACCGCAATCTGGATCCCCTTCTGGAGGTGGCGCAGCTGCTTTTCAATGTCCTCGCCGCCATAAATCGCAAGTACTGTGTGCGGCACGTATTTGCCAAGCTCGCGGAATTCGTTAACTACCTGCATCGCAAGCTCCCTTGTGGGGACGAGTATGAGCGCTTGCACATGGTTTTTTTGCTGGAGCCCTTCGAGGATCGAAATCGCAAACGCGGCGGTCTTTCCTGTTCCGGTACGCGCCTGGCCGATCAAATCCGAGCCCTGCAATAGCAGGGGAATTGCCTCCCTTTGGATGTCTGTTGGCTTCTCAAAGCCAAGCTCCTTAATTGCCTTCAGTATGCCGGGCTGAAGCCCCAAATTCTCAAAACTCATTTGTTAACACCTGTATAATTAGGAAATGAATAGAGGGTTATGCTGCCACCGTTTTATAAATCCCCTTCCATCTGGGCTGCTTTATATACGAGATAAAAAAGGGAGGCGGAGGGGAAGGGCTAGAATCGGAACAAAATATGCGGATCCAACAGGAAAATGACCCGAATTTCAACCAACAATTCAGTAAAGCACTACTTCCCTTTTCCTTGCCGGGAATCTTTCCGTCGCGTACCTTAGCAATACTCTGGGTGCATCCTTGTGCCGGAGCAAAAAAGCATTCACCTCCTGAAAGTGCGCCTTTGCGGCCTCGCGAAGGAGCCAGCCGGTGCCTTTTAGCACCATCTCATCGGGATCGTATATATTGCGCTTAGCGATCTGGAGGACTTCCCTTAGGAATAGCCCCCTTTTGGCGGGAATAATCAAAGTAACGGCAGCCGCCCGTCTCTTCCACCTATTCCTCGAGGCGGTCCAATCAATCAACCGTCCAACCAATTTCGGGTTGTTCTCGATGCAATACCATACGGAATGCGAGCAGAAGAGGTCGCAATGCGCCCAATTTGAGACGTAATTGTCGATCCATTTTTCAAATGTGGAAAAAGTGGCCGGAGTGAACTCCTTTCTGTGCAGCTCAATAAGATAAACTCCGAAAATCTGCTCCTCGAAATACTTGGAGGATTGGAATTTTTCTGCGAGCGAAAGGACTTGCGTAAAGGAGCATTTTTGGCGCAACCCCCTATCGATTTCTATTGCTAGCTTTTTTACTTTCGGAAGCCGCACGCCGATTGGGTTTATCTGCTCCTTGAAGAAGCGGAAAAGGCCGGCGCGGAATTTTGGCTCTGAGAGGACCTTCAATTTGCGCCTAACGGATGCTTCAACCACATGCACACCCCAAAAATAAATTAGAGCCCCCTTAATTTGATTTGCGAATTTCAACCAAGCCTCCTTACAATCCCCTTAGTAGCATCAACTTCAACCATCTCACCATCCTTCAGGACTTTGGTTGCAACCTTCGTTCCGATGACGCAGGGGATGCCGAGCTCACGCGAAACTATTGCGGCATGGCAGGTGACGCCGCCTTGCTCTGTCACGATCGCGGCGGCCTTTTTCATTGCAGGGACCACGTCCGGATCCGTCGCATATGCAACCAGTATGTCGCCCTTTTCCATTTTGTGGAGGTCCTTTGCGCCCTGTATGATTTTCACTTTCCCTTTTGCATAGCCAAGGCACGCGCATTGCCCTTTAAGCTCCCGCATGTTCAAATCAATGTCCTTCCTCTCGGCAAGAGCGGCAATTTTCCGCGCCTTTTCCCCCGAACATATGAATTCCTTCCCCTTCTCAAACCATTGGATGGAAAATTCGTCGCGCGAGATCAACTCTTCAGGATCCACCTTCTCGTTCTGGAGGAGCTCTTTTACCTCATCATGCATAAGGCACCTTACCTGGGAGAGGGATAGGCCAAACCGGTTGCCGATTTCCAGCAATAATTTTTCAATGTAATAAAGTGAGAGTATCTGCGCATTCCTCCGGTACCATTTGGTGACCATGAATTCCGCGAAAATATCAAATAGACGCCTATGGAAAACATCAATCTGCAGCTCATTCACGAGCTTTTGGCGCTCGATGCGCTTTGCCTGCTTTTCCTCTTCCATGCACAGCAGCTCCTGGCTTGCATCCTTTCCGGAACTTAGGAATTCCTGCAGGTGGACGTAATATTCACGCTCCAGTTCCTCCAAGCCATAGTACATGAATTTCAGGTGCTTGTAGCGTTTCCAATGGGAGCGGATTTCCTCCCGCAATTGGGGGGGAATCTTCTGCCGCAGGTTGATGAAGGGCTCTGAAAAAATCCGGCCGATGCTCCTATCGCCTTGAATTTTCGCGGCGATGGCAAGGAAGTCCCGGGTCTCCTGCGTTGCTATGGTCTCTTCCTCGGGAGTTGTCAACACAACAAAATATCCACTTACCTTGTCCTCGTCGGCGGTTTTGGTGCGAAGGTAGGCCTTCAATTTGTTCGTGAATTCCGGGTAGAACATGTCCGTTGCATTGCTAAGCCAGCCGTATTCGTAAAGCTTGGTATGGATGGCCGAATAATCGTAATAGGTGTGCCAAAGTTCCTTGTTTGAAAGCTTGGAAAGGTCGGTATCGGAAACCTTCTTTGAGAAGGCGACAAGGCCATCGGAGCGGAGGCGGATCTGCATGTTGATCTCATCCCCGAAATTGCCGCGGCTATCAATTATTTTGTCCAGTACCGCATGAGTGAATTTGAGGCAGTCCTCCTTCCCATAGTAAAAATCAATCCGGAAATTCCGGTAAACCCCAAGCACCTTCCGGTAGTTTACCCCGACGGACTTATCCATGTCGTTTACAAATGAGCGCATCCAGATCTGCGCGAAGAAAAGGTCGATCTGGGGCAGGTCCTCGGCATGCATCCAGCCATCCTTGTCGTGATATGTGCTAAGCTCGGTTTCGCTTTTTACCATTACCACATGTATCCCTTCCGTTATATCTGGACGATGGTTTTTATTATCCTATACCCACGCATGCATGGGTTCATACTGCAGAATGCATCTGCTTGAATGCAACCGGTAGAAGCTCATTTTCCGCATACCTTAAGTGCTCGCGCACTGTGGCCGGGGATAATCGCAGCTTTTTCCCGAGCCCTTTCAAATTTATCCTGCGGGGGAATTGGTAATACCCCATTTCAACTGCCCTCCTCAGCACCTCCCGCCTCCTGCCTGGGAGCCTTTCCAGGATATCCGGCACGAAAAAATCCACATCCTCTTCCCTAAGTGAAAGCAGCTCCATTTTCGCATGCTCGCTTTGGCTTGCGATGCGTTTCTTGAGTTTGAGCAGGTTCCCCTTCTTCCAGCTTCCTACAAACCAGTACTCAAAGCCGCCCTTAAGGATGAAGGGCTTCACGAAAAACACATCCTGGTCCATTATCAGCACGTGGTAGGAATACGAGGTATAAGGGATCGTGAAATAGACGTGATTACCCTCCACCTTGTTTATATGGTACCTTTTTTCATGCTTTAACAGCTCTCTCATATATTCCTTCCACTCCGGTCCGTTCACCGCAAGCGCCTTGGTGATGTAGGTGTGCCCCCCCTTCCGGAATTCGTTCAAATAAAGGCTGGTCACTACCACATCAAACCTGGCGGTCAGCTTCATCGTTTCTGAGGTCTCATGCCAGACCTTGAATTCGGCAACCCACATACAAATCACACCACCATCATGGTCTTAGGGAGAACATAATAGGCGAAATGGAAGAACAAAGGTATTATTCGTATATGTAAATAAGGGAGGTAGGGGCGACACGCGTAGGAGGGGTACCCCTCCTGGAGGTGTCGTATCTTGCCAGACCTTGAATTCGGCAACCCACATCGCTATCAGCTACATGATGAATTGCGTCAACTATTTATAGCTCATGCCTCAAAATACCATTGATAGGAATGCAATCCATCCCGGCCACACTTCGCTTCAAGATTTACCTGCGCGACCTGAACCAATGCACCAGCTGCAAGAGGAAGGCGCAGGAGGGCGCATCATTGGAGGTTGCAAATATGGTCCCCCGGGCGGCAGGAGGCACCAATAGCATCCATAATCTGCTCACGCTCTGCGAGGAATGCACCCAAAATTACACGCCCGGGGCAAACAGGTATTATTCGCCGCTGAAAAAGCATAACCGCATCCCTCCAGAATATGCCCTTGGGATGCTGCAGCAGGCGATCAAAAATTTCCGGAGCTTGCACGGAAGGCACGATTTGAGCTTCGAGGAGGCGCAGATTGTGGTTAACGACCCCAAGTATGTTTCCGGAATCAACCCGCTATTCACGCCGCTCCCCATGCCTGCGGTCATTTCCGCGGCACTTGTACTGCATCAGGAGGGGAAATTGAAATTGGATTCGGGGCTGATCCGCATTTAAAAAATAAATTTCCCACCCGGAACTTTCGCAAAGGGCGCAACTTCCTCAATGCGACTTGTGCCGCAAAGATAGCGCACAAGCCGCTCCACCCCAAAGCCCGCGCCTGCCGATGGCTGCAATAAGCCCGCCCTTGCGACTTCCAAGTATGCGGAATATGGCCCAAGATCCATCTTGTTCCTTTGCATCCTTGATAGTATTTGCGCATACTCGTTCTCGCGCTCGGCTCCGGACAATCCTTCCCCAAACCCCTCAGGATAAACGATGTCGTAGTTCAGGTAAGTGAATGGCCTTTGCGGATCCTCCTTGTCGTAAAATTCGCGCTCATGGTTTGTGACCCAGATTGGATCGACAGCGGTTTTTGAAACTACCTTTTCCCAATCGCTTCCAAGCGTGCGCTTTAGCTCAGCCGAATCGAACTTTTTAAGCGGGAAGTTCGGCGTTTTAAGGGAACGGCCAAGAAGTTCCAATTCCGCGGAACACTCCTTTCTCACCTTTGCAAAAATACGGCCGTATAGTTCTTCCATGAACACCATCACATCCCCGGCCTTCTTCCCCTTCAGCTCGAAATCCACCTGTGTGAATTCGAGGAGGTGGCGGCCGGTTGCGCCCCGTTCCTTGGGTTCAAGCCGAACGTTTGGGGAGATTATGTAGATCCCTTCCCGATCGCCGAGCAGGGATAGCTGCTTATGGAGGATCATGCTTTTTGTGAGCTGGAGCTTCTCATCGTAGTAGCAAATCTCGCCTTCAAGCACCGAATGGTTGAGGGGATCTGTGATCGGCGAAATTATCACCGGCATAAGCTGCAGCAATCCCTTTTCGTGCATGTAATCGTGCACCTCCTGCATCACACAGCTTTGCACTTTCAAAATGGCGGTAAGCTTTGCGCTTTGCAGCTTTTCCACCACAATTTGCATTTCCCTTCCGATCATATTTTTCACCTGCCAAAATCATTTGAGAATATCCTCGAGATCTCGCCAATCCTTCTCCTGCTGCCAGTATATAATAATATTTCCTAAAAAAGCGAAATTTATGCAAAAAGTTAGCTATATAAGCTTAATTATGGAAAATATTTCCATGAAAAACCAGCTTGATTTGACGGACTTCCAAATAATTGCAGAACTGGAGGCCGATGCCGACCGCACAAAGAAGAAGATTGCAAGGGCACTAAGGCTGCCGCTAACAACCGTCCATAACCGCATTGAGAAATTAAGAGCGATGGGTGTAATCCGGGGGCTTCGCGCCATAATTGACAGGAAAAAAACCGGGAAGGGCATTGGCGCGGTCATTGACGTGACAGTAAGCTACCCCACGCCGGATTTTTCACAGCAGGAGATCGCAAGGAGGATTGCGGCATTGGCGGAAGTAGAGGAGGTGACAATTGTAACTGGGGGCAAAGACCTCATAATCAAGGCATATGTGGGGAGCACGGATGAGCTGAACGAATTCCTGACAAAAAAATTACGCGCAATAAAGGGGGTGGACAAGACCAACACGGCGGTAATCCTGCAGGAAATAGAGAAGGGGAGGCAGAAAAGCATCAGGCAATAGGCGAATTTGCTTGAGGGCACGGAAAACGCCAGGATGGACCGACATTCTGCATTCGGCCAATAAAAACCCATTCTGCTTCCAGCCAATATTTCATTTTTCAACGATGGAAAACAGGATGCAATACAGGAATACCGCAGCGGAAAGGCCGTAGAACGGGAACGCATGGTTGAGGGTGTAAAGGAAACCTGCTAGCAGCGGCCCCACGAATTGCCCAAGCGACTGGAAGCTGTTGACAAGCCCCATGACAGCGCCGCGCTTCCCCTTCGCGCGCTTGCTCACAAGCGAGGATACGGAAGGGAATACGAACGCATTCCCAAGCACTAAAATTGCAAGGGGCAAAAGCAGCGTAAGCCAGTCATAGGAGAAAACGAGAAGCAGGAAACCCAGGGCGGAAAGCACCATCCCAACCTGGATCATGCGGATTTCGCCCCATTTGGAAACCAGGCTCCCGGAAATGAACTGGAAAACCATTATCAGTATGCCGATGACCGTGAAAATTATGCCCACATCCCCTGCGCCAAAGCCCATCTTGTCGTGCGTGTAAAGCGCGAGCACTGCCTGCAGCCCCCCGATCATGAATGCAATCATCATCCCCGAGGCGAAAATCAGGAGCAGCGGGGAGGAGATGTGGTGGAGAAGTGAAACCTCCTTTTCCACAATATCCCTGCTCTCCGGTTTCTCCCTAGGCTCCTTGAGATTGAAGAAAATGAACGCGAAATTGATGGCCCCAAGCGAAGCGGCAACGATGAATGCGCCCTGGATCGAAAGGATTTCCGCCAGCCCCCCCAGCGCCGGCCCCAAAATGAAACCCAGCGAGAAGGTCATCCCAACAAGGGCCATGGCCTTCCCCCTCTGCTCTTCGCTCGTGAAATCGGAAATCAGCGATGCGCATATGGGGAACATTCCGGCGGCGGCTAGCGCTTCAATTGCGCGCGCAACAAAAAGAATTTGCAGGCTTGGCGCGAATGCGAATAATATGTAGGAGAAGGAAAATACCGCGGTCCCCGCAAGCAGCACTTTTTTCCTGCCCACCTTATCCGCATATTTGCCGATGATTGGCGAGAAAATGAGGCTGATCAGCGCAAAGATCGCCGTGAGCATCCCCAAATCGAAGGGGGTTGCGCCAAAGGTCTGCGAATAGAACGGGAGGATGGGCAGGATGATACCAAAGCCGATTGCCATGAATAGAATTGTGAACAGGGTGCTGCGGATCCCCTCCTGTTTCAGGATCACCTTGAAACTCATGATTACCACTAAAAGTTTTCAACTATATGGCGAGGGCTGGTTAAAAATCAAAGGTTTAATCGGGCTCTGGTTCTTTTTCAAGGATATGCTGCCTATGCACATAGACTGCTTGCCATGTGCGGCCTTCCTCGGGCTTGATTGAAGCAAAGCCGGCGGCGGCAAGGAGCTTTAGGGCGTGGTCAACGAGTATTTGGCCCCTGCCTTTTGGGATTCCTAGAGCCTTTGCCAAATTCATCTGGTCCATTCCATCGGGTGTTTTTCGGAGTATTTCCTCAACCCTTGGAAGCAATGTCCACCTGGGGCCAAACAGTTCCGGATGGGGAGGTGATCCGTTCCATGGCCGTTGATCGGTTTTCTTTTGCTTCCACCCATAATGCAACCGGCTAAGCGCTTTTGCATGCGCGGTAAGCTGCTCCGAATCAAGCCCGTGCTCCAGGACGGTAACTGCCAATATTTGGAAGGGGGTTGGATTTCTTCCCCGCATCCTTCCCCGAATCTCGCGGCAAATCATTAGCACTTGGCTTTGGGCTAAAGCGGAGTGGTACAAATCGTGAAAGGTTTTTTTTACGCGTTCCTTTTTTCCCGCAATACTTGCATTCGCGGCGGCTTCCTCATCCCTTGCAGCTTCCCGGATAGGCAATTCCTGGGCAAGGATATCCGTAAGCTTCTTCTGGCGCGTGTTGCCTGCCCCATCCTGGGGCGTATAAGCCCTCAAACCTTCGCTTACCGCTATTTTTACCACTTTCTCGACTAGTCGGGGCCTCACTCCCCGCCTTACAGGAATTCTCCCTGAAGGTTCCTCGTCCTTTGGCCTGCCCTCAACAAAATGCTCCTCTTCGCCAATCATCATTACCAATGAATAGATGGAGGGCGCAAAATTAAAATCCCGCACCATTCCTGCGTGCGCGGAAACGAATTTAAATCGCTTCGCCCAAAATGCATTCGGGGAAAAAATGAAAACCTACCTGCTGCTTCTTTTGGTGCTGGCGCTAACCATAGCAATTGAAGCCGCCCTAATAGGGGGAAAATCCATTAACATCAGGTACTCGGGACCACAGAAGATGCAGGTGAGCGCCACCTTGTATGGCGCCTCGGAATGGGCAGGCACCGCAAGCATGGAAACGGGCGGAAGGACAATACCCTTGCAGATCTACGACATGGCCTACGACCAAGAGCTGAATACGGTCACAATCTGCCCCGGGACCGATGAGAATAATTTCTACTGCCAAACTTTCGAGTATAGGCCAGGGGAGGCGGTGCAGCATTCCGATGGGAAGGGCGGGGTTGCGGAATATAATGTCAACTTGCAATTGGCCTGAATGGTTTTTTAGGGGCGATGAGGAAGCGGTCGCATTCTGCATGAGGGACGCCGTGCGGGCCGCATAACATTTTAGTTCAAGCGGCAGGCTGCAATTTGCGCAAATGCCAATAGACTCCCATTTTTTAAATTTGTCAGGCATGTTTAGCCGGGGATGCAAATGGAGGGGGAATTTACAGCCGAGGAGAGGCGGATTTTGCAGCCGTTCGTGACTAATCTTGATTCGAATATTTTCGCGCTCCGCAACATGCCCGAAGTGGTTATGGGCGCACTGTTTTCAAGGTATAGCAGGACCATCAAGAGCCTTCGGAGGGTACTTTTGGATGAGTTCATCCTGAACAAGGAGATGGGGTTTTCGGAAATTGTCGCCTATTCGGGGGAAGGGGAAAAAAACCAGCTCATCGCCACGCAAAAGGCGGAGGAGTTCTACGACAGGGTGCTGGTGGGATACGGCGATGATTCCGTTGCAGAGCTTGGCGGGGCGCACATCGCAATCGAGCAGGTCAGCAACATTGCCTCGAAAGTGCTGGAGGATGCAAGAATTGGGATTTCCCCCCTGGAAAAATCAACTAGGTACGTTTATTTCAACCAGAAAATGGATGGGAAATACCAATATTATAGGGGGGGCGATCTGCTATCGCTTAAGGCTGGCGATGAATACTTGCATGCGTGCGACTTACTTTTCGACACCTACTCCAACCTGCTGGAGAAAATGACCAAATTCGAGATGGAGCGGTTCCCTAGGCAGGCGGATGTCAGCGATAGGGCATACCAGAGCACTATACGCGCAAAGGTTTGCGATGTGCTAAGGGGGCTTTTGCCCGCATCCGCATTGACGAACGTGGGCCTTTTTGGGAACGGCCGAGCATTCGAATACCTGATCCTGAAAATGTATGCAAGCGAGCTTGGCGAAATGCCAAGGATTGCCTCTTCCATGCAAGGGGAGCTATCCAAGGTGATCCCGTCCTTTGTGAAACGCGCAAATGACAGCCATGGGAAGGCAACGCAAAAGTATCTTTATGAGACGCGCTCCGGAATGGGGAAGGCCGCAGCTGAATTGCTAGGAAGGGAAGTGATAGCAAGTTCTGGAGAGGTAACTTTGGCAGATTACGATGAAATGGCAGAGGAGAAAGTGGTTGCAGCGATGCTTTACCCGCACCTGGACCTCCCCCTTTTGCAGGTACGGCAAAAAATCAAATCCCTCGATGCGGCAAAAAGGAGGGAGGTAGTTTTCGAATACCTTGGGAGGAGGCAGAACCGCAGGCACAAGCCCGGAAGGGCCCTTGAGAATGCACATTACACGTTTGATTTGCTCGCAAATTTTGGCCAGTACAGGGATTTGCAGCGCCATAGGATGCTAACGCAGGAAAGGCAACTGCTGAATTGCCTGCATGGGTATGACCTTCCCAAGGAATTGGAGGAGGCGGGATTCGATGGCCAATTCAAGGAAGCGATGGAGAATGCGTTGGGGGCGTGGGAAAGCATTGCTAAGGAATCACGGGCGCATGCGCAGTATGTGGTGCCGCTCGCATACAGGATGAGATGGTACATAACGATGAATTTGAGGGAAGTTGCGCATTTGACGGAATTGCGCTCAATGCAGCAGGGCCATCCGGACTATAGGAGGGTGGCGCAGAAAATCTATTCGGAGATTAAGCGGGTGCACCCCCAGTTTGCGGAATACGTCAAATTCGTGGATATGAACGAATACGGGTTGGAGAGGTTGGAATCCGAGAAGAAGATTGACAAAAAGATGGAGGAAATCAACAAAAAATACGCAAAACCACCAGCTTAAACTATATGCTTATATTCGTGCCTAGCCACTTAACATTCGACTGATTAGGAGGTGAACAATATGGAAAAGCACGAATATTTCTGCCCGGGCTGCGGAGGCATTTCCCCTAAGGCAAAGGACTGCGAAACGCCCGGCTGCAAGCTCGAGGGAAGGCCATTGAAAAAGAGGGCGAAAAAATAGGCGCCAATTTTACTTTTTTTAATACCGCTGTTTATTTATACCGCCTCTGCGTCTCTAATTCCGGGGAGGGATAATGGCTCAACTGCTCAAGGCGCTACTGTTCGGCGGCGGCGTCTGGTTTTCGATCGAAATCATCGGCTGGCTATTGCAGCTGCCGGGCATTGTGAGCATCCAGGATTCGAGGCTTTTGATGATACCCATTTCGGTAATCATCATAGTGCTTGGCTCGATGGAATACCTAAAGGAGATCCACGCACAATACGAGCAGGAAGGCCTCGAAATTGCAATCATATGGCTGATTGAATCCGTCGCACTTGAAATTGCGGTCTTCGGGATTTTTTTTGGCCTTGGTTTCGAATATTTCCTGAGCATTGGGCTTTGGCTCGGGGTATCTTTCAAATTCGTCCTCCCGCTGGCATCTGGAATATACATGCAGCATACGATAAGCGAATAATGCGGATTTTGCGGCAGCATCTTTAGGAATTGAATG
>DATDZF010000097.1:0-10411 GCA_035288785.1 Candidatus Norongarragalinales archaeon
CCGCCAAGAGCGATTCAAAAAGCATCAAAAGCTCTGCAATGGAGCTTGGGATAGCGCTAATTGCCGCTCTTTCGGTATGGTTTGGGCTCGGGTTCCTTTTGCACACCAGCACCCCGATCGATGTGGTCACCTCCTGCTCCATGGTGCCAGCACTTGACCGGGGCGACATCATCCTCCTCCAAGGGGGCGAAATCCGATCGCAGGAAGTGGAACTCACAAAGCCAGTTGAATTTCGGGATTTCATCAAAAATGAGTGCACCGTTCGGGAGCTGAGCTCTGGCGCAATCCGCAAGGAACTATGCACAACTGGGCTTCGGGCGGATGGCAAGGAGTATGCGTTCGACAAGGGAGGAGATATCGTCGTATATCAGCCGGAAAATGCGTACCGGGATTTGGGCCTTGTGGTCCACCGGGCGGTGATGAAGCTCAAGTACAAGGGGGAAACCAATTACCTGATCAAGGGGGACAACAACCCCGCGCCGGATGTATATGGAATCACCCAGGACTTTGCCAAGGAGGACCATATGAAAGGCAAGGTGATATTGCGGGTTCCCATCCTGGGTTACCTCAAGCTGTTCCTCTCGCTGCAATTTGATGAGCCGGAGAATTGCAAATACGTCGTGGACCAATAGCTACAGGGCAAGAATAGGAAAGAGACCAAATTGTAAATCCGCAATGCGCTAAAAATAACACCCACCACCCAGCCCATACCACCATTCCATTGAAAATGCCAAAACGCAAGGATTTAATTTCCCTGCGGACAAAGCTTTCATGCAATCAGCCATGGGAAAAATACTCGTATTTCCATCAATCCTCTCCGCGGACTTCGCCAATTTCGAGGCGGGCTTGAAAATCGCCAAGGAAGCTGGCGCAGATGGCGTGCAGCTGGATGCCATGGATAACCATTTCGTGCCAAACCTCACCTTTGGCTGGACGCTAATCGAAGCGCTCCGGAAAAAAACCGACCTTTTCCTGGATGCCCACCTTATGATCGAAAATCCATTGAAGTGGGCGCCAAAATTCGCGCAGGCCGGCTCGGACAACGTGATTTTCCACCTCGAAGCGGTTAAAAACGAGAGGGAGGCGGTTGAAACGATCAAAGCCATCAACAAAGCCGGCGGAGCAACTCCTAGCATTGCCATCAAACCCGGCACCCCCATTGAAAGCATCAAGCCATTCCTCAATATGGAGCTTTACTGCATCCTTATCATGACAGTCGAGCCGGGCTTTGGCGGGCAGGCATTCTTGTACAATATGATGCCAAAGGTGGAAAAGGCAAGGGCGTGGATAAAGGAAAGCGGGCTTAAGACCCACATACAGGTTGATGGGGGGATAAACCTGGAGACTGCCGAAATTGCAAAGAAGGCCGGCGCGGGCATATTGGTTGCCGGAAGCTCGCTTTACAAATATAAGACGGCCAAGGAGATGAGCGAAGCGATAAAAGCAATGAGGGTGCAGCCGAAATAGTCGGCAAATTGCATTGCGATACGATTAATATAAAAGGAAGAAGTAAAGTTAAGTAGTTCGGGAAAGCAGGGTCATCAAAATGAGCTTCTTAGCCAAATATAAGGACGTCAAAGGCGTGAAGAAATCCACCTTATGCATCGGCCTTGACCCGGCCAGCATCTTCTTCAAGGAAAACGACAGCATCCCACGGAAATACTTCGAGAAGGGCTCCGAAACGGATGGGATGAAGCGCTTTTGCCTGGATACCATCAAGCAAACATCCGAATACGCCTGTGCCTACAAGATAAATTCGCAATTTGTGATCCCATTCTCCATCGAGGACCTCCAGGAATTGTCGGATGCCATCTCCTCAAAGGGCTGCCTATCCATTTTCGACCTGAAGCTTTCGGATATCGGGAGCAGCAATGAGAGTGCCATCTATTGGATGAAGAAGGCGATGCTTGATGCGTTCACGTTCTCGCCATTCGCCGGAAACTTGGAGGAAACGATCAGGCAGGCGCACGAGGCAAAGTTGGGAGTGATCACGCTAACCCTAATGTCAAATCCATCTGCAAAATACTTCATGAGGGATGGGCAAGTGGAGGGAAAACGGGGTTATGAATGGATTGCAGGCGAGGTTGCCAGGTTCGGCGGTGACGGAGTGGTCGTAGGCGCCACAAATAATGAGCGGGAGATGATCGAGATCCGCGAGATAATTGGAAATGAGAAAATCATCCTCATCCCCGGAATCGGAAAGCAGGGAGGGGATCTGGAAACCGTCAAGGCCGCCGGCGAAAATATCCTGGTAAACGTGGGCAGGGACATCATTTATGCGGACGACCCGGAAGGGAAGGCAAAGGAGTATTTCAAATTATTGAGGAAATGAGCGGCAATTCGGTATGAGGGGAACGGCCTTCAGGGCAGCCTACCTCAAGGGGTCAGGGCAATGCCGCTGCATCCAATCCCCAATATGCTCGGCTTGGCCTCCCGTTAGGTGGCTTTTTTAAATTATTCGTCCTTAAACATCATCTCAAATTGCAGCTAATTACAATGCTATTAGCCAAACATGCAGCTTTTGGTGTGATTCCATGGGTCTCCGGCCGGCAAGGACAGTCCGAAAATCGCAGGGCCAGCCATGGGCACGCCTGTCCAATAGGATGCCCAGAAAAAGCTTTGTAAAGGGCGCTCCGCGACCAAAGGTTAGGCAATACAACATGGGAGTCGATAGGTTCTACGAGATTGCAATCGACCTTTTAGCCGATACAGACATCCAGCTTAGGGATAACTCCCTTGAGGCCGCAAGGCAGGTCGCCGTCAAGTACCTTGAGAAGAATTTGCCCGGCCAGTACTATTTTGGGATTTTGAAGTACCCTCACCTTGTGATAAGGGAACACTCCGCTCTTGGAGTCGCGGGATCGGACCGTATCTCGAAGGGAATGAAGCTTGCGTTCGGAAGGCCAAAGGGCAGGATGGCGCGCGTCAAGCACGGCGAGGCAGTATTTACGGTCAGGATCAATTCAAAGGACCTACCAGTTGTAAAGCAGGCACTTAGGAGGGCGAAGCTGAAAATGTCAGGAAGCTTCACGGAAAAGATCAGGGACATTCGGCAGGATAAGAAAAACCTTGCAAAAGTAGGCAAGGAGATCATAATGAAGGTCAAGATTGTGGAGGAGAAGAAGAAAGAGGAGGCGCCGGCTGCCGCCGCAGCTGCTGCAGCCGCACCGGCCGAGGCAGGAAAGGAAGGCGAGAAGGCCGCGGATGCAAAGGCCGGAGAGGCAAAGCCTGAAGCGAAGAAAGAAGAGAAGAAGAAGTAGGGAAAATATATTCATCTAGAGCTGGATCAAACTGATTAAATAGGGATGAAATCACATGGGAAAAGTACTAACCGTCCTTAAGGTATTCCCCCTGGAGGAATACGACCTTGAGAAACTGCGGGGCAACGTTGAGAAGGTGGAGGGCTGCAATTCCTCGAAGATCATCGATTACGTGTTCGGCTCCAGGATAATCCAGGCCTCATTCGTATGCGAGGATTCCAAGAGCAAGGACTTCGAGGAAATCGTGCGCGCAACAGTTGAAGGAGTAAGTGAAGTGCAGGTTGAGGAAGTGGGTTTGGTCTCTTAGAAAATGGCGCCCACGAATAAACCCCGGGTACAATAGTTAAATACAATTAAGTCGAGCGTTTAGCACGATCCCAACTATATGCAAATTTACCTGCTGATCATGTACAGGTATAGGATCAGCACAAACGCAATAAGCATCGCAATAGACATCATCCTGTCCGGCGGATGCTCCCCGAATTCGCTCATAAAAATCGGAAGGAGGTGGTGGCTACTTCTATTTAACCCTTTTGCAGCCTTAGGGGGATCCCTTCCCTAGCAACCCGTTGCGATTTCCATATTCCAATTTTTGCACTTATTTTCCTTTTATGGCCACATCGGGATGCCGTCTGTTGCGCCCTGCTGGCCACCGATCGCCCATATCACTGCAATGGCTACTAACAATAAAACAACTCCCTCCATAGCCATCACCTCGGCAACAATATATGGCCAAGCAAGGATATACGAGTTTGTCGTTTCATTTACGACAACGGAACCAGGCGAAAAATTAGACAATTGGCTAAGATATGAAATGGGCCCGCAGACCGCAATAAACACCCATTTTTACCGCCCATCCATTATCCTTTTTACGTCGGAATCCGCCACTTGGGCAAAATCGGAATAGAACTGGCCAACTGCCGAAAACGAGGGCGGAATTTCAAGGCAGACAAACCGGTCAACAAGGGGTTTTAACACCTGCGCAGTATCCGCGGAGCAGACAGGAACGGCAAGCACAAGCCGCCTCACTTTTTGGCCCCTAAGGATCCGGATGGCTGCCAGAACCGTGGAGCCGGTTGCGATCCCATCATCCACAAGGATTATGGTTTTGCCCCTAAAAGTTCCTTCCTTTATCCTGAAAAAACCCATTCTCCGCTTAACCTCCCCATACTGCCTTTCCGCTTCCGATTGCAAATATTCCTTCGTTGCACCGGTTTGTGATGCTACTTCCGTATTAAAGTACGGCCGGCCATCCATTCCGATGGCACCTACCGCAAGTTCGGGGTTAAGCATCGCACCGATTTTCCTTACTACCATCAGCGAGAGGGGCAAACCTAGTGATTTGGAAACTTCGGCGGCAACCAGGACGCCGCCCCTTGGAATGCCAAGGACGGCACAATCCTTCATCTTCCTGAATTCCGGCAGCTTTTCAGCAAGCAGCCCCCCTGCCTGCAACCTGTTTGCAAACACTCCCGCACCCCCTTTCCATCAGCCCTTGAATACGGCATCGTTCTCAAGATTATTATAAACATATGCGGCCGGGGAAATTTTGCAGTTCTCGCCGATCAAAACTCCGCAGTTGATGGAAACGTTGATGCCGGTTTTGGTGTTCTTGCCTACCACGGCCCCAAGCTTGTCCCTTCCCGATGCAACCTTCCCCGCCTCCTGCTTAATGGAAATGGCGGAATGGTCGAACTTCAAATTCGCTATTTTGGTGCCTGCGCCAAAATTCACGTTCTCGCAGATGATGGAATCCCCGATGTAGGATAGGTGGGCCGCATTCGAGTTGTGCATGATTATGGAGCTTTTCACCTCGGTCGAGTTCCCGATGTGGCAATTGTCCTCGATCACAACCCCCTTGCGCAGGTAGGCGCTTGGCCCAACAATCGTGTTTTCACCGATGAACACATTCCCCTCGATGTAGGTTCCGCTCTTCACAACCGAGCCCTTTCCCACGCGCAGCTTGCCCTTGACCACAACGAAATCCTCCACCTTCCCTTCTATTTTGGGTTCCATCAAATTCTGGAGGGCGTACTCGGAGGCTGCGATGTAATTCCAGTAATAGCCCACATCAGTCCAGTATGAATCGAATTCGAGGACCCTAAGCTTCTGCTTGCTTGCAAAGTCGGATAGCGCATCTGTAATCTCATATTCGTTGCGCTTCGATACCTTCACATTCTTCAGGTATTCGAAAAACTGCCTTGGCATGAACAGGGTTCCTGTGGAGATCAGCTTATTTGTTGCCTCAAGGGGCTTTTCCACAAGCCCAACCAGGTTGCCGCCCTCCACTTCCACAACCCCATAAGCGGAGGCGTCCTCCTCGCGCTTTGCAATAAGGAAGGGCTGCGAATCAGCATTCCTTTTGAGCAATTCGAAGAATTTGGGGTCGAAGAACGTATCGGCATTGAGTACGAAGAACCTATCGCTTTCCACCAACTTCTCCGCCTGCAACACCGCATCGGCGGTGCCTTTCTGCTCCTTTTGCTCAACAAACACTATCTTCTGCATGGCGGGGTGCTTTTGGAAGTATTCGGTTATTTTATGCCTCTCAAAACCAACAACAATCAGGATTCTCCCAACTGAATCTCCAAAAGCCCCGGCAATCCCCTCGACAATCCATTCCAGCAAAGGTTTGTCCAGAATCCGGACCATGGTCTTTGGGTAGGAATTGGTTATCGGCCTAAGCCTCTTCCCCTGGCCGGCAGCAAGCAATACAAAATCAAACTTTTCCATAATCGCCCACCAAATCTACTTATTTTTTCCTTCAACAACACCGATAATTTTCCTCAAATCCCTTTCTGCGTCGTTTTGCTTGTACAGCAGGTGATCGCAATATTCCGAAATATCCTGCCGGTAATGGAATGCAACCGAATTTTTCCGCCCCACCAGCTTGAACATGGGGACCTCCGAGATGGAATCGCCCACGGCCAGGCAATCTGCTGGCGCAATTTTCAAAATCCGGATCAGTTTTTCCATTTCCCCCCTTTTCCCAAGCGGCGAAAGCACCGATACCAGCCTATCGAACCTTCCATTCTTTGCAGTGCATTCAGAGCCGAAAATGTAATCGGGCGCAATCTTATGTTTTGAGAGGTTCCATTCGAGGATAGGCAGAACGGTAGCCGACAAAATTGCCGTTTTGATGCCATTTTCCCTGCAATAATTGAACATTTCCTTTGAGCCGGGGATAAGCGGCAAGCCCTCGGTGATTTTTTTCATTTTGCGGAGGGGGAAGCGCCGATAGAGGGCGAAGGATTTCACCCAAACCCTTGCCGGCACGAGATCGCGCTCCGCATCATCCTTGGCAGCTGCAAGCCCGGCATAAAATTCGGCTGCTAGCAGGTCGTTTTCCTTCTTCAGCCCCAGCTTCTCCAGAAGGTACTGCGGCGACTCTTCCACCGGGATTACTCCATCAAAGTCGAATGCGATAAGTTTTATTCCCATCATTCACCACATAAAAAAATCAAATCCCTAATCTTCCATCAGCTTATTTCACCGTCACGCTTTTCGCCAAATTCCTCGGCTTATCCGGATCGTGCCCCCGGAGCACTGCAAGATGGTAGGCAAGGAGCTGCATCGGTATCACTGAGAGCAGGGGGTAAAACTCCTTGTCCGCCTCCGGGATCTGCAGCAGCTCATCATATGCCTCGTTTTTCGCATTGTTTATGGCAATAATAAAAGCCCCCCTCGCCTTGGTTTCCATGGCGCTGCTAAGCGTCGCGTGGAACATGTCATCGTGGGGATTTAGGACGATTACAGGGGTGCCCTTTTCAATGAGCGCAAGGGTCCCATGCTTGAGCTCACCGGCGGCCATCCCCTCCGCATGGATGTAGGAAATCTCCTTCATCTTAAGCGCGCCTTCCAGGGCGATTGGGAAGTTGATCCCGCGGCCTATGAAATACGCATCGCGGGAGTCCTTGAGCTTTTCTGCCAATTTCCTTGTTTTTTCATCATTCATGTCAAGGCATACTTTTGAAAGGGCGGTCATTTCCGCAAGTTTTCTCCTTCCCTTTGCCAATTCACCATTCAATGCAAAGGCAATCTGATAGAGCACGGAAAGCTGGCCCGTGAACGCCTTGGTGCTAGCAACCGCGATTTCCGGGCCCGCATTGATGAACAAAGTCTTGTCGCTCATCCTTGCCATGGAGCTTCCCTGGACATTCACGATGGAAAAAACCCTCGCGCCCTTGCCCTTGATTGTCCGGATGGCATTCAGCACGTCCGCGGTTTCGCCGCTCTGGGATATGGCAATCACAAGCGAGTTCTTCTGGAGGCTGGTTTCCAAATAGGGGAATTCGGAGGCGTTGATCACATTCACGTGCTTTCCCGAAATTTTATCCAGCAAATATTGGCCACACATTGCGGAATGCAGGGCGGTGCCGCACGCAATTATCATCACTCCTTTTGCCTCGTTAATCGCCCTTGCGAACTCCTCCACGGCGCCATATGGCTGCTCAAGTGACTTTTTCAGCGACTGCGGCTGCTCAAAGATCTCCTTTAGCATGAAATGCGGGAAAATCCCCTTTTCTGAGCCGGCGGCGCTCCAATCAATGCGCGTCACCTGCTTTTGGACCTTATTTCCGGATGAAATGCTGAAAACCTCGCATGCTGATGGGGTCAAAACGGCGAACTCGCCATCGTCCATGAAAATCATATCCCGCGTATGCTTTAGGAGCGGCATGGGGTCGCTTGCCGCAAACGCCTTGCCCTCGGCCTTGCCCAATATCAAGGGGGATTCGTTCTTTGCGGCAAGAATGATGTTTTTATCAAAGGGGGAAGCCGCAAGCAGTGCGTACGATCCCTTGAGCATCGAAAGCGTATTGGCAAAAGCATCCCTGAAATTTTGCCCATTTGCCATGTTATCCTCGATCAAGTGGGCGATCACTTCAGTATCCGTCTGGGTAACGAATTTGTGCCTTCCTTTCAATTCGGCGTAAAGCTCCTGGAAATTCTCGATAATCCCGTTGTGCACAACCGCGATCTTGCCATCGCATGAAAGGTGCGGGTGGGCGTTTTGCTTTGTTACCATCCCATGCGTTGCCCAGCGTGTGTGGGAAATGCCACTTGTACCGTAAATCTCGTCGACATCGACTGCCTTTTCAAATGCATCCAGGGTGCCTACTTCCTTTTCAACCTGCATGGAAGAGTCGTTTATTACCGCAATCCCCGCCGAATCGTACCCCCGGTATTCGAGCTTCCTAAGCCCGTCAAGAAGGAGCCTTCCGGCATTTTCGTCCTCCGAGGAAATGAAACCCACAATTCCGCACATATTCATCACAGGAAGAACGGTTAGGCGGGCAATATATATAAACATTTTGCATATGTTTATTAATTTTTTCATAATAGTATTAAATGATTAAAATGGAGGCCAAGCTGGTTTTGGAGAACAGGAGCCTTGAGAGCGCAATTGTGGGGGAAGGCGCCCTGTCCATCCTCTCCCCCGAGAGGATTGCAATCCTCAAATCCCTCGCAAGGGAGCCCAAATACCCCGCGGAGATGGCCCGGGAGCTGAAAATGCCAGCCCAGTCGCTCTACTACCATTTCAGGCAGCTCCACGAGGCGAAACTCATAGAGCTGGAGGGGTATTCCGAGCAGAGGGGCGCAATTGCAAGGAAATACAAGTGCAGCCTGGAGGCGCTATCAATTGTAATAAGGGAGCATTGGCATCCATTCTCATCCGCGGCATTCAGGAAACCGCCATCATTCCTGTCCAATTTCATTTCCGGCAGCCATTTCGAGGGGAAAATCGTCCTTGGCTCGCCCGATCCCCATGGGAAGTTCCGTGCCCGCGCATCGGAGTTCTGCGCAACGGAATTCGCGATGATGCTCGGGAACTATGCAACCTTCGATTACCCACTCTATTATCTGGATACTGAATTGAAGGAAAAAAACAGGCGCGACAACCTCATCGTTTTCGGGGGGCCGAAGGTGAATATGCTGATTTCCGATATCAACCCTTTCCTCCCGATCTATTTCCATGAGAAGACATTCGAGCTTCAGTCAAAATTATCAAATAAAAAATATACTGAAAATTACGGCGTTGTGGAACTCATCGAAAACCCATTCAATAAGGGGAAAAAAATCCTCATTTTGGCCGGATCCGACCATGAGGGGACGCGCGCAGCCGTACTCGCCCTGCTGAAGGAAAGGGATAAAATCGAGAAGGGCAACAATTACGATGCGGGAGTGCTTGCCAAGGTTGTGCAGGGCTTCGACGAAGACGGGGACGGCATTGTGGATGCGGTTGAAATCCTAGAATAGATGGTCAATATGTACGATGAAGGATTGGGAAAAATACTTGGCTGGGCTAGCATAGCAACATTGCTCCTGGGAATTGTTTCATATGTAGCATCTTTTGAATATTCCTCACTTGGTAAAGTCAGTGCAATAATATTTGGGATTTTCTTTTTGCTCCTGATCGGCTATTTGGTATTGAAGGGCATTTTCGGGATAATAGAGAAGCGAATGAGCACCAAACATGGAAACATCATCGAAGGTAACGATGCCCAAATTGCAGGGGTTTTGACAATCATCATTGTACTGGCATTTGCGTATTATTATTTTTCAAAAATGTGGGCAGCATTGGCGAAACTATATGGACCTTAAATACGCCTGCATAATCAACGGCGTCGAGAACGCGTATCCGGGGAAGGCCGCGTGCGTAGTTGTGCTCGGGGGCTCTGGCCTTCGCACCGAGTTCGGCTATTCCGGGCCGGTTGCAATTGCGCCGGAGGTCTGCTCGGAAATTTCCGTCGAATCCCTCGCCGCCCACCTAAACAGCCAGAAGGCGAATATTGAAGCCGCCGTATTCACAGGATCCGAGCCCCTGCAGCAATATGATGCAATGGCCGCAATCCTAAGGAAGCTCAAGGAATCGGGTTATTTGGTAAAATTGGAGACGACGGGATTCTATGCCGACAAATTGGAATCCCTCCTTTCATATGTTGATGCGGTTGCAATGGACCTGAAAACCGAATTCAATGCAGACAAGTATGCGGCACTAACCGGCTTTAGGGGCGAACCGGCGACATTAATGCAAGATACGCTCCGGAGCCTTGGGATACTCCGGGCGCACAAGGAAAAGAACCCCTCTTTCCATTTGGAGTTCCGGACAACAATCATCCCCAAAATCAACGATTCCGAGCGGGTTGTTG
>DATDZF010000098.1:0-7562 GCA_035288785.1 Candidatus Norongarragalinales archaeon
GGGCGCAATTGTGCCATCAGGAAGCGCTTGGCCGGGAATATTTGAAGCCGGATTGACCTGATTAATTGTGACATCAAATTTTGCCGCCTCGTAGTTGGCAGCAGTCCCGCTCGCTTCGAATTTCCGGTAGCCCCTTACCCAGAATTTGCATTCCTGCCCGGCGCATTGCCTATAGGCAACGTAATTGCCCTCAACAGCATCTATAAGAATAAGGTTGAATGGCGAAACGGCCGCCTGGGTTTTGGTGTTCCGGCCATCAATCTTGAGATATCCCCTCGGATAATACATCGTTAACAATAGCTGCGAATCCTGGGGAACGGAGATTGTCTTCGAGGCAAATAGCACATCCTTAACGGCCTTTACCACATAGGTCCCGGGATCGATATCGACAAGCAGCTCGCCGCCGGAGGAGGTGAATTTCCCAAGAGGGGGCACAAGCTCGCTTTGGTTGTCGTAGAAATTGACCGCAGTCCGGTAGGTTTTGCCATCCTCGTCGGCCACATTTATCATGAGCTTTGATTTGTTGGTTGGCAAAGCTCCGGGGGAAGGGTTCGCGGGGCCTGCCTGCGGCCTTAGGAGGAAGGTCTTCTTGTCCCCTGCGCCAAATGTCTGCTTCGAATATTCGTAACCGGAAGCCTGCGCGATTGCATAATATGCGCCCTTTTGCAGTTCTAGCGAGCCCTCTCCGGAAGCGCCCAAGCTGAGCGATTCAACGAGCTCGTTATCCCTGTTGAAAATGGTAATATTGGCATTTGGGATTGGAAGCTGGGTACGGAAATCCCTCACAATAAATTCTGTTTTCAAGGGCATATTTTCCTGCGGACCAGTTGCCTTTTTCAGGGTAATTGAAACATCGTTCGTTTCCTCAAGGGCCCGTTCCTCTTTCCCCTCCAAATACCCCTTTGCGCTTGCAACGAATCTTACGGGCATGCCAACAGGCAAATCCTTGATTTGCGCGCTGCCATCAGCCGATGTCTTGAGTGAGGCAATAGCAGCCCCCCCTACACGGGAATCGTACACTTTTACCTGTGCGGATAGGCTAGGGCCATCATCCCCCTTCACCGATAGGCTTACATGCGCTCTGGGAACCGCTTTTTCGACATCCGGGACCGGCTCTTTTGCCTCAAGGATGATCACCATGCGCTTGGACTGCGCTTTTGCGGTCCTTGATTGCACCTTGTAGCCTTCCATGGATGCGCCAACCATCACCGAGGAGGCGGGGGGGACCATCAGCGAGAATTTGCCGGATCCGTCGGTAATCCCGCCGGATTGCTTCGAATCGACGAAAATTTGGAGCTGCGCGCCAGGCAGGCTTTTCCCATCAAAGGAAGTGACGGTAATTTCAAAGCCTACCACTGAAGAAGCAGATGCGGAAAGGTCGACTTTGAGGCTTCCTTTGCCGGTTATCTCCACCGTATCCTTGAAATCGGCAAATCCCTCTTTTGAAACTACCAAAACGGCATTCCCTTTCCTCAAGGATTGGAATTTTGCAACCCCCTTTTTATCTGTTTTAATTTCAACGGCCGGCAAGTTCCCCCAAAACTCCAGCCTGGCCACCGCATCCTGGAGGGGATCCCCGCCGGAAAATACCATCACCTCGAGGGAGGGCGGAGCGCGGGGGAGGAGAAGGTAGATGGAGGCACTGACGATAAGCAGCAGCAACAATAAAATTACCGGGAAAGTCGGGATGCCCGCATTCTCAAATGGATCCATGAAATATTTTTTCACGGGAATGCCCCTTTCGCCCTCCAGGGATTCCATGAAGGAATAATATTTCCCCTCCATCGAGGCATAGAAGCCGGCCTTATCCTCGGAAGCTGGCGGGGTTTGCCCATAATCGTCCGTCATGAAAGAAGGAGGGTGAGGCGATATTTAAAGGTTGGACTTGAGCAGGTTATTGGGCCGTTCATTGGCCATTCCAGGAAGGCAATTCGCGGATGCGCCATAATGAAAGCCGTTTTTTAACCGATCCTTATTTAAACAAGCGGCCCAATTATTGTCTTCCGAATGCCTTATGGAAACAAACCGTTTAGGCGGCTCCACGAATCTATTGGCGAAGGGCCCATCAAAGCCGATAGGCGGAAAATCCAATGCGGGTAGGCCGGCAATGGATTCCGTCCTCGTGCTGTCCGACGGCTCCGCCTATTTTGGGAAGCAATTTGGCGCGGAGGAAGAGTCCGTCGGCGAACTCGTGTTCAACACGTCAATGACCGGCTACCAAGAAGCGCTCACCGACCCATCCTACGCGGGGCAAATCCTAACTTTCTGCTACCCCTTGCAGGGGAATTATGGCGCCAATGGGGAGGATTGGGAATCGAACAAGATCCAGGTCCAGGCGGCAGTTGCAAGGGAAATTTGCGATGATGCAAGTTATTCCCACTTCAAGGCAAAAATGGGGTATGGCGAGTACCTCAGCCAGAATGACACCCCGGGGATATCGGGAGTCGACACCCGGGCAATTGTAAGGAAAGTGCGGGAGCGCGGCGTGATGCCAGCTGCCGTTTCACCAATAGAGGGCGGGCTATCTGAAAAGAGGAGAAGCGAAATCGTTGCTGAGCTTCGATTGAAGGTGCAGAAGTACGATTACGGCGCTATCAATTTTGTGGAAAAAGTGAGCACAAAGTCAAAAGAGACCTATTCGCCAAAAAAAATCTCAAAGCGCGTTGCGCTTATCGATTGCGGGGTAAAAATGAGCATCATTAGGGAATTGCTCTCACGGAATGTGGAGGTGGTTTCATTCCCTTACGATGCCAAGGCGGAGGAAATTTTGAAAGAAGAGGCGGATGGGATATTGGTTTCCAACGGGCCCGGAGATCCGGCGCTCATGGGGGGAACGATCAGCGCAGTAAAATCGATCATCGGCAAGCGGCCGCTATTCGGGATTTGCCTTGGCCACCAGATACTGGGCCACGCCCTTGGCGGCTCCACCTATAAGCTGAAATTCGGCCACCGGGGAAGCAACCATGCGGTCCAAAACCCTGAAACGGGGAAAATATTCATCACCACGCAAAATCACGGTTATGCGGTAAACAAGCTGCCAATGGATTCCGTGGAGGCGCTTTTCGTTAACTGCAACGATGGGACAAACGAGGGGCTGAGGGTCCCCGAGCTGCAGATAATCTCATCCCAGTTCCACCCCGAAGGCGCATGCGGCCCCAAGGATGCGAATTTCCTCTTCGATGAGTTCGTTAAAATGATGAAATGATTGCCTTGCCCCTCTAAAGGAAAAGGCTTGCGGAAAAATAAAACAATAGTGGAGGAGGGGGCCTTGCTGGAAAGAATAAAAGTGAAATAATGCAGGTTAAAACCAATTCCAAATGGAAGGGAAGGAAGATCCTTGTCATTGGCAGCGGGCCAATCGTGATTGGGCAGGCAGCAGAGTTCGATTATTCTGGGACCCAGTGCTGCCGCGCCCTCAAGGAGGAAGGGGCAATAGTGGTCCTTGTGAACAGCAACCCTGCAACCATCCAGACCGATTTTGAATTCGCGGACAGGATCTATGTGGAGCCGCTTACGAAGGAAACCATGGAGAAAATAATAAAAATTGAAAAGCCCGATGCGATGATCGCAACAATGGCGGGCCAGACCGGCCTTAATTTGGCGATGCAATTGGGGGAAGTGATTGAAAAATACAAAATTGACTTGCTGGGGACTTCGCTTAAGACAATCGAGCTTGCAGAGGACCGCGAAAAGTTCGCGGAACTCATGAGGGACATTGGCGAGCCAATTCCCAGAAGCGAGAGGGCGACAACAATTGCGGAGGCAAGCAAGGCGCTGGCAAAAATCGGCATCCCCCTCATAGTCCGCCCGGATTTCGCACTTGGAGGCAGCGGTTCGGGGATAGTGCGCAATGAAGCCGATTTCCTGCCCTTCGTTGAACGCGCACTTAATTTGAGCGGCACGCATTCCTGCCTCATCGAGCAATCCGTGGAGGGGATGAGCGAGCTTGAATATGAGGTAATCCGGGATGTGAATGACAATTGCATAACCGTGTGCAACATGGAAAACCTCGACGCGATGGGGGTGCACACCGGCGAGAGCATTGTCGTTGCACCCTCGCAAACGCTCACCGACCGCGAGTACCATATGCTAAGGAAGGTGGCAATAAAGGTCGTAAGGGCGCTTGATGTGCGGGGCGCTTGCAACATCCAGTTCGCGCTGGACCAAAGAACCGGCGATTACTTCATCATCGAGGTGAACCCGAGGACCAGCAGGAGCTCGGCCCTTGCATCGAAAGCAACAGGATACCCAATCGCGCGGGTAGCGACAAAAATCGCCCTTGGATATGCACTGAACGAAATCGAGAATAAAATCACCGGGAAATCCGCAGCATTCGAGCCGGCGCTCGATTACTGCGTGGTGAAAATCCCAAAATGGCCATTCGACAAGCTGTATGCCTCAAGGGCACTTGGCACCCAGATGAAGAGCACCGGCGAGGTGATGGCAATAGGCAGGAACTTCGAGGAGGCGCTCCAGAAAGCGGTGCATTCGCTGGAATTGAAGCAGAGGATAGAATTCAATTTCGATGAGGAGGGGGAAGTCGAACGCTGCCTTTTGCCCAATGAATGGAGGCTATTTGCAATCAAGGATATCCTTCGCAGGGGATTGCTTACTGCCGGGGAGATTTCACGCATCACAAAAATAAACACATGGTTCATCGATAAAATCCGGAATATCGTCGAAATGGAGGACCGCATAAAATCCCTGAATATTTCGGATCAAGGAACGCACTCCGCATTCCTCGCAGCGAAGCGCCTTGGCTTTTCGGACAACCAGATATCGCATCTCGCCTCCCTTTCAACCGATTCGATCTCGTTCATCCGCGAAAAAAACCTCATTTCGGCGAACTTCAAGATGGTAGACACCTGCGCTTCGGAATTCGAGGCAATCACGCCCTACTATTATTCATCCTATGAGCCCGAGGACGAATCGCAATTGGCGGGAATTGCCCCAAAAAAAGAAAAAAAGGTAATTATCCTTGGCAGCGGCCCCATCCGGATCGGGCAGGGGATAGAATTTGATTATGCCACAGTTCACGCGGTGATTTCGCTAAAGGATTTGGGCTATTCATCCATAATAATAAACAACAACCCTGAAACGGTCTCGACGGATTTTGACATTTCCTCAAAGCTTTACTTCGAGCCCCTTTCCGCGGAGAATGTGATGAGCATAATAGAAAAGGAGGGCGACATTGAGGGGGTGGTGATCCAATTCGGCGGGCAAACTGCGGTGAACCTGTCATTGCCGTTGCACCAGAATGGGATCAAAATACTCGGAACCCCGGTGAGTTCGATCGATGCCTCGCAGAACCGGAAGAAATTCAAGGGCATGATGCAACGCTTGCGGATCCCGCTGGTGGAAAGCGGAATCGCATACACTCGGGAAGAAGCCATTGAGGTTGCAAGGAGCATCTCGTACCCCCTCCTGATCCGCCCCTCCTTCGTACTGGGGGGAAGGGCAATGGAGGTTGTTTATGACGAGGCGCATCTTCTTTTGAAAATCGATGAGGCGATATTCATTTCGGGGAACCATGCGATCATAATGGACCGGTTCTTGGAGGATGCAATTGAAGTTGACGTCGATGCCCTAAGCGATTCAAAAAACGTCAAAATCTGCGGCATCATGGAGCAAATCGAGGAAGCCGGGATACATTCCGGGGATTCCAGCTGCGTCATTCCCGCAATCAGGATACCGGCAATTGCGCTGAAAAAAATCAGGGAATTTACACGCAAAATCTGCCTTGAACTTGGCATAATAGGGCTTGCAAACATCCAGATGGCGGTGAAGGGAGATGAGGTGTACGTACTCGAAGTGAATCCCCGTGCGAGCAGGACTGTACCATACCTTTCAAAGGCAACCGGCGTGCAGATCGCAAAGATCGCAGCGGCACTGCACGTCGGGAAAAAATTGGCGGATTATTTTGATGATTTTGAAAAGGAGCTTTGCCCAAAGCACGGCTACTTTGCGGTGAAGGTCCCGGTTTTCCCCTTCATAAAATTCCCGGACGTGGATCCGGTGCTGGGGCCGGAAATGAAAAGCACGGGGGAGGTCATGGGGATCGCAAAAACATTCGGGGAGGCATACCTGAAGGCGCAACTCGCAGCGGGAAGCACGTTTGGCAATTCCGTATTCCTTGGAAGCTGCGGCAAGTGGAAGAAGATACTCAGCCAGGCGTATTCCAGGGCGGGAATCAAGGTCTACAGCTCGGATAAAATCCCCCCCAGCGAAATGCTCAAACTGATCAAGCAAAATAAAATATCATTTGTTGTCGATGGCATGAAGGTGCAGGGGAACAACAAGGGGGAGGCCGGCAGTACCGCGGAGGCAAGGAAGGCGGCGGTCCAGAAAAAAATTCCCGTAATCTCCAGCTATTTTGCCGCCCTGCGGATCGCGGAGGCGCTATTGAGCATGAAAAACCAGAAGGATGCGTTCAGGCCAATTGCGCTGAATGAGCTATTATGATTGGCCCCACTATTTAGTTAATTATTTGCAGGTATTGCTTTGGCAGGTCAGGCTATTTTTTTTTAATTAATCTTCACTTCCTTGCCGTGCTCTTGTTTTGGATGGGTGCGCCTGTATTTGATCTCAAGCACGCCGTTGTTGTATGTGGCCCGGCCAGAATCGCTATTGACCTTGCACGGGAACATTATTTGCTTCTGGTACTGCTTATCATGGTACCTTGATGAGAGGGTCATTGAATCCTCGGTTGCGGTGATGTGGATGTCCTCGCGCCTGGCCCCCGGGAGCTCTGCAATAACGGAAACATCCTCCTTGCCCTCAATTATGTCGATGAGCGGCTCCCTTGATATCTCAAATTCGGCCTTCTTGTTCCATTCATTCTGCGGGGGCAGGGCGGTTCCGAATTCCTTGATTTCAGGCTTGCCTTGGGAAGTGACTTTCATGGAAAACCCGTAGACGAAGGGCGAATGCTTCCGTGCAAGCTGCTCATTCCGGTAATGGAGGGTCAGTATGTCGTTTACCATGCGCTCCATCTCCTCATGGATCTTGATGAATTCATCCTCGAAAGGATCCTGGGCCTTTTTCCGCCTTGATTTCATTTTCATCCCCGGATTAACATCGATTATTGAAAATATATACTTATGCATTTCATAATTGGAAAAGCCCTATTTTCCTCTTATTATCCCCTTTCCTTAAAGCTCAAAATTTCCCCTAAAATCCCATTTCCTCAAAGATAAAAGAAACCCGTTCTTCCCGTTCATTCTCCCTAAAGTTCGAAAAACCGGTTCCTTCTGCTCAACTTCCCAATTCCCCCCTTCTTAACGATGACATCATCCTCCAGCCGAACCCCCCCTATACCTTTGACATAAACTCCGGGCTCCACGGTAATTACCATATTTTCCTCCAATCCTATTTTCTCCCTCCCAAGCCCTTTCCCATCATGGACCTCAAGCCCAAGGGAATGGCCAGTTGCATGCACGAATTTTCCCTTGAATTCGGTTTTATTGATGAAATCCTCCACAGCGGAATGGACTGCAGCGCCGTCGATCCCTTCCTGCATCAGATCGAATGCCACTTCCTGCGCATCCCCGACCAATTCAAGC
>DATDZF010000099.1:0-8650 GCA_035288785.1 Candidatus Norongarragalinales archaeon
TCCTCGCCGGACTTGACTGGAGCTTCCCTTTGGGAAAAGCCGCCGCCGCCTCCGCCACCAAAGCCGCCGCCGCCTCCGCCCCTATCGCGGAATCCGCCGCCGCCACGGTAACCGCCGCCGCCGCCTCCCCTCCTGTCGTCCCTATCTCTGTAACCCATACCTTCTTTCACCTATTCCTTTCTGTTCCTGGCCAAGCCCGATTCGGGTCTTAGGTCCATGCGTTGTACATGCTAATCGCTGCAAGGTAACTCTCAAAGAATCAGACACTTTTCTTTCCGAATCGCTCTCAATTCCCTCAAGCCCTCTTGACAACAAGCAAACAACTTGAACTACTTTTATGCCATCTTGAGTTTAAAAATGCTTAGGTTTGGCTTATAAACGAGCAACCGAAGTTGGCGCATACCCTCTAAACTTGTTGGATTCCCAAACCCCCCTGATCAACAAAGCCCATTACTCATTTGTAGGTGGATTCGCTCCGCCTGTCGACCTTAAGGATCCTGATTGTGTTTTCCTTCCAGTATGCCCTATAAATTATGCGAATAGCTCGAAATCCTAATTCTATATGTATCTTCCAATCCCTCGATTTTCTTCAGATCGTATAATTTGAATGGGGTTGGCACTTCCTTCAATGTACCAAGTGCTTGAAAGATCCTCTCCTTGTACCCGCTTCCTATTTTCTTAAGTTCTTTTCTAACCTTGCCTTCAAGCATTACGTAGTACATTGCTTTCGCCTATTTTCCATTCATGACTTCTTCCAGGGAATATTCTTTGCCGGATTCCATTTCCCTCATTATTTTTCTCAACTCCTTTCTTTCTTTCTCTGAAATCTTTTCAGTAGGGATAAATGCATATCTCTCCAGCAGATGGTATTTTGTATTCAGTTCCAATAGACCAACCCGAATCGCTTCAATTTGGTTCTTCACAATTCCCTGCGCTATTGCTGCGTCTACAATTTGTTCCAGTTTCCCCTCCAGCCTCACGTTCATGTTCATTCTCCCCACCTCCACGATAAAATTACTAAAACTATTACTAAAAGTATGATGGAAATAGTATATAAAAGCACCACTTTTCGTGCAACCCCTATGGATGGTTCTGCAAAGGCAAGTACCCGCTTTTTTCAACTGGTTTTTTAATGATCACCCACAATTTTCTTTCATGATAAAGCCGCAAATCTTACTAGTAATGATGATTTTAGCAATATTATCAGGATGTGTTGATAACAAACAAGATGCATACAACCGAGTTCAAAACCAGCAAACCTTTGAAGTAGCCAGAGTTATAGATGGTGATACGATTGAAATGGGCGATGGTGAAAAAGTGAGGTTTATTTGTATAAATACTCCTGAGATCGGGGAATTTTATTACGATGAGGCAAAAGAATATTTGACTGCTAAACTACTCAATAAAAACGTAACTCTTGAAAAGGACGTAACAGAAGAAGATAGTTATGGGCGGTTGCTTAGGTACGTTTACTTGGACGATACGTTGATCAACTCCGAACTTGTGAAGAACGGATATGCTGAAGTGATCCGGTATCCTCCAGACACAAAATATTGCGACGAGTTTGAGGCACTGGAAGACATGGCAATAGAAAAGGGCATTGGAATCTGGCAACAAGAAAATTAGCGCCTAATTTTTTTTCCATTAAAATCATTCATCTTGAACATTAAACAGCAACAAAATCCCTTAAAAACCCCCCCTTCTTAATCATGGTTTGTGGGAAAAATGAGCTACTCCTATTCGAAAGCCGGCGTCAACGTCAACAAGGTGAAGGGCATCCAGAAGGGCATTGCCGGCCTTCTTGATTCGACCCTAACCCCGGATGTTCTTCTAGGCGCGGGTCACTATGCCGGATTATTGAAGTTTGGCGGGAAAACACTTGCCTTGCACACCGATGGGGTGGGCTCGAAGGTCCTTGTTGCCCAGCAGCTGGGAAAATACGACACCGTGGGCATTGATGCCATTGCGATGAACGTGAATGACCTGGTTTGCCTTGGGGCAAGGCCGGTTGCAGCCGTTGATTACCTTGCCGTTGAAAAAACAAGCGGGCACATGATTTATGAAATTATGAAAGGCGTGGTTGCAGGGGCAAAAGAGTCAAAATGCGCCGTTGTGGGGGGAGAAACCGCAGTTGTTCCGGACCTTATCAAGGGAATTGCCGGCAGGGGCTTTGACCTATCCGTCACCTGCATTGGCGAAATCGATGGGGAAATGATCACCGGAAAAGGCATGAAATCCGGGGATGTGATCATCGGGCTTGAAAGCTCCGGGCTGCATTCGAATGGCTATACGCTTGCCAGGAAGGTTTTGCTCAAGGGCGCAGCTACAAATCAGCTACAACCAGTCCCGAAAGGAAAATCCGCCCTTCGGAAGATGCTTGAGGAAATGCTCCTTCCCACAAAAATCTACTCGAATGCGGTCATGGATGCAATGGCGAATTCGGAAATCCACGGGCTTGCGCACATAACCGGGGGGGCCTTTTCCAAATTGCAGCGCATCGGCGCGTATGCGAAAAAGGGCTTCTTGCTCGACAACATGCCCCGGCCAGATGCAATATTCGAGCGGATAAAAAAGGAAGGCAATATTCCAGAAAAGGAGATGTACCGCACATTCAATATGGGCATTGGGTTTTGCATTGTGGCGGGAAGGGAAAATGCCGGGGAAATCATCTCCGCGTGCTCCCGGCACAGGATTAAAGCGCAAGTTGTTGGCAAAGTAACCGACCGGATGGGTGTTTACCTAAAAATGGGAAATACGGCGATTAACCTTAGCTGATGTAGCCTTACGGAAACTGCCACAGATAGTACCTCTCACCAAAAAAGCTCGATATATATGGAAGTCTTGAATTTCGAATTGATACGGATTGCAATCGCCCTTTTGGGAACCGCTGCTGCTGCCTACCAGGATTACAAGACCTCTTTCATCGATGAAAAGATCATTTACCTCATGATTGCCGCTGGGGTGTTCCTCAACCTAGTCCACTTCGCATTCACCGGCGAAATCCTGATTGTTTATGCGCTGATCGTTTCTATTGCCATCCTCCTCTTTGGCTACCTTTTCTACAAGCGGGGCCAGCTCGGGATGGGCGATGTGCTGCTTTTTGTTGGCATCCAGCAGCTTTTGCCCCTGACTCCAAGCAGCTTCCATTTCCTCAATCCGGTTTTCTTTGCATTTCCCGACCTTTCCGCAATGCAGGAAATGGGTTGGATAGTTGTTGGCTATGTGAAGGTCGTCGAAAGCGGCCTCCTTTTAATTACCATCATCCTCCTTAGCTCATTCATCGCAACGATTGGCAGCTCCGCCCAATATGCAATTGCGCTTTTCTCATCAAAAAAACCCCTAAGGCCAAATAAGGTTTACCTTATCGCCTCTATCCTGCTCTTGGCTTTTGGGTCGTATTTCCTTTTCCTTCTCTTTGGAATTTCCCTGCTAACCCTGCTTTATTTCCTGCTATTCCTATCGAGCGGCTTCTTTCTCACATTCCGGGAGCAGATCCTGGATGAGATCGTAGTGATGAGGCTGCCCATCTCGCGCATAGACGATGAGGACATCCTTGCCATTGAGAGGATGCCAAGCGAAATAGTTGCCAAGTACAAGCTGGAAAAAGTGCTCACCCAATCGCAGATTAAGAAGCTAAAAGAAATTCAAAAGAATGAGGGGATGAAGCTTTTCCCGGTGAATAAAATCCTCCCCCGCTTTGGCCCGTATATTCTCATCGCATTGGTGCTAACGCTGCTGCTTGGAAATGTCGTGGATATGATACTAATGCTGAGCGCTAACTAGCTGGATTGATTAAAGGATTCAGGGCTGCCCAACTGGCGAGGTGCTGAAAACCGGCCCCATTGGCTGCCCCAATCCGGATTCGACCTTACCGTATGTGCTGACGTGAGCCCTTATTGCGCGCCATTTTGCATACGCTAGTGGCGTAAGTTACAAGCCGTTCAAATAGAAATTTCCACCATGGTGCCAACTGCCTGGCCAGGCAGGCCCCTTTCGAAAATTGCCCGAAAAGCGCCCTTGTTCCCGTGCGCCGCGGCAATCTTGCCCTTGATTTTTTTCCTCCCGGAAGTAACGTATACGACTTCCTTTCCCTTAAGCTTTTCCGCATCGGTCCGGGTCTTGATTCCCTCTGCAATCAATATTGCCTGGTTGCCCTTCATGGCATGCCTGCTCCTCCTGTAATTGCTTACTGCTGCTTTCATTTGAACGCACCTGCAAACGCCATTACTCGTTATAAATGTTGATTTCCGAATAATTAGCTCTCTTATTGTTCAATCCAAGTATTAAAAACATGCTGGTTATTTAGGGCATA
Source organism: Candidatus Norongarragalinales archaeon (assembly GCA_035288785.1). GTDB lineage: Archaea > Micrarchaeota > Micrarchaeia > Norongarragalinales > SBBD01 > JACRGC01. Next base: position 4,313 of record DATDZF010000099.1, read on the forward strand.
TAAAAAGGCGCATTTTATGGAAAAGCTGCTCGTTGACGATAGCTGCATGCGGGCACTCCTGCCCAAACTCGGAACGCTCGCCGAATACCTCTCCAAGGCAGCAAATGATGGGAAGGCGTTCGGGATTAGGTACCACAACGACTGCGATGGGATTTGCGCGGGGCTTTCCGTCTACAGGGCGCTTAAGGCAATTTCCGACGAGCCGCCTATCATTTCGATCCCCTCCTCCTCAGCTGTGATACGCGAGGAGGATGCGTTATATGATTCCAACCGTTTTCCAAACCCGCGGAATACCCTGCTTCTTATCCTTGACCACGGCGCAAATTCCGAAAGCGTTGCCGCCCTAAAGCTGCTTAAGTCCTCGGGCATGGGGATAATTGTGATCGACCACCATCCGCACGACCCCCGGGTGGAAAAGCTCGCCAAATTCTTCATCACTCCCCTCCTTGCTGAAGGGAACTCTTCGCATACTGTGGGGCTGATGTGCTACGAACTTGGAAAACTGATGGATGAATACTCTGCGGACGCCAATTTGGCCTACTTCTCTATGCAAGCTGACAAATCCTCCTTTGCCTTGAAGGATAGGGATTTCAAGGAGGCGGTGGCAATTGACTACCTTGCAACTAATGAGGGCCTTTCACTCCAATTCTATGACAAGGCCCTGAAAAACCGTGAAGTGATGGATGAAACATACCTGCAGGCAAAAGAGAAGCTCGAAAATGCCCTAGCATCCTCTGAAAACCATTTGGAAACCTTCGATTATGGCCCCTATTTTGTCGTTATTGCAAAGGTGTCCAAATTCCTGAAAAAGGGCGAATATCCCCCCCGCGGCAAAATAATGAACGAGATCATTGCAAAAAAGGAACGCGACCTTGGGGGGAAGCCACTAGTGTGCCTTGGTGTCATTGAGGATTCGATTTCATTTAGGGCAAATAAGCCCGTGATGGAGATGGGCTTTGATGCCAACAAGATCATCCAGCAGCTCAAGCTTACCTTCGGCTCCGAAATCCTCAACGGCGGGGGCCATTCCGCAGCAGCAGCATTGCAGGCCAACTCTTCGGCAATTCCGCTCATTGAAAGGGAGATCCTGGTCCTGATTGGGCAGCAGTTGAATGCCGTGAAATAACGGCCTGTTGAATTTGAGGAAAAAGGAAAATCAAGCCGCTGAATTTGGGTTTTTCCTTACACTGGCAAAGGTGGCAAGTCGTCCCCGCCGCTTCCCTGCCTTGCGGCCGAAACGCACAGCCTGAATTCGGGCGTTTCCTGCCATGCGCATGCATCTTCAATGCAGCCGCAGCTGATCTGCTTGTAGCATGCGAATTCGGGCTTGTAAACGCAAATCGAGCCGAATTTCCCCGCGTCCTCCTTGCTTAGGCAGGCCTCGCCATTGCATCCTCCAACTGCGCAATCGGCATCGGTTTTGCATCCCGCCAAATTGCCCTCATCCGGCAGCGGCGGAATGTCGTCCGTTGCTCCTGGTGTTGCTGTAGTAGTTGGAATAATGGTCGGGCATGCTGCAAATTCGCATGAGGGCGCCACCCGACCAACCGCACTTCCGTCGGGGCAGATTTTTGCATCTTTTGTGCATCCACCCGGCGGATTTGGGGGCTGCGTGCATCCCAAAAGCAGCATGGTTGCTATCAATGCGAGTGCAATTATTTTCATATTGTTCCACCTTGTCTATTCTTGTCCTTTTCACGCGACCAATATTTGCTTAACAACCGCCTCGAATACGGAATATGGCTGTGCGCCTACAATCTGGTAGCCGTTGAGGTAGAATGTAGGGGTGCCGGAAATCCCGCGGCGGGTGCCCTCCGCCATATCCCTTTCGACGATGGGGCGAGTTTGCTCGCCATCAAGGCATTGGTTGAAAATGGCTGCATCCATCCCCAATCCTGCGGCATGATTTTTAAGGTCCCCGCTGGACAGGGATTGCTGGTTGGCAAAGAGGATGTCCCGGTACTCGCCAAATTTCCCCTGGTTGCGGGCACATTCCGAGGCAATTGCGGCGGTCATCGCATTCGGGTGGATCTGCGTGAGCGGGAAATGCTTGAAGACGCGTGTTACCCTGCCGGCATAATTCGACTCCAGTTGCGCCATGGTTTCCTGCGAGCGGCCGCAGAACGGGCATTGGAAGTCTGTGAATTCCTCAATTGTCACGGAACTTGCCGGTGTGATTGTTGGAATGGGTGTGGGGGTTGGAGTTGGCCATGCAGTTGGCGCAATTGTTGGGTAAGTCGAGGGCCGAACATATCCGTAAAGCATCGGATCAATGACCTGCTTGAATGTCTGGAACGGCTGGGCGCCAACAAGCTGCTGCCCGTTAATGAAGAACGAGGGAGTGCCGCTAACCCCCCTGCTTGTGCCTTCGTTGAAGTCCGACTGCACGCGGCCTGCCATGACGCCGCCATCAAGGCAGCTGTCAAATAGTGCTGAGTTCAATCCCATTTGCGAGGCATACCTCTTGAGGCTTGGCACATCAAGTGCGTAAGAATTGAGGAAAAGCAGGTCCTTGTATTCGGTGAACCTGCCTTGCTCTCTTGCGCACTCCACGGCCTCCGCCGCCTTTTGCGCATTAGGATGGATCTGCGTGAGCGGGAAATGCTTGTAAACCCTTGTGACCCTTCCGCCGTATTCCGCGTCAATTTGCCTCATCGTGTCCTCCGCGCGCTTGCAAAATGGGCACTGCAAATCGAAGTATTCCTCTATCAGTATGGTCTTTCCGGGTATCCAGGTCGGATTAACCGTGGGGTAATTGGTCGGATAATATGTTGGCCACGGGGTTGCTGCCGGGGGTGTTGGGATCGCATCACCCTCAAGTGTGCAAAAACCCGAAACCCGAACAAAATAACCGATTCCCGGGCGCATCCCATCGTCGCGGATCCAGCTTCTTTGGCGGGTATCGTACCTGTATGGGCCGCCAATTAAAACGCAATCGCCGCTCATGTCCCCAAAACTTGTGAATTTGTATGGCGCGCCAATCTGGTTCCATCCCGCATAAAGGGGAATTTTGAAGGCATCATCATCAACTGACAAGAATTTGCTTCCAGTCAATGTCGCCGAGCATGCCTGCCTTGCCTTGTACCAGAAGCCCTTGCCTATCTCCATATTGGCCCCTTGCCGGATATTTCCAGCAACGGCGTATTTCCCGCTCGTGGTACTGTCCGACTCGTAATGGAAGAAGCGCTCGTCCTCGCAATCGGTGCTCTGGATACGTGAATATTTGTAGCCATCATATATCGGCGCGGAAAACAGGTTCCAGCCGGATTGGAAATAGAGCGTGTATTGGGGCTGTGCAACAAGTGCATTTGCTGGAGATGCAAATAAAAAGACTAGCGCTAACACTATCCCGAAAAACAAGGCCGACCTCATAATGTTCCCACCTCTTAACCGCATTTGTTATTGTTCAACATGCTTTTTAACCAATCGCGGATGCCCTCGTACATTCAAGGAAATGGCTGGAAAAGCGATGGCCTGCGAATCCCGCATTTTTCCTTTTTGCGTGCCCCCCGGAAATCCTTGCCGCCAATAGCCAAACGGGCCTCGCAATCCCTTGGGCCATTTAATTTATCCGCTCGCAATTCTCGTCATAATACTGGTCGAAGCTGCCATCCTCGATGCATTGCTCCTGGTACCTGCTGTAGCACCGGAAGTTCCAGTAGCCGGAGTTTTCCCCGACCGTGAACATCTGCTCCTCGCGGCCGTATTCGTCCTTTATTGGCGCATTTGTTGCGCACGTGCGCATGGTGCGGTGCAAAACTATCCTTGCAAGCAGGCTTGCCTTGAAATAGACCTCGATGGTCGCTTTCCCATCTGCGATTTTCACGAGCTTGAAATAATTGAAGAGCCTATCCATCACCTTCTCGTCATTTAGTGAAAGCGTAAGCGGCTCCCCGAATTTATTCAGTGTGATTTTTTCCGTTGGCATCATTCCTGGGTTGTAGTTGTCGCGAACCGGCCCCATTATGGGGAGGATAGTTACCTTGTCCGCGCCCAGTTCCTGCAATGTTATGGTAAGGCCAAAGACCTTTGCGCTTTCTCCCTTACCAAGGGTTATGGTTTCCTTGTTGAGGACGTTTGTTGGCCGCACAGGATATGTCTGCTCGATGGGAGAGGTGGTTGCGTTGCCGATTGGATAGGGCGTCGGGTAGATTGGGTCCTCTGGGAATGGGGGCAAATCGCTGTCATCGTAGTTTCCTAGGGTGCATTGGCCAGCGACTTTGAGGAAATAGCCCTCGCCCGGCTTTAGCACTTCCGCCTTCTCGTATTTCCTTGCAAATGAATTGTATTTCCACGGCCCCGAAACCGCTTCGCAGCTTCCCTTCATTTTCTCAAAAA
>DATDZF010000100.1:0-19099 GCA_035288785.1 Candidatus Norongarragalinales archaeon
TCTTATTTTGATTCGCGAATCAAATTTGCTTTCTTTCCAGCGGAGCCATCGCCGCTTTCTTTCTCGAAAGAAAGGGGCAAGGCATTGAAAAAAGTTTTCGTTCCCCTCTTAATTTTTCCTGCGGATTTGCTTCGGGAGGGCTCCGCCCCCCTTGACCAGACTGGTTGTTTCCCCTCCTGATTTAGATTCGAAAAACAAAATTGCTTTCTTTGGCGGTGCAATTATCTAATTCTTACCGTTGTTATTTTCCTTCATGACCGCAAGGAGCGTTCCTAGGGCGATCATGGCGGCGCCTATAATCTTTATGCTGCTAAGGGTTTCCCCAAGAACGATCCATGTTGCAATGAAGCCGAATATTATTGAAAGCAACTGTGCAGGGATTGCTGCTTTCCAGATCCCGAGCCTTTCAATTGCATTGTTATAGGCAACTACTCCGAAAACATAGGTGGAAATTGCGAATATGCCGATGTTGCCGTACTGTGCTGCAGGGATGGTAATTGGCGTTTTAAGGAATAGCGCTGCGGCCCCAAGGAACGGGAGGGCGACCCATGCCCTAATGGATGCAATTGCCGCAGGCTGCAGCGTCCCGGAGAGCTTCCTCACGATTACAACGTAGCTCGCCCAGAAGACCGTTGCCAGGATAATCAGCAAGTCGCCAAGATTCACCCCCGTGAACTTGAGCTCCGTTGCGAATAAGAATACCCCCAAAAAGCCGATGATGATGCCTGTTATCTGCTTTAGGGTGATCGCCTCCTTGTAAATCAGGACGCCGAAAATTGTAGCGAAGAAAATCTCAGTCCGCAGCAGGAAAAGAAGGTTAAGGGCGCTTGTCATTGTGAGCCCATATAGGCTAAGGAGGCTTGGGATCGCATGCCCGAATATCCCAAGGCAAAGGTAGAGGTCGCCATTCTTGGATGTTAGCCCGGTGAAGTGCTTGGGGTTGAGCAACGCGTACAGCCCAAAAATTACTGCGGCGATTGCGGTCACAAGAAATGAAAGCAAAACCGGATCCGTTTGGCTGGCGGCAATTTTTGCATACGGATTGCTTGCACCGAAGAAAAATGCGGCAATGATCGCTGCCCCAAGGCCAAGGGTTGTCTTATCCATTCGCTTCACGGATTGGTAGATGAAGGTGCACTGCTATTGCTCTTATTCTCGCCTTGGGGGTTTTTAACTCCTTCACCGGACTGGCCACCTTCCACGGCCGGTTTTGCGGGCTTTCTGATTCCCGCCTTTGCCTCGAATTCGGCTATCCTGGTGTCCACTTCCGTGAGTTCCTTTTGCTTTTGGACCATGGCCATATTGAATGTGGAGTAATCGATGTCCCTTTTCAAGTAGTGGAACTTCAGTACATCCATGTCCTCGAGTATTTTCCGTTTCTGGCCATGGAGCACCTCGTTGCGCTTTTGTTCCTTTTCGAATTTTGAGAGCAAGTGGTAAAGAGCGTATGCCGCAAGCATCATGCCAATGAACGTGCCGGCATAGAACAATATCTCGTTGCGCTTCTTTGTCACGGTCAGGGGCACGAGGCTCGCCTTTTTCCCAATCGGGAGGATCAGGGTTTGGAGGCCCGACTCATTCATGTCGTTCCTCAGTTCGATTGTGTATTTTTCCGCCAGCATTTTAGGGAATTTGGGGGCGATCTCGCATCTGAACCGTGAAAAATTGCTGCCGTAATTCGCACTGCAAATGCATTCCGCGCCATTAGAGCCGCGCTTGGTACTGCGATCCTCTGGGGGGATGTAGCACTTTGGGATCCTTAATGGGTACTTGCTGTCGGTTGTGCCGATTATGAGCACCCTTCCATTCTCGCGGATAAGGTCTGGCGGGTCGAATTCCGCCCTTGTGACATTGATGCGATTGAAGATATCTCGGTCAGGCGCGTTCAGAATTTCAATCAAGGTTTCGTTTTCGACCTTGTCCAGAAGGCCGGTGTCATCCGATTCCAAGGGAATCTCAACTACCTTCTTTTGTCCAACGGACGGACTGACTGATGGCCTGGCAGTGGCAGTGATTGTTGCAAATCCGCCCCCGCCGCTATCCCCTCCGCCGCTTATGGGCACCGGTGGGTGGGTTGCAGAAGGGGCAGGGATGCAGGGGCTCGAATCCGTGCTCCAAACATAGCTTCCGGCCTCAAGGACGCAGTAATATTTGATCCCGCCACAGGTAACCGCATCGCTGGAGGGGCTTTTGCACTTGCTTTCAGCAGTGCATTCCATCTTCGCATAGCTGCAGGTGCCCTTGGCATAATTTTGGCCGCAGCCATTGCAAGTGCCGCTTATGCTAAGGCTTTTTCGCGTTGGATCATTGCAGATTTCTGCGCACCTCCCCGAAACGGGCCTTGTTAGGCATCCTGAGGCATCGCTGCAGCCTGCCTCGCAGCAGCCCTCCGCAGCCCCGCAGGTAACGGTTTCCTGCACCTCGCAGATTCCCGAATTTTCATTGCGGTAGAATTTCCTGTAAGAGGTTGCGGTGCCTGCGGTTTCGCATTTGTTGTTGACGGCGCACATGTTTGCTGGGGTGAACGAAGAGGTTTCTGACCTTGCGCATCCAGCTAAATTGCAGCTCGTTGCGAAATAGTAATATGCCTTTCCCTCCTGAAGGTTCGACAATTTGACCGAATGTGCGGTTACCTGTTGTGCGCTCCCAATGCTCGAGTTTTCGGTTATCCAGTAAGTAACGCTGGAATTGGACGGCTGATTCGTCTTCCAGACGATCATGGCGGATGTGGAAGTCGTGTTTTCCACCGCCAGGCTGGATATTGAAGGCGGCAAGGGTGCCTCGGCAACAGTCACTTGGGCAATGTTATCGCAACCGATCTGCTCTCCATCCGTAGTGTTGATGGTGCCTGCTGGATGGTATTCCCCAGAGGAATTGTAGGTGCAGCTGAAATTGAATAGCATATGCGTCTCATCTGCCTGCAAATCCCCGCGTGCAATTGAGCGGACTATATTATTGCCGCAATTGACGGATAAGTTTTCGACCGAGCTGTTCGGATCGGCTAGTGCGACGGTGACATTGATTTCAAAACCTGCGACTGCCTGGTATTCGTAGGGGGAAAAATTGCATTCCGGCCCTGTTTCGTTAGCTCCGGGAAGGGAAATTGAAAGGAACATGGCGATTATGGCTATTAGTGGCTTGAATTTCCAGTTCATGGAAAACAGTATGCGCTAGTCATATAAAAACAATTGGAGGGATGGGACTTATTCACCTTCCCTTGATCAAACCCTTCCTTTGGAGCTGCTCAACCTGGGGCCGTATGTACCTGTAGGTTATATCGCCCCGAGTATCGCCCTCGACGCTCCAGGGCATTATGAGCACCACATCGTTTGGCTTCACCCAAACGCGCATCTTGATTTTTCCAGGGATCCTGCACAGCCGTTCCTTGCCATCGGCGCATTCGACGGTCATCCTCGATCCTCCGTGCATCTCCTTGACTATCCCGAAAATTTCGCCCTTCCTTGGAAGGCGCAGGTGTATTTCCCCAGGCGGTGAACTGTCCATATTTACCACTTATTTTTTTTATATTGGAGGATTTCGAAGGGTTATTCCGGAGAGCAACTCCTGCAACCGCTCCGAAGCATCCCCCTATTTTTTATTCCATAATCGTGCTTTTTGCTCCGCATGCTTCGCATATGAGGTTCTTTGGCCCACGCCCATGGTGCTCGATGTGCGTATCTGGCTTCTTGCATTCCTTGCAGAGCACATGTGTTTGGGTATATAGCGCAATCTTCTCGTTGATTAGCCTTATGTTGATCTTGCCGTGCAGCAAAAGGCCGGCCTGGTCCCGTTTTCCTGGGATCGCAAGCTCCTTGAATAGGAATTTTGATACCTCCTCGGGAGTCCTCCTGATCTTGGAGCAGATCGCATCGAAGTTGCGGATGAACGTCTTGGTCCCCTGCATCACTACGTCCGCAACTGGTATCTCGAAGCGCTCAGAGCTATCCTGTTTCTTTGGAAGGGTGGCGTAGACCCTTTCAAGCATCTTCTCGTATTCCATAATCCCACATCTAAAGGAGTAATTTTGGGCTTTGGGCTTAAAAAACCCCTCCGAACCATCATTAAAAGGAGTATGCAGGGGGAGGGATTTGAACCCACGAAGCTCTACAGCACGGGATCTCCTTGCCTTGCCCCCTTCTTTCAAAAGAAGGTGGCGATGGCGCCGCCGCCAAGAAACGATTTGATTTGCGAATCAAAACATGGCCTGCAGCAATCTCTTTTCTCCTAAAGGTCTTTTCTTCCAAAGAAAAGAGCTTTCTTAAGTCCCGCCCATTTGACCAGGCTCTGGAACCCCTGCAAAGTTCAGCTTAATGCAAAGCTTAAGCTAAATGATAAATGAAAAAAGTAATTAAAGGGGTAGAGGTGACATCCAAACCTGTTTTGGATGTTAGTAGAGCGAAGCTCTACGCGACACGAGTAGGGGATTTAATCCCCTATAGGTGTCATTTACTTGCCGCCCTTTGCCTCCTTTTTCTTCTGCCTTTTGGGCCGTAAGTTGGGGTAGTTGCACTTCCGGCAGCGCTCCGAGCCCATCGCGTTGCGCGCCTTGCACTTCCTGCAGATCAATATGCTCATGATGGCCTTGTCGGCTATTGGAAACTTGCCCATGTAAACTAACACCTTGAATTTAGCAAAATTCGAGAGTATTCCTATGCCGAAGCGGTTTTATATTGGTTTTGATCCCCCCTTTGGCGGCATATTAGTAGGTAATTTAAAGTATAGTTTATCTAAATCTTCCCTACTTCTTACGGGCTTTTTGCCCTTATGCCTCCGTAGCTCAGGAGTAGAGCGTTTCCTTGGTAAGGAAAAGGTCGCGAGTGCGAATCTCGCCGGGGGCTTTGCATTTCTTTGGAGGGGGTTTGCTTCCAAGGGTATCGTGAAGGGGTCCTTCGCGATGAGTTGAGCTTGCTCAACGAAAGCAGGGGGAACTGCGAGGTGCCCCCTAAGACGCTTGGCGAATCCCGCCAGGGATTTGCTTTTATTTGGTGAGTTTCCATCCGCGACTATAACTGAATCCCTATTCTTTTGGAGCTTCTTTCGCTATTGCCGCCCTACGCCATATGGTTAAATACGTGAATCCTTATTCAAATTTCCATATGGCTGGAATTCCGACTCCCCGAACGCATGCCCAAATACGAAAAAGGCTAGCAAGGCAGGTACCTGGTTATTTTTTGGGGGTAGTCCCCTTGCGGCTTGAAAAAATAGGCAGGGCAAAGCATGCGATAAAACTTTCAAGCGGCCTTCCAAGGGGGTTTATACCTGGATTAGAGCAAGCATTCCGAGGGTATTTTCGGCAACTGCCTATCGCAAATTGGTCAACCAACGGGGGCGACCCGAAGGAGCTTCCAACCGAAATACCAGCGCTTCTTGAACAATACCTGGGAGCAAGCAAGGCAAAAGCGGAAGCATTGGCTGATTTTGATGGAAAAGCAGTGGCTTTGGCCAAATTGATCGGCAGAAGGCAAGTCGTCCACCTGATTGCAGCAAAAGCCCTTGCGGACGCACCTGCGGCCTCATTTCCGGGAAGCTTTGCCACTAAGCCCGGAGAAAGGATTGCGGCTGCCCAAATGAGGATTCGCGCTGGGCGCGAGCGACTTTTGGAAAAAATAGTTGCAGATATTTACGCAGCTGATCCCTCACTTTCTGAACCATGCCGCGAATTATTGAAATCATTCGAGGCATTTGACCGCAGGCATTCGCAGGCCCATAGCGCCTACGATCATGTTACCAATGTGCTGGGCCGCCAATTTGGCATCGACCCCCGGCCTCTTGTCCATGTGACGGATGCGAACCACATCATCGAAGGGATGCCGCCAAGGGAAGCTTACGCAGGCATGCGAAGGAGGCTGTTCCCAAGGGAATGAGGGCTTAATGGGCAAACTGAGGACAATATTCCAAGATAAATAACCGGGAACCAGAAGTCCCCCCCAGGCGACTTTTCATTCTTTAGGCTTGTTTAAAAATTATCTTTAAATTCGTATCTATCGTTCTTATTTTGCCCCATGGCCAATATCCGGGAAAAAAGTTCCCTCCAAAAAAGCAGGCGGCTAAAAGAGCACGAAAAGGAGCTTGCAAAGCGCAAGAAGAACGCACTCATCTCATCCGTCATCCTTGGCGGGCAGGATGGGGTCGTGAATGTGCTTGGAGTGCTCCTTGCAGTTGCCAGTGCCACATACGATCCGCGCATTGTGATTATCGCCGGAGTTGCCGCCGCATTTACCGAGAGCGTTTCCATGCTGGCTGTTGCCTACACGAGTGCGCGCGCGCAGGAGGACTATTACCGTGCGGAGGAGGAGCGCGAGTTGAAGGAAATCGACGAGATGCCCGAAATAGAGCGGGAGGAAGTGACGAGAATTTACTACGAGAAGGGTTTCAGGGGAAGGCAGCTCGAGAGCATCGTCAACACAATCGCGAGCAACAAGGACATATGGAAGGAAGTCATGATGCGCGAGGAACTTGGGCTGGAAAAGGTGGATATTGGCTATGCGCGCAAGGCCGCCGGGATAGTTGGGATTTCCGTCGTTATTGGCTCGGTGTTTCCGCTTGTGCCCTTCCTAATTGCGCTTCCGCAGGTTGGCCTTCTCTCCGTTCAGACCGCCGCATGGCTTGCCGCAATCTCGAGCATTTCCGCGCTTTTCATTGCCGGCTTCATCAAGGCGAAGCTGACAACCGGCGTCCCTTGGAGATCTGGGCTTGAGATGGCAGTTGTGGGAGGCATGGCCGCGCTACTTGGTTATGTCGTCGGATCGGTCCTTAGGGTAACGGTATGATGTGGAATTACCCCGAGGGAAAACCGTAAAATTTGTTCCCTCGCCCATCAGACCAATTTTTTCTGGGCGAATTGCACAGGCAGCAGGATTTCGGGCGAATTATTGGCGGGCGAGTTGACCTTTGCGGAAATCTCATACGCCTCCAATCCGTTTGCGGGGAATGGCGAAAGCATGGACTGCAATTTTTGTGGAAATTGGCGCTTATATCGATATTGGAAATGGGAGAATAATGGCATCGTTGGATATCGAGTTCCAGTCCCCCCAGATTTGCTTTTAAAATCACCTCCCCTAAAATCATCCATGCGCGCATTGGTAACCGGCGCAACCGGCTTTATTGGCTCCAACATTGTGCAGCGGCTGGTTGTGGACGGGTGGAATGTCGTGGCGGCCGGGATGGAAGGCGAGCAGCCGCTTCCGGAGGGTTTGGAAAAAACCATTACTGGGGATTTGGGGGGAATCAATTGGGAGGGGCTTGGAAAATTCGATGTGCTCTTCCATCAGGCGGCAATCACGAATACCCTTGTTTCCGATGAAAAGGAAATGTTGAGGGTCAATTATTACGAGGCAATAAGATTGTTTGAATGGGCGGCACAATCTGGCTGCAAAAGGATCGTATACGCCTCCTCGACTGCGGTTTATGGCGCCGGGAAAATTCCCTTCAGGGAGACCGATGAATGCAGGCCCCTCAATGCGTATGGTAGGTCAAAACTTGAGCTGGATGAATTCGTTAAATTATTCGCAGATAGCAACCGAGATGTAGTGATTGTGGGCTTGCGCTATTGCAATGTCTATGGGAAGGGTGAAAATCACAAGGGCAAGATGGCGAGCATGGCTTTCCAGCTTGCGCAGCAAATCGAGGGGGGAAATCCGCGGGTTTTCATTGATGGGGAGCAGAGGCGCGATTATATTTACGTGGGGGATGTTGTGGAGGCCAATTTGCTTGCGGCGAATGCAATGAAAAGCTGCATAGTGAATTGCGCGGGAGGAAAAGCGATATCATTCAACGAGCTTATCCAAACCCTCCTCAAAGTTAGCGGCCTTAATCGCCAAACCGAATTCATTGGCAATCCCTATGCCGCAACCTACCAGAACCATACGGAATGCGACATGAGTTATGCGAAAAAGATGATCGGGTTTGCCCCAAAATTCACAATTGAAGCCGGAATCAAGGCATATAATGATTCGGGGGCATTGTTTGGTTGAATCGGGTTTGCAAAATTATTGGGTGAATTCTAAATATGTTGCTTTCAAAACACGAAATCGAGCAAAGGATCCGGAAAGATGGGCTCATTTCCAATTATGCCGATTTGAAGGAGCAGCTCCAGCCGGCGGGCTTCGACCTTACTGTAGAAAAGATATTCAAATTCACCTCGCAAGGTGCGTTCGACTTCGATAATAAAGAGCGTAAAATGAGCGAGGTGGAGGAGATTTCAACGGATTTAAAGGGCTGGTGGAACCTTTCAAAGGGCATTTACAAGATCCGGTTCAACGAGGAGGTCAAGATACCGCTTGATTTGGCCGGAACCAACATTTTAAGGAGCAGTTTGATGAGGTCGGGCTGCTTAATGCATCATGGTTTCTGGGACCCCGGCTACCATGGGAAGGGGGAGACCGCAATCATGGTTGCAAACGAGCATGGAATCAAGCTCAAGAAGGGCGCAAAGGTCACCCAGCTGATTTTCCACAAATTGAGCGAGGGCGCAAAGGAGGGGTATTCCGGCGTACACCACAAGGAGAATGTGAAATAATGCGATGTGCGTATTGGATTTGAGGTGGGGGAATTGCGCCCCTGGATGGGCCCGCTCCTTGCAATTATTTGCTTCTACCTAAAAGGCCGCGTGTTCCTCCTCAACTTGAAGATGCTAGGGCTCATCCCTACCGAACTGAATATCCGGTCGTAGACGATTTCGAGCTCCTTTGGGTCAAGTGCCGCCCTCAAGTCGGCCTCTATTAGAATCGCCGGATAGGCGTATTGCTGGTTGTGCTTGCTTAGAGAGTATGCAAGGGATGCGATCTCGTCAATGCGATTCACGCCGTTTTCCGGATGAAGGAAATCGATGCGAAGGGGCCGGTCGTACTTGACCGCTTTGAGGTAAAACGAGGAAATCATATCGCCATGGCCCCTAAGGTCCCTAAGGATCGGGTGCTCGGAAATGCTGGCGTACCTGAATGCAAATGTGCGCTCCTTTTCATTGAGCAAATTGAACAGGAAGGAGGAATCGTTGGTTTTTTTCAGCACGGCGCAATCCGCGGGATCCAATCCCATGTGCCTTTCAGCCAAATTCAGGAACTGTTTTCCCCTTGAGTCCTTGATGATCCCAAGCAGCAGGCAATTGCTCTTTTCTGTAATTGAAAAGAGCTTATTGTATTTCCCAATTAGGCCCTCGTAAAGTGCATAAACCTCTGATTCCTTAGCTGGTTTGTCGGAAACTTGCGGCACAATCGAGCCGTCCAGGAAAAGCGCGAACGGCGAATATTTCTCAATTGTTTCAATTGCTGCAGTAATCTCCTTATCGAGCCTTGCGATGTTCCGGAACCAGATCGCTTCGTGCGCCTCCAATGCGGAGGGCGCATGTACTTCGTAATCCGGGAACGAGGAGGGGTGGTAGTGGTGCTTTTTGAGCTTCGATTTCTCGTATTCAAAAACCACTGCAGCAGCGCGCGTTAGCACTATGTCGATTGAATGGAGTTCCTCGGCGAGCAGGCCGCCGTCAACCGCAGCAATTTTGCCGTTTACCTCGACATCTTCCACATCGAATGTGAGCTTCCTTTCATGCGCTTCCCTAAAAGCGGTCTCCTGGCCCCCATCGCGCAGTTTTTTTGCGATCCGCTGCTGCTCGCTTTCGCTGCGCTGGATCTGCTGCACGGCGGATTTTATTGCGGATTCGTTTATCATAAAAATCATTTCCGATTTATGGAGGCAAGTTTTCCATGTGGGCTTATCGAATCGGCATTCTAGGCCCGCTTCAAATCAGCCTATTTTGGGCGAGTAGGAATGGATGAACCTGTGCGTTTTTAGGGAAGGCGGCTCCTTTTGCCTCATTTTGCGCTCCTTGATTGAAACGATCTTTGGTTTCTTCACGATTTTCACTTTTGAGTGAGGATTTTTGGCTTATTTGCCCGTTCAACATTCTCAAACTTGTTCTCGATCAATTCCGGATGGAAGTAGAAATATTCGCCGGCCTCCACATTAAGGGGGCTTTTCACATTCGGGTGGGTGAGCATGTGCTCGATCCCCTTCACGAGAGCAGCGATTGTCTGCGATGCCGCCCAGTCGTTGAGGATGTGGATGCATACCTTGCCGTCCTTGTCGTTGATGTTCGGATGGAATATCGGGGTGAGCCATACCACCTCGAATCCGCCGGCATAGGGGTAGGAGCGTTTCAAGGAAATGCGGAATTTGTGCTCCATCCGGACCGAAATCGCGCTACCGACCCGTTGCAATGCCTTTGCCTTCAGTTCGATCTCGTAGCCCATTTTTGAGGGGTTTGCCAAGAACTTGAAGCCGGCTTTTTGCATCTCACTAAATTCCGCCTGCAAACGGCGCTGGAAAACCGCTTCGGGAAGCTGGGGCATTTTGCTCACTTTAGAAGATTGCAAAGGAAGGATTAAAAATGGGGGCGGGCGTGGTTGCGGGTGGAATTTAATACTGTCCGGATTGATCGGACCTGGAGGACTAGCCCCTATTCTGGATGGTCGTGGATATGCGCTTCCGGATGGATTTCCTTGAAATAATGCCTTAAACGATGGAACAAGTCCTGAACGTGGTGGGATTCGGGAATCGAGAATGCGCGCGGCGTTCCGGGGCTTACTCTTAGGGTGCGCTGGAAGGCAATGCCCTCCTCCTCTAGGATCCTTTGAAAAGCACCCTCGTGTTCTTTAGGCACATGCAGCCAGAGTTGCTTTTCGGCCATGTAGCCCCTAATTAGGGGTGCATTCCTTATTCCAATCGCCTTTGCTCGCAATTGCTCTATTGGCCTTCTGTTCATTTTGGAAATGAAATCGACAAGGGCGTGTTCCTCGTTTCCAGGGGTATCCGCCTGAGGGCGGGTTTCACTTGCAGTCATGCTCATCCCCCTGTAGGGTCTGGCATCAGCAATAGCGTGTCGTTCTCCTTTATCCCGGCTTCCTGCAAGGACGTCTCCGGATTGAGGATTTTGTTGTCCTGGGTGGCAAGAACGAAGCGGTCTTTTAGCTGGAGGGATTCGGTCAGCACTTCGAGGACCGATGAGACCGTGAATTCGCCCTCAACTGCCAAAACCGTTTCCTTGCCGCTGGTCGTATGCGAAACCGTGATGTTGAATTCTGCCATCAAAACCACCTGTGTTGGTGCGATAAGTTAATGATGCGCGAAAGGATATTAATCCCTTCGCCTCTATATCCATTTTGGTAATGAACATGGGAAGGCCGCGGGTAGTCGAGGTTCGGGAGAAGAAAAAGAAGGAAATGCAGGGCCCCAAAAAGCCCAAAGTGGTTGAGGAGCGGGATTATTCGCTATTGATTGATAACAAAAGCCCTGAAAATGTGCTTATCGGCAAACGGGTGCATGAGAAGCGTGAATTGGTTGATTCCGCACGGGACAAGCTGCGCGAGGACATGCTAGCTGACATCACGCCGGTTTCGCCTCCCTTGGAAGGGGATGAATTGAACAAACGCATTCACGAGGACCAACGGAAGCGCGGGAATCTGGGCAAGAAATTCAGGCGTGCAATAGGCCTTGAATGAATTGGCCTTTCCTGCAGGTCTGATCCATTCGGATCCGTGGTAAAAATGGAACCTTCATACGATGTCTATATCTCGAATTCCGCTCTGGAAAAAGCGGAGCGCATCATGGCCGATGCGGCAAAGGGTGGGCGGGAGGCGCTTGGGCTCCTTGTCGGCGATGTGTGCAAATGGAAGGGTTCAGAATATGTGATGGTCGATAGCTTCATCACCGCAAGCAACAATTCCACTGCGGTATCCGTAAAGTTCAACCGGATTGCATTTTCCGAGCTCTCCAAGGCGTTTGTTTCGCATTTCAGGGATAGGAAGCTGATCGTTGGCTGGATCCATTCGCACCCGTCATATGGCTGCTGGCTTTCCGCAACTGATGTCAATACGCAGCAGAAGTTCTTCTCGGAGCCGTTCAACATCGCAATGGTAGTGGACCCGCTGAAAAAGGAGGGCAAGCGGATGCAGGAGAGGGTATTTAGGGTTGATAGGAATGCGTATTATGAAGTTAGTTTCGCTGTTGTTGAAAAGAAATAATGAATAGGCGGGAGTGGCAGTAGGGGATTGCCGTTATCGTGATTATCATGGATGAAGTGCAGGAAAAAATAGGGGTTGAATTGGAGCCGCCAAAGGAGGCAGCGGCCGTTGAGAAGAAAGTGAAGGGCGCAAGGAAGAAAAGGGCAATTGCAATCCCGAAAAAGGAAGGCATCAAAATGAGGCTTGAGCGGTTTGACTTCATCCTATTGCAGCTTCTAAAAGAGGGAAAGACTGATGTTCAGGAAATAAGGGGCATATTCAATGTCGGCGAAGCCGAATTCCAAGAAAGGCTCAGGGCTCTTGGGGAAAATGGCTATCTTTCCATTTCCCAGGACCTGAAATCCGTTTTCCTGAGCATGAGGGGAGTGAATTATTATTCGCCAAAATGGAAAAAGGCCGCGGATTCGTGGCTTGGGAGGAAGGAGAAAAAAACCCTTGCAAAGGATGAAAAGCGGGTTGATTCGGAAAGCCAGGCCATAATTGATGGCTCTGCCATCAAATCTCCAGACTCCAAGCCGGTCGATTTTTCCCATACAATACAAGCGAAGCTGCCAGTTGAAATACTCTGGAAGGAAATTGAGCAGCGGCATGTGCAAATTCAGGAGCTTCCGGAAGAGAAAAGGCAGGAAGAGACGATTGACATCATGGACCTCATGCGGCGCTACGGGCCAACGGATGAGCAAAAGAAGCTTTTGAAAAAAACCTCCCCCTTCGTTGAGCGGCACATGCCAAAAAAGGGCATGAAAGCAGAGGGGGAGGAAATGACCGCGCCGGCCGAAAGGATTTTGCCAACAGCCGGGCAAAAACCCCTCTCCGGCCCGAAAAAGCCATTTTACAACCGGGTAATTTCAGAAATGTCTACAAAAGCCGCAGAAATCGAAATCTCCGGGGAGAAATGCGAGCTGTGCAAAACCGGCTTCATGATCTCCGTCAAGCAGGAGGAGCACAACCCCAAGTACGGCCACTGCTTTTGCGGAGCGCCCTACCATAAGGATTGCTTCGAGGCGATCATTGCCGATGATACCAAATGCGTCAGGTGCGGGAGAAAGCTCGGCGGAGGGGGCGCGGATTTCAAGGTCGAGGAGGCCTTCAAGCAGATAACTGACATCTCATACTGAATGGACCGGGCACTTGCCCCTTTTTGGAACATCGAATATGAGCTGCGTATTCCTCCTCCCTTCGTAGAGGAGATATTTCCCAATCAGGTTGTTTTCGCTTTTCAGGGAATCAAGCCGCAATTTGATGAATTCGTTCACCTGGATCGCGGCAATAATGCTGTTTGTTGTTGAAAGCGCAGGCATCTTGGGATCAATGAAGTCAAGCACCTCCCCAACGCAGCTGTATTTTTGCCAGAGCAGGTCATAGTCCTTCTTGCTCATCGAGCATTCGATGCAGCTGGAGGGTGATTTAACTACCTGCACTTTCCCCAAAAAGCCGGTTGTGCCCCCATCGATGAGTGGGATTTTGCCATAGCATTGCGCATTAAGGTGCAGCCTGGCATTCAAATTGTCGAGGCATGAGAAGGCAACATCGAATTCCAGGTAAAAATCCTCCTTCAATTCCTCCACTTTGCGGATCGCATAGGATATATTGGTGAGGGGGTATTGCCTTCTTGCCCTTTCCGCAATCACCTCCGCCTTGAACCTGCCAGCCGCGGCATCCTCTTCCGTGAAGAAAATGCACCGGTTGAGGTTTGCCCTCACAATTGAATCATCGTCGACGAGTGTTATTTTCCCAACCCCCAGCTGGCAAAGCGATTTTGCAACCTCGTTGCCAAGCGCGCCTGCGCCCACCAGGAGCACATTGGATTTGGTTATCGGCCCCTGATCCCAGCTTGAGATCCGTTTTTGCCTATCCAGCGGGTCGTCGTCAATTCCCATGGAAATGCTCTTGGGTAGGCCTTTTGCGGCCGATATTAATACCTGATAAATACCTCAACACCGCGATTTTTTAACCTGTCCAATTCCAAATAACCCATGCCGCTCATCGCGTTCAGCAAAGGGAACCTCGCCGGGGAAACTATTGCAAAGCAGCTGGTAGCAAAGCACGGGTTTGTTGAAGCAAGAAGTATCTTAAGCGGGGATGGAAAGTTTGAATGGAAATGCTGGGAAAAGGATGGGCTGAAGCTGGTCGAACTCACAACCCTGCATATTTTTTCCGATTACTTGAAGGATTATCCTCTCTTCAACGACGCCGACCTTTTGGTCATCGCCTCTACCCACAAGAGCGAGGCCAATTCGCCGGCGGTAACGGCGCACACGTGCGGCAATTTCGGGGCGGGAAATAAACTGGGTGGGAACCCGAGCGAATTGGCCCATTCCTCTGCATCTGCATTGAAAATCGCTTCCACCTACCTCGCTTCCCATACGCTTGAAAATTTCCCCTTCTTCATGGAGGCAACGCACCATGGCCCAACTCCCCTGGAAGCGCCGATCCTGTTCGTGGAAATCGGGAGCACGGAAAAGGAATATGCTGATGAGGGTGCGGGGATCCTAATGGCGGATTGCATCATGGAAGTTTGCTCGAAATGGAAAAAGGGGGAAAAGGCGGATCCGGGCGCCAGAACCGCAATTGGCTTTGGAGGGACGCATTACTGCGCCAAATTTGTAAAAATGGAGCTGGGGGGCAAATATGAGTTCGCCTACGTTTGCTCAAAGCACTATCTGGAGGAAATTACCCCGGATGTTTTGATGCAGGCGCTTGCTAAGAGTGAGGAAAAAATAGAGGTCGCGCTAATAGAAAAGAAGAGCATGAATGCAACCCTAAGGGACGGGCTGATAGCCAAGTTGAAGGAAGCCGGCTTGAGCTATGAATTAGTCTAGGGATATGCAGATTGAATTCCTGGCCGGCTAAATTTAGCTTGAATTACTTCAATTCCTTCTTGAGCGCCTTCTGGAACTCCTCAACGTCTTCAACAACGCCCTTGAGCGCATGCTTGAGCTCCTTGTGGGGGGATTTTGCCTTGATCTTGAGTATGGGGTTGCCCTTCAATGGATGCTCATAGGAGCTTGCCGCAAACGTCACGGACTTGGTTTCCAGGAGCTTGCTAACAATCAGGTTGCTAAACCCGACATCCTGCTCCATCAGCATGAGCTCCAGGTAATTGTCCTCGTCCTTTAGTACCTTGATTTCCATTTTTCCCACCTTAAATAGTCTGCCTTACGACCTGCAGCGGCAAGGCGTCCTTTTCCAGCTCGAATAATGCAAGCTTGACGGCATTGAACATCCCCTTGGGGGTTTTGACAAGGCAAGGAGCGCCCATTGCCAGCTGCAATGCGCGCGCGCCGATTATCCTGGCCTTCTCGTATTTGGTGAATTCGATATGTGGATGCTTTGTCATGGTCACACCTGTCGCTATAGCGGCTATAACTAGTAAAAAAGCGTCATTTCTTATCTAAAAGCTAATTTTTAAAGGTTGCGAGTGCCCCCCCAAAACAAGAAAGTGCGGTTGCCGGGATTTTCGCTGCTCCGTCGATACTAAAATGAAAACCTTTTCTTTACGGCGGAGCCACCGCCGCTTTCTTTTGGAAAAGAAAGGGGCAAGGCATCGAACCCGGGTCTCCAGCTTTTTCAGGGAAAGGGATCGAAATCCTTCTTTCTTTTGGACCCCTAGTTTTCTTTCTTTGGAAGAAAGAAAAATGGGGTTGGGAAGCTAGAATTCTGCCACTGAAACACAACCGCATCGTTTTGTTTACAGTGGCAAACAATAAAATAAGGAAGGGGTAGAGGCGACACGAGTAGGGGAAACGTAGTTGCCCCTTTTGTGTCGAATTCTGCCACTGAAACACAACCGCATCTGGAATGGATTGGCGGGACAAATTAATAAAAGCATTCGGCGGAAGTTGGCCGGAAAATATCGGTTTGCCGGTTGCCCTTTCAAGCAGATTTTATCGCCTTTCCCCCTCTCCGAAACACGCTCTCACAAACATCACGTTTTTAAATATGTTATTGATAGTTTTACTAGCGTTTACGCTTCACAGGTGGTAAAAATGACGGTAAAGCTCTCGCAACTGATTGGGATGGACATTTACACGGACAACGCCCAGTTCGTGGGGAAGGTATACGATGTGATCTTGGACCTCCAGAAGGGCGAGGTCGTAAGGCTTACGCTCGAGCCAATCAAGGTTGCCTCGAAGGAGGAGGCCAAGCGCGTTTTCCGCGAGAAGACCGTCATGTACCGCTCCGTGAAGGCGGTCGAGAAGATCATAATCGTCTCATCCACCGGTGCCGCCCCGACTGCGGATGACCTGGAGGAGGACAAGCCCGCAACGCCGGAAAAGCCGATGCCATATTCTTATAGGTACAGGAAGTGATTCCTGATTTTTATGGCCGAAGAGCCCAACGGCAGGGATTATGTCCATAAGGTGCTATTTTCGAAGCTCCAGCGCGAGGGGGAGCGGCGAGGATTGGATCCGATCTGGGCAAAAAAAATTGACGTGCTCTTCCGGAGCTCGGAAGTTGTGCCCGTCGTTAGGCATCCGAAGCAAATTATGGCCCATCTTAAAAGATACCTAGGAAAGAAACGGAGGGTAACGAATAGGCAGCTTTTTGACCTAGTCAACGGTCATCTTGCTCGCGAAGGTGCAAGGATGCATTCGGCCTATTGGGTGCTGGGAAGGGAAATGCCGACGGATAGCAAGTATCGCATGGCGTTTTCGCCAAACGACATGGTTGCTGCATTGACGAGAATGAGGGAACTTGACCTGCGGACGCAAAGGAAGTAATCACACGACCCTAAGCTCAACGCGCTTCCTCATCTCATTCAGTATGTAGCTGTAGTCGCGGTAGTGGGATATTGCGAAGATCATCACCGGGTACGTCCCCTTCGAGACGCGCTGGCCGGAATAGATTTGCACCTTGATGTCCTTTGTCTCGTGGGCTTGGAGGGTTCCAAGGCGCAATTCCCGCTGCTGCATGAATCCGCTCTTGTCAAGGCCAAGGGGCTTTGGGACCTGCACCACAACTGAGGTGAGCACTTCCTTATCCAGGTTGTTTGTCAGCCTTACCTCGAGGTCAATTGAATCCGCCTTGTTTGCAGTAAGCTTGAAGGGGTGGAATTCCGAAACCATTGTGAACATCTGGTCCAGCGGAACTGCTTTCGAGCCGAACAAGTCGAAGATGCCCATGATTATCACCGGTAAAACGAGTATATGTCGCGATAACTTTATGGATATAAGCTATTTAAACGATTCGAATAACGGGCGGCATACCGAAAAGCCCTATTGGTGTAATAATATCGAAAGCCCCCGTACAAGCCAGGCGATAATCCCATCCCGCCATGCCGGCTAATTCTGGAGAAAAGGGTTATCATTTTAAACCTCGGAAGGTAACTCATTACAATTGCCTTTCACAGGAGATGAAATGGGTTTTACCGGCAGCATCACAACCTTGCTTATAGCATTGCTGGTGCTTGGTGTCACCAGCAGCCGCGTTGTGGATCTTTTGACAGGCATTTCGACAAGGCTCAAGTTCCCCAAATTCCTGCTCAGCTTCGTGGTGCTTGGCCTTGGGACCTCCTTGCCGGACCTGTTCGTCAGCACCCAAGCGGCATACCAGAACCAGGCCGAACTCGTGTTAAGCACGATTCTTGGAGCCAACATCATCGTGATTTGCTTGGTGCTTGGATTTGTTACGATCATCAAAGGCAACTTCGTTGTTAGGGAAACCACCGTGATCGAGAACTTCGGATGGCTTTTCTTCGTGTTCGCAATCCCGTTCTTCCTGATGTTCGACGGGAGGGTAAGCGCAATTGAAGGCCTGCTACTTCTCGTGGTTTACCTGATGTACATTTACAACATCAAGGAGCAGGAGGCGCTCATTAGGCGCGAGGAGGAGACAACGCACCAGATTTTCATGAAAGGGCTGCAGGTCAAGAGCCTTTGGTGGGCAGTTGCGCAGCTCCTGGGGCTCCTTTTGATTGCCTACGTAGCCTCCAATTTCATCGTTGATTCTGCGATAGTGATCGTGAAGGATTTCAACATCAACCCCATCCTCATGGGCTTCACCATTTTGTCGCTTGGGATCGCCATACCTGAATTCGCAGTTGACCTAAGCGCACTTCGCGCAAGGGAGGAGGAGGTGATATGGGGCGACCTCATCGGCAGCTTTGTCACCGAGCTGACCTTCGTTTTGGGGATGGCGGCAATCATCGGTGGGACGCTCATTTTCAGCTTCGAGAAGTTCCTTGTCGCATACGGATTCATGGTGTTCGCGTTCCTTCTGGTCTTCTTCTTCGCGTACCGCAAAAAGGAGCTCTCGCGAAGGGAGGGCATCATGCTGGTGCTGCTGTATTGCATTTTCCTCTCCGTCCAGTTCGACCTGGTGCACTCCATTGGCCCATAACCTTGCTTTGAGGACAAGATGAACGCTGAGAAATTGCGGTCTTGAAGAATCCGTTTTTTTGCAGATGCCTAGCTTGCGTGTAGCGGTTGAATTTACTTCCTAATCCGGGGCAATGCGAATATTCCGGAATTCGTAATAAGTAGTTTTAAATACGGCTTTTCCTTAGGTAATACGTTGATTCACCATGGACCAGAAGGGGCAAACTTCCACCGAATACATTCTTCTCGTAGCGCTTGGGCTTGTGATCGTTTTGGCCGGGATCTCGATTGCCACCCAGATCAAGGAGGTTGCCGATGTGGTTTCGTCAAGGATCGAGGCCGACCGCAACGCCATCATCGGAATGTTTCTGGAATAGCAAATGAAGGAAGGGGAGAGGCGACACGAGTGGGGAAACGTAGTTGCCCCATAGGTGTCATCGGAATGTTTCTGGAATAGCGATTCAGGTATGATTGATGGGCAGTTCCGCTGCCGTTTGAGCCAATGAACCTATGGCATCCAAAATTACAAGGGGTAATTCCTAAAATGTGGGAAATCATAATACTTTTTTTCATAGCGCTGGTGTTCTATTTTGACCTGAAGGCAAGGATGATCCCCGATGCGATCAACTTCTTCTTCATGTTCCTTGCTATTGCGCTTGCCATCCTAAAGTACGATTTTGAGATGGGTTTGCTATTGACCACATACGCGCCCTTTTTCCTCATGAACCTCGCATTTGCTTACGCTCTCTACCGGATCTGGGC
>DATDZF010000101.1:0-13455 GCA_035288785.1 Candidatus Norongarragalinales archaeon
TGAATCGCTCCTAGCGGGCATGGCGTCGCGAAGGAATAGGCTAAGGAGAAAGAGGAGCGTCATCACCCCGAAAATCATGTGCTTCAAATATAAGTAGCCGGCAAGGGAAAGCGCCATCAATAGGATCAGGAGATAATCCCACTTTATTATGAAGCCTCCGATTTTTAGGCCGCTTGGCTTTCCGGAAGGCTGGTTTCCCACAATGACCCCGCTTTGCTCCCCAACTCGGAGCCCCCGGCCCTTGAAATTATTGCCTCCTTTTGATTGGTATTTGCGTTCTGGCATATTTCCCTCCTTCCCTAATTAAAACCAATTTCCATCCCCTACTCTTTCCCGGCTTAAAAACCTTTTCAATTGCTTTACGAAGTTCATGATTATTTTTGCTTTTCCCCTCATGACGAAAATAATAGGGTGGCAAACAGCACGACAAGTTAACTGGTGATAAAAATGTTGTAAATCATCGGTATTAAATGGATGAGCTCCCCAAGGGCGGGTTAAAAAATATTGGCACACCTATAGTTCCGATTTCCATGCTGGAAGAGGAGGCGCTAAAGAATTACTTGAAGGCAAGCGAAATCACGAAACGGATAATGAAATTTGGCCGGGAGCTTGTGAAGAAGGAACGGGGCTTCCTGAAAATCGCCGAGACCATGGAAGCGGAGATTAAAAGGGAGGGCGGCAAGCCCGCATTCCCGGTGAACATTTCAATCAATGGGAATGCTGCGCATGACTCCCCCGAGGCAATCGATGCCCGCATAATTTCGGATGGGGATTTGGTAAAGGTAGATTTCGGGGTCATGATTGATGGGTATGCAATTGATACTGCTTTTTCCTATAATCCCTCCAATGAGCATGCGAGGCAAATAGAGGCCGCTGAACTGGCGCTGCAAAATGCGTTAAGTGTCGTAAAGGCAGGCGTGAATGTGAAGGATATTGGAACAGAGATCGAAAAAACCATCAAGGAGTACGGTTTCAAGCCTGTGGAGAACCTCTGCGGCCATTCGCTTGAGCAATACAATTTGCATGCAGGCATAGAAATCCCAAATGTCGCCAGGGGCGGCTACACCTTGAAGGAAGGGGATGTTTTTGCAATCGAGCCCTTCACCAGCACCGGAAAAGGCTATGTGAACGAAGGCGATTACTGCCAGATCTATTCGCTTGAGCCGCATGCCAACATGGCAGTAAGGATGCCTAAAAGCCGCGAATTGCTCACACGTGTTGCAGCAGAGCATTTAACAATGCCCTTTGCCGCCCGGTGGTTCAAGGACATTCCCATGCTCCGGCTTGCGCTTAGCGACCTTGAAAAGCAGGGAATTTTGCATTCCTACCCGGTCCTGAAGGAAGCGCAGAAGGACTGCTTTGTCTCCCAGGCTGAAACCACCCTAATTGTTGAACAGGAGGGCGCAAAAATATTGGTTTGAACCGCATATTTCCCTTTTAAGAGTAAACTTTCCCCCTTCCCTTTTGAAAGTAACTGTTCCCCTTTCCCGTTTAAGAGTAAATATTAACGCCTAATTCCATCACTTTTTTGCCCTTCGTTTTGCCCAATTAAGAGTGAATTTTAACGCCCAAATTTGTCTCGTTTTCACCAAACATTTTGCCTATTTGAGAGTGAATAATGGAGTAAAATTTAACCTTTTCTTGCCAAAATAAGCAATTATCTACCTTCTTTTTGAAAATAAAGCTAATAAAATGGTTCCTGCATAGATTTTCCAACATCTAGCGCATTACGCCTGCCTGTAGCTGTTACTAGCAGGTCTATATGGTTTCTTATATGTTAGAATGTTACTACCGGTAAGTTTATATATAACCTTGGCCATAATAATTGCAGTGAGTTATGGTACACAAAGTATCCTTTGCACAGTTAAAGCAGATCGGGCCCAGCCTGCAGGCGCCTATCCAGGAGCCCAAGAAGGAGTTCCAGGTCACCCCGATGTTCCTTCCCGCTGATATCAGCGCGAAAAGTGGCACTGGAGTCATCAAGGTCGTTACAAGGCAGGGATTCATGAATGAGAAGATCACGCACTGGGTGCTTTACAATTCGACCCGTGCGGCAACCTATATCTCAGCAGTAGCTGCGCTGTTCTTGATTAATGTGAACATTTTGCTTGCAGCTGTGGCAGGTTTGGCCGCTGGTTACTTTTACGGCAAATACAAGTTTTATTACTTCTATGCAATCGTGCAGCCAAGGCACAGGTGGCTATTGGAAGGTACGTAAGACCCAAGGGGGCACATCCCCCTTAGTTCTCACTCATTGCCCAAACCCCCTGAAAATTTGAAAAAAGAAAAGAAAAAAAGATGAAAATATATGCCAGAAACCGTTTTACCCGGACATCAGCAGGAAGTGATAGGCCTTACCAGGAGCGATGCCGCGGGCAAAAAGGAGGGCGTAAACCTTCCCATGAAGACCTTTGCATACGTGGAGATGGACCCGAAAGTCAGGGCTCACATGAGGGCCGCGACCCGGTGGGACTATCTCAACGAATACATTGCATACTGGTCAGACAATAAGCGCTTCTGGATATTTGCAATCCTTTTCACAGCTGGAGGTATCTTGATGCTTAGCGTATTTGCGCCAGTTGGGCTTTTGATGATCATGCTCGGCGCCAAATACCGGAACGTTGCATGGATGGACAAGTTCGTGTATGCGAAGTTCGGAAAATACAGGTCGCTTGTCCTTGTGGACTAGGGGAAAGGTCGGATTGGGCGAACACAAAATCCTGGTCGTCCCGTTCACATTTAGTAAATTGAAAAAAAGTGAATAAATATGAGCGGCGAAACAAAACTTAGGGGAAACAGCCTCATCGTGCAGGGAATGGCACTCCTTGAGGAAGTGACCCCCATAAGGCCGGTAAAGGACGAGGAACCGGACTCCTATGAGAACGGGATGGGGGGCAGGGCAAGCCTTCTTGGCCTCAAGCACCGGCAGGTATACACCCTGCTCGCGATCGGCTTGATTTACGCTTTGTTTTTGGTTTTGACGGGAGAGGCTTGAAAATAACAAAAAATTGTGAACAAAAATGAGGAAGCCAATTCAGGTTAGGAATCTGGAAGAGATAAGGCACATCATTCGTAGCGGCGACCATGGCCATCAGCATGCACATGCCGGCGAGCCGCACATGACACATGAGATGGAGGGCCTTAATCCCTACAATGCCGACAACCTGCGGCCGTGGTCCACGCAGCACCAGACGCACATCCCTGAAAACGAGGGCAAGCGCGTTCTTCCGATGTACATGCCCATGGCGGCAAACGACGTGCAGGGTGATGGGAAGCCGGTCAACTCGATGTTCGTGAAGACTAGGGCGGAGCTCATGAACGATGTGCTTGACGAGGATTACAAGAACGGCGCGCCCGGCGCCATTTACAGGGCGTATTTCATGGCTTGGTTCAGCTTTGCGCTCATGATCATAGGTTTTACGATAAATGTTTACCTTGCCGGCGTATTCGCATACCTGGTAGGCTACTACTGGAGCGAAAAGGAGCTTGCAAGGACCTGGTCAGTGGATTGGTGGAGGGTAAAGCCACTTATATCGACACTTTGAGAAAGCTGTAAAGAAAAAAATGATGGTGAAAAATTATGAACGAAGACAACATGCCCCCTGTGCAGATGACTTCGGTGCTCGCGGATGCGAAGCAGCCGTTCCTCAAGCACAGCTCGAGGTGGGATTACATCGCAAGGTTCCTTGATATCTGGAAGGAGGCCATCAAGTTCAGGGGGTACGCGGTCATTTCGCTCGTCTCCGGCCTCTACTTGCTATTCACCATCCCCGTTGCAGGGATAGTTGCGCTTGGCGCGGCGACCTACTTCTGGGAATTGTACAAGTTCCGGCTGCACAGGCTTGAATCGCAAAGGTCAATCATGATAGGTCACTAGGGACGTCTTGGGGGAACCCAGGTTCCCCCGCTACCACCCCGAAGCATCCCCCTCCTCAAAACGGCTTTTGGCAAAGAAAAGGAGTGGCCTATTTTTTCTTTTTTCCTTATTCCTCCCGCACTAATTCCCAATTGGCTCGGGCGCCAATAACATCCCCGAATAAATACCCCCTCCGGCTTATTTTTCCGTGCTTCCCTTATGCGCACCGTCTGGATTGGCCTTATCGGCGTGCTGCTGCTTCTAAGCTGCATTTCGGTATCCCCCAAAAAGGAAATCAGTGATGTGGCCAATGTGATCCCATCGGTGATTGCGGGGCTTCCAAGGCTCATTCCGGCGCCCGACCCCTGCAAAATATATGTTGATGGCTCGGGGGGAAAGGACGCATGCTATTACAATTTGTCGATTGCAGAAAGGAATCCGTCCCTTTGCGAAAAAATAAGCGGATTGAGCGAGAAGGATAATTGTTATTACTTCCAAGCCAAGGCTTCCAAGAATTCCGCACATTGCGAAAGAATCAAATCATTGGAATTAAGGGAATATTGCCTTCGGGATAGCGTAATTGACCCGGGCTCGGCTGCAGGATGCGGGTCAGTAGAGCCAAGCAAAAGGACATCCTGCTACCTGAATGAGGCGCTTTCCAGGAACGGCACCGGCCCGTGCTCGTATATCCCCCTCGGGGATGATAAGCTAAAGTGCTATGCATCAGTTGCTGGGAAAACGCTGGACATAGCGCTTTGCCAAAAGGCTGGCGATGAATTGGGGGATTATTGCATCTTCGACATCGCCAACCGCACAAGGAAAGTGGACTATTGCTATTTCCTAAACGGCAGCATAAGGGACGAGTGCCTCTTCACCATGGCAAAATACGCCCACAACAAGACGCTTTGCGCAAAGATGGGGGATCGGGGAGCGGAGGATGAATGCAATTATTTTTTCACCGCCACTTATGACCTGCCGGTTGCATGCTTCAATTTCAAGGAGCCCTCGGTTAGGGACACCTGCTATTCGGATTATGCCAGGATCAACAGGACCGTTACGGTCTGCGAAAATGTCACCTCAGCCAACCTCCTTGGCAAGGAAAACTGCATCCGTGACGTGGCCATCGCCCTTGGGAACAGCACGTACTGCCTTCCGCTCAACATTTCAAGCGTGAGGGATGGGTGCTATTCCGCCATCCTTATGCTGACTAGGACCTCGCCCTAAATAGCAAATCCTTATTAAACGCCCTTCGGAAATATTTTTATGTCCTGGAAAATATTTGCCGGTTTATTCATATTGGGGCTTATAATGATAATGTGGTCGTTTTATCCTATCCAGAACGTAGCCCCGAGTAACGCTTCCCCCAGCCCATCAGTTGTCGATTCCAGCGGCTGCTATTTTGCCGAGAGTACAACCGTGGTGAATGAATGCCTGAAGAGCTCCGAGAGGACTTTGGGCGAAACCGCCAAATGCGAAAGGATCCCGAAGGATCCGCAATCCCAGCCCTCAAGGAATGCCTGCTTTGACCGCGTGGGCAGGGAGTTCCGTGAAGCCTACGCATGCATGCGCATCATGGATGAGGATAAGAAAGCCGGCTGCTATGGTGCTATTGCATAGGAATGTTTGGCGCAGAGCCATCCGGCCTTAGGCGGCGCATTTAACCCTGCACAACCAGCAAAACCCATCGGGTGCGCTTTCCGGGATGCCGATGTCGAGGGTGCATTTTTTAGAGGGGAATTTGGCGGCCATAATTTTCTCGCATTCCAAATTGGGGTTGAACTCCTGATTATAGGTGGCGCATATCTTCTGCTGGTATTTGATTGCAAACAAATCGTAGCAATACTTGCGGTAGGATTCTATTTGCGCTTTTGCGCACAGTGCCGAGCTGTTGGTGGCATTTGCCATGCTAACATAGCAGAGGGATTTGCCCTCTGGTGGTTCGTTGATCATTTCGCAAATGGCCACTTCATTCCTTATCTGGGCGATCTTGATGTAGCAATTGCTTGCACGGTCCTGGTTTTCAATCTCATCGCAGATTGACAGGTAGTTCATCCTGACTGCA
This sequence comes from Candidatus Norongarragalinales archaeon, assembly GCA_035288785.1. Lineage (GTDB taxonomy): Archaea > Micrarchaeota > Micrarchaeia > Norongarragalinales > SBBD01 > JACRGC01. Next base: position 5,919 of record DATDZF010000101.1, read on the forward strand.
ATCCCCTGCCTGCAGCTGTCGCGCTCCAGCGCACCCAGCATCCTTTCGCAAACCGAAGGCTGGTTCAGCCTTTGCGCGAGCTCAAGCAGGCACGAATTCCTCTTGGTCACCAATGAAATGGCCTCGCATTTTGCCGCATCCGCCGAGGGGTCAGCGAAACGGCCAAGGCATTCATCCTTTTCCTGACTGCTTGGGATCTTGTAGCATACTGCGACGTCATCCTTGGCATGCGCCACCTCCGAGTAGCACTTGTATTTTTCCGATTCGTAACTGATTTTGTCGCAGATATCATATATTTTAGTGTATTTGGCGATGAATGTGAGGCATTCCGTCCTAAGCGAAACATCCCGGATTTTTCCGCACGCAACTTCGCTCTTGGCGCTTTTAGCCTCCTCAAGATAGCACGAATCGATCAAGGATGCATCCCGCTTTTCGCATGATAGTTCATCTGGGGGAATGGGTGTTGGAGTAGGCGATGCGGCGATTATAGGCTGAGGGGTCGCCAGTACCTCCTTTTTGACGCACCCAAATAGCAGCAGGGGCAGGAACAATAACATTAGCAAGGCTGCAAACCTCATGATGGGGTTAGTGCGTGCGTGTTGAAAAGCGTTTCGCAATTGAGGACTTTGCACATAAATTACCTAGAAAATATATACCCGGCTGCCCCAAGCATATGCCGCATGGGTGATGGCTTCTTTTGCACCTAGATTTGGATGAAGATGCGCCTAAGTCCAATTATTAAGAGAATCAGCGAGTGTGAAGTGATTTACACTGGGAATAAGCCGGATTGAATCGATTGGATTAACGCACTCAGCCCTTTGCCCTAATGATCACATTCCGGCAAAACAAGGTGGGCATTACCTGGGCGAGGGCGTTGATGAGCGGATCAAAGAAATATTTCTTATGGCTGATGAAAAGGTACCTGACCTCTACTGGTTCAAACTCCTCGCGGATAAAATCCAATATGTCCTTTACGCGGGGGAGGTTGACGTGCTGTTCCCCATTCCCCTGGAAGGGCTTATTATGGGCGGTGTTCTCCCCGAATAGGTACCTGAGCCTCAGGTACAGGTTGTATTCGTTTGGCATCGTGAATATTACGATCCCCCCTTTCTTCACGACCCTTTTAATTTCCTTAAGTATCGCTCTTGAATTGAATAGGTGCTCCAACACTTCGCTGCAGATGACGATGTCAAAGGAGCGGCTCTTGAATGGGATTTTGCCCTTGTTCAGGTCGCATTTGATAGTTGCATACTTCGACCAGTCCAGGTTGATGTATTCGATGCCCTTTGGGAGTTTTGTCCCAAGAATGCCGTTTCCGCCCCCGACATCAAGCAATTTGCCACTGCGGCCGCCGATCATTTCGAGGATGATCTTATCCTTATCCATAAGGCTTTTTGCACCTAAGGATCCCGTCGGAGCATTCGGAACAAACCGCGTATTCGAGCGAATTAGGGAAGCGGTCCGATTCCAAAATCCCCTTCCTGCCATCATTGAATACGACATTCCAGCCATACCTTCCGTCCCCTTCCGTAAAGCTCTGGATAGTGAGGTTCATTGTCTGCGGCTTGCAGGAAGGCCCCGGAGTCAGGAATGAAATTGCAAAATACAGCGCTATGGCGGCAACTAGGGCAAAAATTGCCAAGTGTGTTTTGTTCTGCATCATGCTTGTATTAGCCCCCGCCGCCAATAATTCCCAAGGAATGGACGTTTCCTATTTTCCACACGCATGGAATTTATATTACCTACGGTTTCCTGAAACTAATGGGCATGCACATCCGGTACCTTGGCTCATATCCGGGGATCTTCGGCATATTTTGCCACTGCTTCCCTAACGCGCACTCTCCGGAAGTGTGTGTCAAATGGTTTATTTAGAATTTGGGGGTTCTTGTTGGAATCAGGATCGGCAGGGGATTGGAAAAAAACGGACGCTACAGCTAGTCCCGATACCTAGATATGGGAGAGGATCTATTGCCCATAGGTTGCACCAACTATCACTACCAGCAAGAGCAGCGCCGCCGGGCTCGTTATGAGCTCGCCCATGCTGCCAATTGCCCCTCCACCAAGCGCAAACAGTGCAAACAGCACCGCAAGCGCCGGCGCACCCTGCATCGGATGCACGTCCTCGAAAAGGCTCATCTAAATCACCTCCAACGGACGCAACGTCCCATCCCTTTCGCTTTAACCACTAGTATATGGTAACTCGCGCTAATACGGATTTGTCGTTAAATTTGCGACAACGTAGGAATAGAAGGAAATGTTAAGTAAAGAAAGGCCGGCACCCTTTATCAGCTAGGGCTGATTGAGCCTTATTGGGGACGGGGCGATTACAGGAAGGGCAATATGCCCTCAAATTTCAATCGCGTTGAACGCCCGCTGAACCACTTCCGAAAGCGCCGGGTGCGCATGCACCGCATCACGGATGGCGGCCAAAGAGCCATCACCGGATTTCATCGCCACAACGACCTCATGAATCAGGATGGACGCTTCCGGGCCTATAATGAAGCAGCCCAGGATTTTGCCCGTTTTTCGCTCCACTAGCGCCTTCACAAGCCCCTCTTCCTGCAATGCAAGGCCCATCGCGGTCCTGCCGTATTCGTACCTGCCAACGGCATATTTTGCGCCCTCCGCCTTAAGCTGCTCTTCTGTTTTTCCAACACCCGCCACCTGGGGTGAGCTGAAAACCGCCCAAGGCATTGCATGGTAGTCGACCGGATGCTTATGCCCTCCGGAAAATAAGTACTGGTTGATGTAATTTGCCTCAAGGTTTGCGCTGTGCTTGAAGAGGTATTTGCCCGCAATGTCCCCAAATGCCCAAATCCCGTATACATTGGTCTCAAGGAATTCATTCGTCCTGATATAGCCCCTCTCATTAAGCGCAAGGCCGCATCTGCTTGCATCCAGCAGATCCGAATTCGGAACCCGGCCCGCTGCGGTAAGAATGCTTTCTGCACTTATACTTTTGCGCCTACCCGTTTTCAAATTGAGCGCAATCAGTTTGACCATTTTTCCCTTCCTTTGCACCCGTTGCGCGGAAAAGCCCGTTAGCACGTTGTATTTCCGTGCTGCTTCCGCCGTGAACCTGCGTGAGATTTCCGCATCCGCAGAGGCGAGCAGCCTGTCTGCTGACTCGACAATTGTAATTTCCGTCCCCAGCGCACCGAAGAAATGCGCCATTTCCGCAGCGATGTACCCGCCTCCTATTATTATCATGCTCCTTGGCTGCGATTCCAGCCGAAGCGCCTCGTCGGATGTCAGGTACCCCGAATTCTCCAATCCCTCAATTTTCGGCACCGCAGGGCGCGTTCCAGCCGAGATAACGATCCGGCCGGAGGTTATTTCCTCCGTGCCGACCTTGATTATTTTCCTTCCGATGAATTTCCCCTCCGACTTGTAGAGGGTGTAGTTCGGGTTCATCCGGATGGCTTTTTCGATCCCCCTCGCATCCTCATCCACGATCCTGGAAGCGCGACTGATGATGCTCCTGAAGTCGACGTTCAATTTCCCCTCCTTCCTGACCCCGAATTTCCCGGAATTCCCGATAATTTCCGCCACGTCCGCGGAATGAAGCAGAATTTTTGAGGGGATGCAGCCCCGGTTTAAGCAAGTGCCGCCCATGGGCCCCTTTTCCACAACCGCAATCTTCCATCCATGCAAGGCCGCCTGCGCAGCAACGTCAAGGCCGGATCCAGCGCCAATGACGATAAGGTCGAATTTTTTCATGGACTATTTACCCTGTGAATGCAAAAAGATGCGGTTGGCTCATGCCCCTCCAGGCAATCCGCGAATTAATTCATGCCACCACCATCCGGATGCTAGAAGGGCATATCCCCGGCCATTCCCTTTTCAGCAGAATTCGCAAACCGCCGATTTCTTTTCCTTGTGCTCCTTGTCATGGATCGCTTTCTTGCTCCTTTTTTTCATGCATATCCCCCTCAACTGATGTCCAGGTGCGTCCTGTACATATACTCCGCATCCGGATCAATCTTCCTCATTTTTTGGCAAATGAACCCGAAAATCTCCCTTGAATCAACCGCATGCTTCTGGCGGACGAATATTTTCAGTTCCGCAACCACCGATTCAGCGATTTTCTCAGCAGCCTTTTCATCTAAATGGGCGCTCTTTGCCGCCCAATAAATGCTCCCATACGCTTTTCTTTCGTCAAACGGCTCCAAATGCCCCTTCCTTTTTACAACGTGGCTTATGGCAATTGGCATTCGCCCTGAATCCCCACTGGATGCTTCCTTTGCTTTCGCGGATACATTTTTACCCCTGCCAATGCCCTTCCTTATGCCAGCTGCATTCCTGGCGCCCCCTGCCGTCCTGAAGGCTGCACTCCTTCCTTTTGCAAACCCGACTCCCCCCCTTTTCCCATGTGCGTTCTTTATCATGCATATTACCCGAAATTGATCGTGCCATTAGCGATGAATATCAGCATCCAGCCAAGGGCGATCAGGAGAAGGCCCGTGAACAGCCTCATGTACCCGCGGTTGCGCTCCTTCCACATCTTGAGGTCGGTAATTTTCATGCCGAAGTATGCAAGAAGTAGGATAACGAGCAGCGGGAGCACGAAGATGAAATTGTAGAGCAGCATCATGAGGAATGCCTCGAAATTGAAACCCTGCCTCAATACGGTGATAATTGCAAGGTAGGGCGCTCCAGTGCATGGCAATTCGACTGCGGAAACGAATGCCCCCAGGAAAACCATCCCGGGCACCGTGAGGTTTTTGGCATACTTATGTATCCGCTTTGCCATCTCTGGCGGGATTGCAAGCGTCATCCCTTGCCCGTACCAGAAGAAATCCTTGATTTCCACAATCCCAGCAAATACCACCAGGGCGCCAACGAAGATCGAGATGTATTCCGCGATGGATTGCGGGATCGTTGTGAAGAATGCTATCAGCCCAAGCCCCGCGATGAGGTATGTTATGTAGACCGCGGAAATGTATGCCATCCCCAGGACGAGCATCCTCCCGCGCTTCTGGTTTGTTGCGATGACCGTCGAGATGAGCAGGATCAGCACCCCGATCGCGCAGGGATTGATCGAGTCAATCGCTGCCGTAATCAGCACGGTCATTATTGTCGGCAAATTCGCTTCCACTGCCATAAAAATTCACTCCGTTTCAAACGCTATTTTCAGATAATCCCCTGGGGGGATGTTATAGAAAGGCTTCAGCACATAATCATCAATTCCGGGGTTCTCCTCGAATGCTCCCGTTTCTTGGTTTTTGACATATAATTTTACCTTGCCGGGCTTGCCGTTAGGGCAAAGGTCGCCATTGTTGAATTCCAATACCGGTAGCGCGTTTCGCGAGTTAACATCCGTGTTGGGCACTGCCAGCCGGCCCTTTTCCAAATCGCCTCCAATCACCCGGAAAAAGCTCCTCAATGCAACATCCTCCTTGCTCACGACCAATCCCTCGACATGGATCCGATAATCATCATGGTGGTGGAGCGTCGATGTCCCCACGTAGTTGGATGGGAATGTTGCCTTGGGCAGCGCGAGTTTTTCCCCACACGCCCAGATTTCAAAATCCGCGTGCCAGTGCACGGGTCCCCCCGACCAGGATATCACATTGAGGTAAACTGTGCTTGCCGCCATGTAGAGGGTGATCAAAACAGCCGGGACCGCGATAATGATGAAGAACGCTTTTTTGGTTTTGGGTGTGAGCGCTGCCGGGAATGCCAATGAGGCTGCTACAATGGCGCAAATCAGGCCGAAATCGTATAGTGCAAGCCAGGAGGGGTCAACTGGCAGGTAGGCGGAGGGCTCAATCCGTGCGTTTTCTATCTCCGGTTCGCCGATCCCATGCGCAACTGCAAAGGGGAGCCCTAGGAGAATTGTGAATGCGAAAACCAAAACCGCTTGGCGGAGGGTGGCCATATCTTTTAGCCTATCCTAAACAATTGATGAAAAAAGGTAAAGCCGGTTTAAATAGCTATGTGGGAGGGAATTTTCGGAAAGCATGGCAGGCAGGGCAAGTGTTGCTTGTTTGTGGGAAAAAACAGGCCTGATGGGAATCCCGAGCCGGGACGGCAATCAAGCCAAAGATGTGCCACTTTTACCGGGAAACCGGTCTTTATGGGATTACCATGCGAGGGCGGCAATCAAGCCAACATTCTAGGGTCGATTATTTGGACAAATCAGTTCGTAAGCTTGAAATCCACCACGACCTCGTCCACATGGGGCGCATAGGTCTTGACGATCCGGCTTGAAACCACGCGGAATTTGCGCCAATTGATTTTGCACGCCCTCGCGATTCTTTTCCTTGCCCCCAAAAGCGCATCCTCTCCATCCCCGTGCGGTATGTAATAGAAATGGATGAGCGCATTTTTCGCCGCCGCATGGAGCGCAGCATCCAAAAACTCGTATGCGGAATGGGGGAGGGGCATGATTATCCTTGTCGCCCAGCGGGCATATTTGCGCCCCTTCAATATCATTCCTACGTCCCCCTCCAATGCGCAAATTTGGCTCTGCGCCTTATTTGCCAATATATTCTCCCTCATATACTTGGTAGCGATTGGATTTAGCTCTATTGCGACGATTTCGCACTTGGGTTGGCGTTTTGCAATTATGATGGGATAAAAGCCAGCGCCCGCAAACAGCGCCAGCACCTTTTCCCCCTTCCTCACTTGCCTTGAGATGCGTTCCCTCTCGAAGCTAAGCCGGGGGGAGAAATATACCCTCCCCAGATCGATTTTGAAAGTGCAGCCGCTTTCCTTGTAAGCGGTAATCAGGCGCTTTTCGCCCGCGATGACTTTCAGCCCCTTAACCCTGTATTTCCCCTTAACCGCCGAGGTTTTCTTGGCAACCACCTTGAATTGGGTATGCGCCTTTAGGAATGCGGCTGCAATATGCTTTTCTTTCCGCTCTAGCCTCCGGGGGATTTCCATCACCGCTATGTCCCCCATCCCGTCGAATGAGGAAACGAGCAAACCCGCTTCATCCGGGGCCAGAATGCCCCGCTCGACAAGTGATTTTTTCCAATCCATCCTCGGGCTTCTCACCTCTAGCGCCCGTTCCACCAATTGGCATCCCCCGGGCGGCTTGAATTTTTCCTTGACTGGGAAGAACACGCAATTCGCATCCCTGCCAATTGCCCGATCCTTGGCAAAAAGGCCCCTATCCAGGAGGAATCGCCTAATCCTTTCGGCATCCTTGAAGGCCGCCCTTGCCGCTAGCATGGATATTTCCCCTCGGAGGTTAATTATCGGGAGTGCCCTTTTTAAGCGTGAGTGCATTTTTTTCTCCATGATAAATTTTATTGATGAATATTTCGTCAAGCCGATGCAGTACCCGGACATGTACGCTCCATACAATATCTTCAATACCTCAATTTACGCTGCTATTGCGCTTCTTGCCGCATATCTAATCTACAAATACCTGGCCGCAAAAAAAATCCCGGTTAACCCCCAGTTCTTCAATGCCCTCCTCCCGTACATTTTCCTCGGGGCAATCATGCGCGTCATACAGGATGCAAACATCCTTCCCCGGAGCTTGGATATCCTCGGCTTTACAATCTACCCCTTCATTACCCCT
>DATDZF010000102.1:0-17217 GCA_035288785.1 Candidatus Norongarragalinales archaeon
ATTCCAATCCCTTAATTTCCCAGTCAATGACCTCCTTAAGCCTCTTCCTGATGCTCGCGGAATTCACCTTGCGCATTTCCACCTGCTTGCATTGGAACCGCAGTGCCGATAGCTTCTGGTCCCAGGCGTCGTTGGCAATCAGCATTACCGGCTGGCTGCTTTCCCTGATTATTTGCTGCACTGCCGCGAATTCCTGCCTATCCGAAACGGAATCGATCTCGTCAATGAGGATGAGCCGCCGGTTGCCGTAAAGCCCGCCCGAGCTGGCTGCAAGCCCGTACATTTTTTTCAGGGTATCCGCGTCACGCAAATCCGAGGCGTTGGTTTCGATTATATCCCAGCCCATCTCCAATGCAAGGGCATTTGCCATTGCGCTCTTCCCGATTCCTACGGCGCCATAAACCAGGATGGGCTGCACCTTCTTTCCCCTATCTGCTTCGAGAGCCCATTTCCGGATTTCCTCCTTTGCATCCTCGTTGCCCGCAACCTCCTTTAGGCTCCTTGGCGCGTATTTCTGCGTCCACAACATACTCTGTTTCACCATCGATCTATTCCATGCGCCCCTTCATCTCCGTGTGCAGGAGTTCAAGTTCCGCGCCAACCTGCTCTGGCATCTTTGCCTTCAAATCCCTTGTTTCTAGGACATTCGCTAGTCCGACTTTCAATGAGGAAATGCCAATTCCTGCTGATAACGCAAAAAATGCCCGTCGGCTGATGGGCCTGCGTTCCCGGCCTGTTCCATTTCTTTTTCTTCGGATTAAATAGGTTAACGCCAAAGGGGCTCCTGTTATGGCCGCAGCCGATGCCGTTTCAGTAATGGTATCCCGAGCCGCCGCCCTTGCGCTTCTTATCCTTTCAATGCCCCGATCCTGATAGGGATTGCCTTCCATGGCCGATACCGGCGGGATTAGTCTTTTGCGGACATCCTGGGGCAATGCCTGAAAATGCCTGTTTGCTTGCACTCCCTCAAGGCCATGCGCAAAATCGTTGAGGAATTTTCTTGTTGAGAAATTATCCGCCGCCCTCCCGGCCGCTACAAGGCCAACACTTGCAGCTACCGCCCCGCCAAACCGCCTCCTTGAAATGGGCTTTGTAAACGTTGCCATCTTCCCGGTCAGAAAAAAGGACGCAGCTATGGGGCCTAAAAACCAAGGTGCCATTTTTTTCAGAAACGATATATGGTGTTTTGTTTTTTCCCCACGATTTTCGTACATGTCACCTATGAACAATAGGCGGTTAAGGTACGGGTATTTGTGCGGGCTGTTTTTTATTGCATCTATCCAAGAGCCGGGGTTTTTAGGTGGCATAAGATCAGCTATTTGGGTAGGATCATGTAATAAGACAAAACCGCTGCGGCGATGAGCACAACTGCTAATAGCGCGTTTCGCCAATAGAGCATGCGTTGCCGTTCCTCCATAAAAACCTTGCCCGCTAAACATTTAGTGTGGGATTTTAATAATCGAGCGGCACTTGGGCGTGTTTGATGTAATCGGGCCATATGGCAAGAGCGTCCCTTTGCGCGCCCCCATTCATTTAACCTATAAAATAAAGGTTTTCAAATGCTTATCGCGATCATAGGCGCCCCAAACAAGGGAAAGAGCACGCTTTTCAATGCGCTTACGCTTGGGAACGCTGCCGTTGCCAATTACCCTTTCACAACAATTGATCCAAACAAGGGCGTTGCCTATTGCTCCAAGGAATGCCCGCATGTGCGCCTAGGCAGGCAATGCGATCCCAATAACAGCAAATGTGAAAACGGGATCCGGAAAATACCGATCAACATCCTTGATGTTGCAGGGCTTGTCGAAGGCGCCAGCGAGGGCAAGGGCATGGGCAACCAATTCCTCAGCGATGTTGCGGCAGCGGATTGCGCGATATTGGTTGCCGACGTTTCAGGGGGAAGCGATGATGCCGGCAACATCTGCCCGCCCGGCACGCACGACCCGATCAATGATGTGCTCTTAATTGAAAGCGAGCTCGATTTCTGGTATGCGGAGGTGCTGAAGCGCAATGCACAGAAGGCCAAGGGCAAGAAATTCGAGGACTTCGCAGCGCTATTAAGCGGCCTGCGCATCTCTATCGAGGATTTAAGGCATGGCGCGATGGATTTGGAGCTTGGTGAGGAAAAATTCTGGGAATGGAGCAAGGCGGAATGCGGGGAGCTTGCCCAAATCATACGGAAGAAAACCAAGCCCATTGCAATAGCCGCAAACAAGATTGATTCGGAATTTGGCCAAAAAAATGTGGCCGCCCTAAGGGAGCGGTTTTCCGCCTACCCTGTATTCCCAGTAGCGGCAGATTCCGAGCTTGCGCTTCGGAAGGCGTCCCAAAAGGGGCTCATTAAATATGTGGGGAAAAGCTTTGAATTGATGGTGGGCCAATCGGCGCCAGAGCCCATCCTAAACGCTCTTTCAAAGATCCGGCACACTGTGATTGACAAATTCGGCTCAACCGGGGTGCAGGAGCTTGTTGATTATTGCGCTTTTTCCCTCCTTGACCAGATCGTTGTCTATCCCGTGGAGGATGAGATGCACTTTTCCAATCATTTCGGGAAGGTGCTGCCAGATGCGATCCTCCTAAAGCGTGGCTCGAAGGCTGGCGATATGGCAGGGAAGATCCATTCGGATTTGGCAACGCATATGCTCTATGCCGTGGACGCCGAAAAGAAGATGCGGATATCCAAGGATACGGAGCTGCACGATGGCCAGATCGTGAAAATAGTTTCAACGAGATGAGGAATTTGAGCCATACGCCCATGCCCAAAATTGACTGGCACGCACTCTATGCCTGGAAAACAGGGGGCAATCTTGTTTTTAGCAAGAGTAAATTCGAAGAGCTGAAACTGCTTGAACGCCCCTTCATCTCGTTAGTTAAAAAATACGTGCCAGAAGGCGGCAGGATCCTGGATGCCGGCTGCGGGCTTGGAAGGGCATGCATGCTGCTTTCCCTGGCAGGTTACAAAATGACGGGGGTCGACAAGGATAGAAGGATGCTTGCCATCGCCAGAAGGAACGTTTCTAAATTCGGCGGGAAGGCCAGGTTCGCCCTTGCAGACCTTACTTTGCTTCCCTTCAAGCGCGATTCATTTGATGCCATTACGCACCAGGGCATTTTGGAGCATTATTACGCAGGGCAGGCAAAAGCCATCCTTGCGCATCATCTTAAAATTGCGCCGCTGGTTATTTTTTCCGTTCCAATCAAATCGCCGCACACCAGCAGGTACTTTTCCTCTGATCGTTTCGAGCGCAATATCCGCTCCGTGGGTGATTGGAAAAGGACCCTTGGCAAGTTCCATGTGCTGGCGCTTAGCGAAGCAACCCAACGAACGCATAATATGATTGCAGTGATCTCAAGATGACCAAACTCCTCCTTATCCGCCACGGGCTTACCGCATACAACCTGGGCATGCGCATCCAGGGCAGCATCGAGGCGCGCCTTGTTTTGCAGGGCAGGAAGCAGGCAAGGGACCTTGGCCTCCGGCTTAGGGGCGAAAAGATCGATGCGATATACTCCAGCGGGATGGAGCGCGCCATCATGACCGCAAGGGAAGTGCAAAAGCACCATTCGCATTTGTTGCTCTCATCCACGCCGGAGCTCAATGAAAGGAGCTTTGGGGAATTCGAGGGCAAGACCATACGGCATGCAAGAAGGCTTGAGCCGCGCCTTCTTGCGATCGAAAATTACGTGGATTTTGACTACATGCCTAAGGGAGGGGAAAGCTGGCGACATGTGCAACGGCGGGCAATGGGCGCAATTAGGAGAATAATTAAGGCGCATCCAGTTGGGACGGTTGCAGTCGTTGCCCACGGCGGGACCAATCGCGTGATACTCTCATCCCTGATTGGCCTCCCGCTCCGGAAGATCGCTGTTTTTCGGCAAAACAACGCCTGCGTCAACATCCTGGAAATCGAGGGCAGGAAAGTGCGCCTAAAGCTCCTCAACGACACGGGCCACACAATCTCGGATTATTGATAATTTCCAGCGCCACTCTTATTTTTTAGTTCTTAATCAAAGCGAAATCTAGTCCATTACCTGCGGTAATGCAATTAGCCATAATTTGCCGAAGTGCTGCGCCGCAATTCAAACTTTGCCGATGTCCTTGAAGAGCGATGAGATCGACTGGTCGTAGTGCGTGCGCTTGATTGCCTCTGCAATCAGCTCCGATACCGTAATCTGCCTGATTTTTTTCAATCCCTTCGCATTTTCCGGCAGTGGGATGGAGTTGGTGACGACGGTTTCCTCAACATGCGAGCGTTTCAGCTTGTCTATTGCAGGGCCGGAAAACACGCCGTGCGTCCCGTATGCAAATACGCTCCTTGCGCCCTTTTCCTTCAATGCGGCAGCGCCGTTGCATATCGTGCCGGCGGTGTCGATAATGTCATCTATTAGCACGCATACCTTCCCTTCCACTTCCCCAATCACGTTCAGGACTTCGGATTCGTTGGCTTTTTCGCGCCTCTTTTCAATGATCGCAAGAGGCGCATTAAGCAGCTTTGCCATCGCCCTTGCCCTGACCACCCCGCCAACATCGGGAGAAACCACTGTCACATCCTTCAGCTTCTTTTTGCGGAAATCCTCCGTAAGAAGCCCAACTGCTGTTAGGTTGTCTACTGGGAAATTGAAGAAGCCCTGGATTTGCCCAGAATGCAAATCCACGGAAAGGACCCGGTGCGCTCCTGCCGTCGAAATGAGGTCGGCAACAAGCTTTGCGGTGATGGGCTCCCTTGCATGCACCTTGCGGTCTTGGCGTGCATACCCGAAATACGGGATCACTGCCGTGATCCTGCTCGCACTTGCCCTTTTAAGCGCATCCAGCATGATGAGCAATTCCATCAGGTTATCATTTACTGGACGCGGCATTCCTTGTATTACGAAGACGTCGGCCCCCCGGATGCTTTGGTTAATTTCGACCGTTACCTCCGAATCCGAGAATTTCCCAACGGTTGCTTCCCCCAGCTCAAGCTTGAGGTATTTTGCAATGTCGGCGGCCAGCTGCGGATTGGAATTCCCGGCAAGCAGCTGCACGTCTTCGTATTTCACTTTTATCCCCCCCAAATGGCCAATCTGCCAACGCCTCTATTAATTTTTTCCTGCAAAGCCCCTCGCAGATTAGAAGTATGGAATGCCCAATATTATTTCCGGAAAGGAGTTTATTAAACTATTCCCCCCTTGCGCATGTTTTTGGGTATGCGGCGGATTATACCTGCGCTCCCGGCGGTTTTCAGCGCTTCCACGAGCTCAATGGGATTTTGGACGATATTGTAATACGCCTTCCTGCCGGAAATCACCCCAAGGTAATAGCTCGAATCGATGACGAAGGGGTCGAAATCCAGGCTGATGCTTCCAATGTCCTTGAAATTAATGAACACGGGCGCCATATTCGCTGCGATTAGCATCCTGAATGGGCGGTACTCCGGCCTCATGTCCGGAATAAGCATGCCCGCCCCGTATATTTCAGTTGGCCTCCAGGTGCGGTTAAGGAAAATGTAGCCTATCCCAAGCAGCAATATCCAAACCACCGCAACCCGAAGGAGCGCTTCGGTGTGTTCGAATGAGGCGGCAAGGAAAAAAAGGAAAATGATGAGCGTCCCCGAAAGGAACACCAGCTTTTTTGCAACGCTTGTGAAGGTAGTGCTTAGGTGGTCGCGCCAGATGAGCCTGCCCATTGCTGCCATGAAAACAATACTCGAAAGGGGCTTATTAAATTATCAGAAAGGAGGGGGGGCGAAAATAAGCACTAAACGTGCCCATTCAATCCAGCCTTCCTTTTGCCAGTATGCCCGCTTTCCCCAGATGATCCAGCGCCTGCCTAAAGCCGCTCTCATCAAAGAGCTGCGCGCAATACGCCTTGTTCTTTAGGTATATGATGAGGTATAACTGGGTGTACGTATTGGTATGCCCATCATCAAATGAATAGCTCCTGAAATGACGTTCCAATGCGATTTTGCTTATTTCCTTCCATCCGACTGCGATTTTCCCTTCCTTTTGCCTCTCCCGTGTCAATTCGTAGAACTTCTTCCGGAAAAAACCGACCTCCGGCGAATATTCGACCGGTAGCAGGGCAATTCCCATAAGACCCATTTCAATTGGAGAGCTCCTTGGCACCCAGCCATATTTGTAGTAATAGGCTGCAAGCACAATTGCCCCCGCAATTGAGCAAATAACGGCATAAGTGATGAAATTTCCAATGAGGAAAAAAACCACCAGCATTAGGAAGCCAAAAAGAAGTGTTGGGCCAATAATGCTGTTTTGGAATGAACGGAAACCGGTGAGTTGGAGCGGAGATTGCTTATCCTTCCAGGGAGGCTCTACGCTGCTTTCCATGCTTTCACGCTATTTCGTTGATCTCCTTTTCCAAGCCGAAGAATTCGCCATCGATCAGGGAACGCGAGTTGGAAATCATCTCCCTTGGGTCAAGCGCCACTATTTTATCGAACTTGCGCCTAAGCTTCAATGCACTGTGTGAAAATTCCATCTTCCGCTTTTCCTTGTTTTCCGCCTTTTTCACTTGCTGCTTCAGCTCCAGTATTTGTTCCTTTAGCGATTCGTATTTGCGGTCAACAAGGCTTCCAATCATCTCGATCACATCATCGTTTGTGGATGGGTCGATCGGACTACCCTCAAATAGCAGCACCTTGGCGTTTTGCGCCTTCAAGATCTGCGTGATGCGGTCCAGGGTGCTGCGGTTTTGCGCGCTCGCCTCAATTGCCCACACGCTTTGCTGCAACGGCAGGATGCGTGTTTTTGCAAACTCGCGCGATATCTTGCTCCTAAAAGTGCTCTTTGCAAACGCCTTGCTGCCCTTGATGTCGTAGAACACCAGGAACCATTTCTTCAACTCGGACATGTTCTCACTCCAAAGCAAAAGGCCCTCCGCTTTTTTGGGCCGTCATTTATGCAATATCCCATTCCGGCCTATTTCGGGCTTATGATCGCATTCTCGATGCTCTTCTCAAGGGCCTGCCCCTTCCCCTCAACGACGTGCATGTTTATCTCGTAAATGGCATTGAAGATATTGAACAATGCCGGGCGGGCGTTTTCGCTGATGCGGTAGATGACCGGATAGGTCTTCTCCTTCAGCTTGCCGCTCCCCGAGCAATAGATGCATTGCGCGCTCGCAGTGCCGTAGTTCTTCCTTCCCGTGCCTGCGCAATAGCCGCACTCCCCGCTTTTGTTAGAGCTTCCGATGATGCCCTTCCGTTCCAGGTCGTTCAATATCTGGCACGATCTTGCTGCGGTAATTTTGCAGCTTTTTGCGATCTGCGCCGAATAGCCATTGCCATTTATGAACAGGTACCGGAGCACCAGCAATGTCGCGCCCCTGAATGGCGATATGTTGGGGGCCTTGGGCTTGAATGCCATTTCCGCCAACTGAGAGGCTACCAAATCCGTATGCATATTGCTAACACCACACTTGCAGGAAATGAGATGGCCTAAGCCATAACGGCAACGGGCGCGTTTTCGAGGTTCCCAGGCCCCAATTGCGCCCTTAAACTACCCACTTCCTTAAAACCTACCCGCTCTTTCCCCCATGGAAAATTAAGGCAAAATGGGAAGGAGGCCAATTGGCGGCTCAGGTAAAATCATTCCCCCAAAACCCCCCAAAGCAAGCCCCCGCGCATTTTTCTTATTATCCAAAAGAGGAAGAATACATACCTCAATAAGGTTTATAAATTTTCCTTGCAATTTCCGCTAAAATTGTATGTTTTGAAAATGAAAAGCACAAGCGGTTGAGGGATGTTAAATGCCATTTTCTGATTTTGCAGCCCATTACGCCACATTTTAAATTCCTAGCAAGGTAATTATTGGGATTTTTATGAGGCTTTTGCAGCTGCACTGCGACTATTTTTCCTACAAGGCGGAAAAGAAGGCCTTGAAGACAATTGGCGATCTGAAAGAAGGAGAGAAGGACGGCCGGTACGAAAATGTGCTGGTGGTTTTCACCAGCGTTGAGGAGGCCGATACTGCCGAAATTGCAAAGAGGGCAGCGCAGGAGATGAGGAAGAATTTCCTGGAGGTTAATGCAAAGGAAATCCTGCTCTACCCCTACGCCCACCTTTCCTGCAAGCTGGCAAGGCCAGCGGAAGCGGTTTATATTTTGGAGGAACTAAGAAAGGCGGTTAGCGAGTACTGCCCTGGTGTGCACAAGAGCCCCTTTGGCTATTACAAAAGCTTCGAAATGAAGTGCAAGGGTCATCCGCTTGCGGAACTTAGCAAAACAATCACCTTGGAGAATTTGGACAAAAAATTGGGGAAGGTGGAGGCATCTGCGCTCAAGGAAGTGTCCATTTCCCCATTCTCCCCTGAAAAGGAATTGGTCTCGGAATCCCTGCGCAAGGAAGCGGAGGTCAACAGCAGATTCCTTGTCATGGACCCCGATGGCACCCTTGTCGAGGCCTCAAAATACGATTTTTCGAAAAACCCGAGCCTTGGCACGTTCATCGAATATGAGACGAGGAAGGTCCGCGCCTATCTGGAAGAGCCGCCGCACATAAAGCTCATGAAAGAACATGCGCTTGTGGACTACGAGCCCGCGAGCGATGCTGGGAATTTCAGCTGGAGGCCAAATGGCGCTCTGATGAAAAAGCTGCTCGAGACGGCAATAACCGGAACCGTTGTGGATTACGGTGCAATGCAGGTGGAAACGCCCATAATGTACGATTATGCGCATCCCGCCCTGAAGAAGTACCTGAACCGCTTTCCTGCAAGGCAGTATACGGTAAAATCGGATGAGAAGAACCTTTTCCTGAGGTTTTCGGCATGCTTTGGGCAATTCCTGCTTGCGCATACCCTGACGATCTCCTACAAGCAGCTTCCCCTCAAGATTTACGAACTCACGCATTATTCCTTCCGAAGGGAGCAGTCCGGTGAGCTTGCCGGACTTAAGCGCCTGCGCGCCTTCACCATGCCCGACATGCATACCCTTTGCCGGGATCTTGGGAACGCAAAACAGGAATTCGAGCGCCAATTCTTCCTTTGCCAGGAATGGAATGATGGCCTCCAGATACCCTTTGAAACCGCGTTCCGCGTTCAGGAGGATTTTTTCAGGGAAAACAAGGATTGGTATGTTTCGCTGGTTAAATCGCTAGGCAAGCCGGCCCTATTCGAGCTTTTCAAGGAAAGGTATGCCTATTTCATCACCAAATTCGAGATGAATTTTGTCGACAACGCCCGCAAGGCATCGGGGCTTTCAACAGTCCAGATTGATGTGGAAAACGGCGAGACTTTCGACCTATCCTTTACTGACGAGGATGGCAAAAAAAAGCGGCCAATCATCCTGCATACCTCCATTTCCGGGGCCGTTGAGAGGGTGATTTATGCGCTCCTTGAGTTGCAGGCAATGCACATCAAGGAAGGCACAACCCCCCAGTTCCCGACATGGCTATCCCCCACCCAGGTAAGGATCATTCCCCTCTCCGAAAAGCAAAACGATTACTGCGTTAAGCTGCTGGGCCTCCTAAAGCATGCCAAAATCCGTGCGGACTACGATGATAGGCAAGAGACGATGCAAAAGAAAGTTCGGGATTCGGAAAGGGAATGGGTTCCCTATGTTGCAGTAGTTGGCGAAAAGGAAGAAGGCAGCGGCAAACTTTCCGTTAGGATCAGGCGGGGGGGGAAGAGTGCGAATTTGACTGTTGAGGAACTATCTGCGCTGGTTCGCAACGAATGCGGCTCAAAACCCTTTGAGAAGCTGCTCTTGCAGGATAGGCTGAGCATGCGGCCGATATTCTAGCCCCTTTTCCCTTCGCAAAAACATTATCTTTTAAATCCGGGATTTCTAACCTTAATGGTGCATTCAATGCGAAAGCTTTCGCTAATTCCGTTGCTCCTATTGCTGCTGGTGCTGCCCTCCCCAGTTTCCGCTGAGTGCAAATATTTCAAGAATGCCGACGGTTTTCCGCTTGGCATTATCCCTACCCCCAGCAAGATCAACACCACGTTTGCTGACCCAACCCCGCAGAACAAGACGTTCCTTTTATACATCGAGGCGGAGGCGGGCACTACCACATCCCTTGATTGCAGGGTGTCCCTCGAAATACATAATGCCTCAGGGGCGCTAAAGGTAGAGCTCTCCAATTATTCGCTCGAAACTGGGCTTGGCTTCACCGAAAAGCCAATAATTGCATACCTGACCCCTATCAATCTTGTGAATTTCCCAGACGAAATCCGGACCTACATTAAAATCACGGATGTGGACGATCCGGACAATTATGCCATGCTTCCGGTGATTGCCACTTTCAAATTCGACCGCCAAAAGCCCAAACCCACGATAAAACCAACCGCCACCAGGGGAGCGGGTACGGGCAGTCCCGGGCAGGGGGGGGCGAGCCAAAAGCCAACAGCCGCAGCAACAAATTCTTCACTCATTGACCTGATCAACAAGGTCGAGGACAGCAATTCAAAGTACCTCATTGCCGTTGTTGCCTTCTTCTTCCTTGGGGCGCTCCTTTGGATGGGTTTTAGCTCAATGCAAAGGGACTAGGCTATGCGCATTTCCTCATTCAAGGCAAGGGTATATTCGGCAGCCCGCAGAGTGCCTAAAGGCAAGGTTGCAACCTACAAGGCAATTGCGATTGTGGCGGGAAAATCCAAGGCCATGCGCGCTGTTGGCAACATCATGCACCACAACGATATTTCGCATACTGGCGTTCCTTGCCATCGCATCATTAAAAGCTCGGGCGAAGTCGGCGGCTTTGCGCATGGCACGAAGAAAAAAGTTGCGCTTCTTCTTTCCGAGGGAGTGCGAGTAATGAACGGAAAGGTTGATCTAACGAAATTCGCCCATAGATTCAGGTAATTCCCCTCCTATTTCATCTTTGCGGGTTTTCGCATGAAATTCTCCGAATCCGTCCGGTATCTCGAATCCCTCCCCACCCCCGAAAAGTGGTCGCTTGAAACCCCAGCAAGGCTCGCAAGTCTGGCAGGCGTGCACCTTGATTTTGAAATCATCCACGTTGCGGGCACAAACGGGAAGGGCTCCGTTTGCGCGTACCTTGCCAGCATGCTATCCGCCGCAGGCTACCGCACCGGCCTTTACACCTCCCCGCACCTTGAGCGCTACAACGAACGGATAAAAATAAGCGGCGCGGAGATAAGCAATAGGGATTTTGCAAGGGCAATTTCCCTCATCCGCCCATTCATTGAAAGAATGCGCACGGAAGGGAGATGCCCGTCTGTTTTTGAGGCGCTCACTGTTGCCGCTTTCGCCTATTTCTCGGAAAAAAAGATCGATTTCCTTGTGCTCGAAACCGGAATGGGGGGCAGGCTTGATGCCACGAACATTGCGCCATCAAGGGTGCAGGTAATTACCAGCCTATCCCCCGACCATATGGCAAGCCTTGGCAGCTCGCTTGCCAAGATAGCCTCAGAAAAGGCCGGTATAATTAAGCCCAATTCCCTGGTCGTTTGCCCGGAATGCAGCCCGCAAGCTGCGGCTCCGATAGCCGAAAAGGCGCGCAACTCCGCATCCCGGCTATTTGCGCTTGGAAAGGACTTCGATTTCAAGGCAATACGGATAGGCGAGCACGGATCTGCGTTCAACTATTCT
Source organism: Candidatus Norongarragalinales archaeon (assembly GCA_035288785.1). GTDB lineage: Archaea > Micrarchaeota > Micrarchaeia > Norongarragalinales > SBBD01 > JACRGC01. Next base: position 11,549 of record DATDZF010000102.1, read on the forward strand.
GGCCTATCGGCGCATTTCCAAAAAGTCTTTACGCCCCTTCCCGGCGTGCACCAGCTTGAGAATGCTGCGCTTTCCATTGCGGCAATTGAATGCGTGCGCATCTTGGGCTATAGTGTTTCGGCCAAAGCCGTATCTGACGGCATTGCCCTGGCAATTTGGCCCGGCAGGCTGGAGCTTATTTCCAAAAGGCCCCGGATCCTTCTTGACGGTGCGCATAATCTTGATGGTGTACGGAAGCTTAAGGCCGCCCTGAAGGGGATATTCCTAAAACCGGGCCGGAAACTTATTTTAGTGGTTGGGATCATGGCAGACAAGGATTATCCGGGCATACTGCGTGAGCTTGCCCCCCTTGCATCCGAAATAGTGCTTACGGCAGCTGCAATTGAGCGCTCCGCTAGCCCAAAAGCGCTTGCGCTTTCCATTCCAAGAGATATCGAGGCAAAGATAAGCGTTATTGGCGATCTAAAGGAGGCGGTTGAATATGCGAAAAAAGCCGCTGGACCGGGCGACCTCATATGCATCACCGGCTCTTTATTTGTGGTTGGGCAGGCAAGGGGCTACCTCCTGGGAAGGCCAAAAAAGGCATACGGTTGAGGGGTGTAAACGAAAACAATGCCCCCCAAACAATTCGCAGTGTCCCTTGCCTTGGATTAAGGTACCATTTATAAGCATCAAATCGCAACAATGAATGCTGATTTTCATGCACTCCAACGATAAAATGGAGAAGCTGGTTGGCTTGCTTGCAAGGCGCGGCTTCATCTTCCCAAGCGGCGAAATCTACGGCGCGTTCGCCGGCTTTTTCGATTTTGGCCATTACGGGACGCTTCTTAAAAGGCGCATCGAGGAGAGCTGGTGGGAATTTTTCGTGACAAGGCGCGAGGATGTAGTGGGGCTTGAGGGCAGCATAATCTCCTCCCCCCAAATCTGGGGCGCCTCCGGCCACCTGAGGGAGTTTACCGACCCGCTTGTCGAATGCGGAAAATGCCACAGCCGCTTTCGGGCAGACCAGCTAATAGAGGACGAGCTCAGGATTTCCGTGGATGGGATGTCTCTGGATGCGATAAACGCGCTTATATCGGAGCACAAGCTCAAATGCGCGAAATGCAAGGGCGATCTGGAGGTGGCAAAACCCTTCAACCTGATGTTCAAAACCCATGTGGGCGCAAGTGAGGACGAGTCTGCCGCAGCGTATCTGAGGCCCGAAACCGCCCAGATGATTTTCACCAATTTCAGGCAGATGCAACTCATCTCCCGCAAGCAGCTCCCGTTTGGGATCGCCCAGATCGGGAAGGCGTTCCGCAATGAGATCTCCCCCCGTAATTTTGTTTTCAGGTGCAGGGAATTTACGCAGATGGAAATCGAATACTTCATCAACCCGGATAAAATGCAAGAGTGCCCAATTCTTGAAAAAGAGGATCTTTCCCTCGAAATTGCCGTCCTTACGGCAACGATGCAGGACAAGCGGCAAACGGAAGGGAAAATATTCAAGTTCAAGGATCTTGTTGAAAGGAAGGTGATCGGCACAAAGTGGCATGCCTATTTGGTCCTCATTTCCTACAAATGGTTCCTTTCGCTTGGCCTAAAGCCAAGCAACCTTCGGTTGCGCGAGCATGTAAAGGCCGAGCTATCCCATTATTCCTCCGAAACCTGGGACATGGAATACCGCTATCCGTGGGGCTGGAAGGAACTGGCGGGAATTGCGAACCGCGGCGACTTTGACCTTAAGCAGCATATGCTTGCAAGCAAGAAGGACCTCAGTTATTTCGATGAGGGATCCAAAACCAAGCTGCTTCCATCCGTAATTGAGCCCTCCTTTGGGCTTGAGCGCGCAATGCTTACGCTCCTGCTTGATGCCTTTGAGGAAAAGGTTGAGGCAAAGCCGGCAAGAAAGCCAGATGGAGTTCCAAGTACAACCGGCGCGGGTAAGGAAACCAAAGCCTCCGAATCTGGGGCAGATTCCCCTTCCCAGCTTTCCCAATCCACGATAGTTGAAAAAATAGCCCCCTTGAGCCAGAATGCTGCCGGCAATCCTCCCCAAGATAATAAAGCAAGCCCAGCGAGCATGGAGGAAAAGAAGAACATCCTGCACCTTGCCCCTGCCATTTCGCCTGTGCAGGCAGCGGTGTTCCCGCTCATGAAAAAGGACGGGCTTGCGGAAAAGGCGCGCGAGGTTTTCCAGCTCCTAAAGCCGGTTTTTTCCGTGGAATACGACGAATCGGGAAGCATCGGGCGGCGGTATGCAAGGCAAGACGAGATCGGGACCCCGTATTGCATCACAATCGACTATGATACCCTCAAGGACGGCACAGTGACCCTTAGGGAGCGGGATTCCGCAAGGCAAAAACGGATCAACATTTCGGAATGCGCATCAATCCTTCAAGGCATGCTGAAAAGAAACGGTTTTCAAGGCATTTGACCACACAATTACGTTCATTGCAAGTAGCGCATTGTAAGAGGTTATACCATGAAATTCAAGAAAATCGGCTTTGTCTCGAAGAAAACTGAGCATGCTGCAAGGGTCGCCAGGGAAGCGCTGTCATACCTTGCCGAGCAGCAATCAGAGCACGGCTTCGAGCTGTTTTCAGACGGCCCAACCGCCAAATACCTGGGCCTGAAGGATCCCCTGGATGAGAAGGAATTTAGGAAAAAATGCGATGCGATCCTGCTCGTTGGCGGGGATGGAACCTACCTGCACACGGAACTTGCCTATCCCGGCATCCCAAAACTTGAGATCAATACCGGGGCTGTGGGGTTCCTTGCGAATCTTGATGAGCATGCATTCAAGCCCGGCCTCGAGATGTTCCTGAAGGGAAAATTCAAGATAGAGGAGCGGATGAAGCTCACCGTCAATTATGACGGAAGGACCGCAGAGGCAATGAATGAGGTTGCAGTGCATGCGAAGAATGTCTCCAGGCTAGTTACCCTCAAAGTCACTTCCGATCCGTTGAAAGACATGTTTTCCGCAAACGGCGTCCTCTTTTCAACCCCAACCGGTTCCACCGCCTACTCGCTTTCTGCGGGCGGGCCCATAATTTACCCCACAATCGAGAGCATCACGCTTACCCCCATATGCCCGCTGTCCCCGCTCAACCATCCAATCGTCTTCCCTGCGAACACACATTTCTTTGTTGAGCCGCTGGATAGGGAGATCATGATTTCCGTCGATGGCCAAATTGATGAGGATGTAAAGTCGCTCGAAATCTACCGGAGCAAGGTGCCCGGAAAATTCATCCGGGTCTATGAGGAGAATGTGTGGGAAAAAGTGAAGAAGAAATGCGGGTTGTAGTTAGTTTTTCTTATCAATGATTTTCCAGATCATCTCCGGATACGTCTCCTTCACCGCATCCTTCCTGCTAAGCGAAAGCAGCTTCATTCCCTTTTCAATTTCCTTCAAATCCGCTTCCAGCTCAAGGAAATAGCCAAGCTCCGGATATTGCGGGAAATTGTCGAGGGTGATTTTTACCCTTCCCAGTTTCCAGAATTCGGTCAGCTTCAGGTACTCCAGCTTTTTCACCAAACCCATGCTTTCCAGCTCCTCGAGAGCGCCCTTTAAGTCGTTCGTGGCAAATTCATCCTCCCTCCGTACTTTTACTGCCCCGTTTCCCTCCTTCTTTCCCTTATGCGTAACGATGGCTACCCTTTTCCCATCCGGCCAGACTGGTATGAGCACCCGCAGGCGCATCACTTCGCCCTTCTTTTTCATTCTTGAATCCGGATAATCGAAAATGCCATCGACCTGCCTCGCGGTCCTTTTATGGACAGCTCCGGCTTCCTTTAGCCTCCTGCGCATTTCAGCTGCATCCTTCACTCTGAGTTTGATTTCGGTCTCAAGCTTCATACAGCAATGGCTAAGGCTCATTGAAATAAAAAACAGTCGGAATTAGAGAAAAGGAATAAAAAAAAATAAAAGAAAAAGGAACTAGATTGCAATATCCAATCCAAGCGCCTTCTTGAGCTCGCGGTAGCGGTTCCGGATCGTGACTTCCGTCACGCCGGCCACGTCCGCAACCTCCTTTTGGGTCCTCCTTTCGCCGGTTGAAACGCTTGCGATGTAAACCGCAGCTGCCGCAACACCCATCGGCCCCCTTCCGGAAATCAGCCCCTTCTTTAGCGCCTGGTTGAGAATCTCGTTGGCCTTTTGCTGGGTCTCACCAGATAGGCGAAGTGCCGTAACGAACCTGCTTATGTAGAAGCGGGGGTTCGTGAGCGGCACTTTTAGCTCCAGTTCTTGCGTGATCAAGCGGTAAGTCCTTCCGATTTCCTTCTTTGGGATTTCCGCGATCACCGCAATTTCGTCAAGGGTTCTTGGAATTCCATATTGGCGGCAAATGGCGTAAATCACGGCCGATACGACTGATTCAATTTGCCTTCCGCGGATGAGCCCCTTTTCGACGCATTTGCGGTAAAGGAGTGCTGAACTTTCACGGATTGACTCTTCCAACCCCAAATGGGCGGCAACCCTATTCATCTCCGTTAATGCAATCGCTAGGTTCCTCTCGATGCTGTTGCTGATTGATGCGCGCTTGTGCCACTTCCTCATGCGGTACAGTTGGGCCTGTTGGGATGGCAGGATTTTGCCTCCCCTGATGTCCCGGTTGTACTGGTCGATTTCAGTCACGAGGCCCTTGTTCGGGGACATGTATTTTAGGGGTGCACCGGTCCTTGCCCTGCTTGCGCGCTGTTCCGCATCAAATGCCCTCCATTCTGGCCCTTCGTGCATCAAGGATTCCTCGATGACAAGACCGCAGTTGGAGCAGATCAGCTCCCCTCTTCCAGGGTCTTTCCTTAGTTTTGTGCTGTGACATTCCGGGCATTCCATATATCTCACCTATTTTCGGAAAAAAAGAGTGATGCGATTAGAATCTGCTCTTTGGTTTTCCTTTAAAAGTTGCCTTATTTTCCCTCCAATACCTTCCCTACAAGTTCCTTCCCATCCCCCTTCGTCCTTGCCAGGTAGAAAGGTCGCGCCACCGATCCGATCGTGTCGAAAAGTTCGCCAACATACCTGCCCTGCATGAACAGTTGCATTTTCCTTGATACCGGCGCGTTTTCCTTAGAGGAAAGCACCAAGTTGCCATTCGCAGAAACATTCAGTGCCTTGAACTTCAATTCAGGTTTCCCCCAAGATAGATGCATTCGAGTAATCCGTAATTTTCTCGCAAACATCAGTTAGTTATATAAATTCTTCCACAACCTCTATATATACTTTTCGCTTAACTTTAGCTCTTAAATACGCGCAAATTACGCGATTTTAGGTAAATTAGGGAACATAGTGCTGGACTTATGGTTTCCTGCATTCAAATAATTGGGCGGATCTGTTATGCGAGAGACCCCAAAAGTGAGAATTTACCACCGACCGGATCTGGTGAGGTTATACCGCGCCCACTACATTTTAGGCCAAGAATTCATGGGCGAACCCGAACCTGAATTCATGGACCTTCTGAGGCGTCTTCCTCCGCGCTCCAGATTACTCGACGTCGGGATCGGGTACGGCCGCAATGCCGCCCAAGCAGTTATTAGGGGGCATTCAGTTGTCGGGATTGATCTTATGCCTGAAGCGCTCTCTGCCGCTGACATCTTCATTCGAAGGACTGTTGCGGGGCCGCGCCAAAGGCTCGCGAACTTTGGCATCGCGCCCGGGCGGTGGTCCCTTCGAAGGCAGGATTTGG
>DATDZF010000103.1:0-7160 GCA_035288785.1 Candidatus Norongarragalinales archaeon
AGAGGAAGCTGCTGCAGGACTGGCAAGCCTATTTGGCTGATTTTTTTTTCTTTTTAATTTTTTCACTGATTTTAACTTTTTTTAAAAAAGACCTAATTTTATTCCGGCCAGCAATAACGGCTGATGAATGAGGTAAATCGCCAGCGAATGCCTCCCGAAAAAGGAAAATAGGGAAATTGCGGGCTTGAACTTGCCAACGTATTCGATTGGCTTCATGCCCCTAAAGTAATTTTTGCCGGCCAATATCCCAAGCAGGAAAAAGCCGTACCATGGAAGGATTGGGAAATAATCGAAAGTATACCAGCCGGTTGGCCAAAAGCCAAGCCAAAGCAGTATAGGGAAATCAAAGGTTAATTGCTGGAGGTAAATGCCAGCTAGGATGCATGTGGCGGCTAATCCAATATAGGTCTTGTTTCCATTTTGTTCCATAAGGGGTATTGAAAATAAAATTGAGGCCCCTATCAAGTGCAGCACGCCAAACCAGATTGTTGAAGCCGGGTCGTAAAAATATGTTGCCAGGGTAATCAAAAGGCCCATCCCAAAAACCCTAAGCCCCCTTAAAAGGTACTTATTATTCAAATATTTTTGAGGAAGTGCATTTTTGGAAGCCGCATAGCTGATTGAAAGGGAAAGGCCCGCAAGGAAAACGAAACAAAATCCGATTACCCTGGCAAACCACCAAAATTGCGCCTCGTTTATTGGGAAAGTCGAAATGCCAAGGTAAACCAGCGCAAAAAGCCAATTGTAGGCAACCATTCCCACAACAGCTGCCCCCCGGGCACTATCAATTTGCCAAAACCTGCTAGCCATATAACTAATGCACGGATGGGAAAAAATAAAAATGGCAGCCCCAGCCCGCGAATATTGGTCGCGAATGGGGAAAAAAATGGAAGCCCCATTTGGGGGGAGTAAAAGTTGAATTTGGAGAAAAATTAGCATTTTTCCCAATGTCACGACTAAACCATCGATCAACAAAACAAAATATCCTATGACGGGAAAAAGGCCCCTGCGGAGTGAAAAAAATAGAACTGCCTCAACCAGCTTCGATTGAGGGCAAAACGCCTGCAACTCCAGCAGCAGCATTCGGGTCAAGCGTCGAGGTGGTATTTGTCACAAGGTCGAAATACCAAGCGCCCTCCAAAACCTGGAAGTTCCGGAAAACGAACCAGCCGTCCTTTTCAAAACCGCCTATCTGCTTGTAGACAGTCATGAAAGCAGGGTAATCCTTCGACTCGGGGGAGACAAGGACTGTTGGGATTTTGGTTATGTTATAGGTTTTTGTGATGTTTTTTAAGGGTCGAATCATAGTCGTAATAATAGGTGGTCTCAGCGGTCATGCCAAGCCTCTTGAGCGCCTGGACGTGCACGTTGTAATCATAGCACTCTGGGTCGCACGCGCCGGAGGCCTTGATGAAGATGAACGTGAGCTTACCTTCCTCCTTCCCGGTCTTGAGATCCAAGTATGGCGGGCTCAACTTTGAGAGCACGTAATTGCCATCCGGATCGATATCCGAAATATTCTTAAAAGCCGCCGCGAGTTCCGGGTAAGCCTCAATATCCTTGGAGAGGATCATGAAAGGCAGGCGGGTTGCATTGTATTTTTCAATGAGCGCCTTGCCCTCGCTCGAGTTGGCATCGAATACATCGTTTTCGGAGACGCCAACCCCGATTTCCCTAAAGGTGTCCCCCAATAGGGAGTAATTTACCGCGGCGCTGCCAATTGGAACGCTTGCATACTTGCAGCTGAAGCACTCATTGTCCACGATTGTTTTGATTGACACCCTTCCGACAATTTTTGCAGTGCCGACATCCATGTAAGGGGGCGCTATGTCGCGGAGGACCCAAATCCCGTTTATTTCCTCCCCGGCGTTTGTTAGCAAGCCCTCAAGCTGGGGCACCTGCGAAATGTCGCCCTCAAACAGGACAGTTGGGGCTTTTTCGATGCCATATTTCTCAATTAGTACTTTCCCTTCAGGGGAATTGTAGGCATATTCCTTCTGGGTAAGTTTTACGCCGTTTTGCTCCAGCACGGCCGGGATGGCAATCACTTCGAAGCAATCATCGCAGCTTGGGACCGTAAGAAGGGTGATGCTAAGTTCGGGCGCAACAACCGTCGGAGTCGGGGTGATAGTTGAGACCTGAAAAGTGGGGGTTGGCTTGGGGCTGCTGTTAAGCATCCCGGCGGATGAGACAATCAAATACGCCCCTCCGATGACAACGATCACAAGGACGGCAATTACCAGCTTATTGAACAGGCTTTTGAATTCCATAACCGCAGTTCACCTTCAGGTATATGCAACTAGGCATAAGATTAGGTTACTTATCCAAGGATAAGTTTAAAAAACGAAGGAAAACGTTTACAATGTGAGATATATGGCAGGCATAGATGAGAAGCAAATAATCAAGAAAATTCTAACCGAAACCAAAACCATCGCGGTTGTGGGCATTTCCAGCGGCCAAAAAAGGCCCAGCAATTACGTTGCGCAATACCTGATGGAAAAAGGCTACAACATTATTCCAGTCAACCCCAACCTGCATGCCTGGGAAGGCAAAAAGTGCTACCCTACGTTGCAGTCTATTCCCAATTCCATCCGGATCGATGTCGTACTTGTATTCCGTAGGAGCGAATACTGCGCTGAAATTGCAAATGATGCAGTTGAAACCAATGCCAAGGCCCTTTGGCTCCAGGAGGGGATAACTAGCAAGGAGGCTGAAAAAATTGCCATCCGCCACAACCTTCTTTTCGTCATGAATAGGTGCATGAAAAAGGAGCATGAGAAATGGAAATCGGGATCAGATTCGCAGTAGCAAATAAGGGGGAGGCGAAAGCAAGAACAACGGGGCAATCTAAGCGTTCGAGAATAGCGCATAGTCGTCCAGGTATGATGCGCCATCCGGATTGTAAACCTTGAGCAATATTGCATCGGAACTGTCAAAAGCCGTTACGAGCATCAGAAAGCGGAGCTGACTTGCAAGCTCTTCCCCTATAATGTCAGCGCACTGCTGTTTTTCTGAAAATGAGAAACCGCCAGCTTCAGAGGTGATTCAGATGCGAGACAAAACCCCTTTGAAAGAAACCTTTTTATAGCCGATTTTCTTTGTTTTGTAATCTTTTGGGGGGGTTACTGTGGCTGAGCCGGAATTCGTTTGCAAAACATGTGGAGGAAAATTCGGTTCGGATATCGCATTGAATCAACATTCAGCAGCGAAGCATTTTGCTGAATTGCAGTCGAAAGAGGGATATTTTAGCGAAAAGCGGAAAAAACAGATGAAAAACTACGTGATTATTGGAGCGGCGGCTTTGGTTGTTTTGGGGTTGGGATACGCATTGGTTTCGGCAGCAGCCGCGAACAAGGGTATCGGCCCCGTCGGATCGACGCATACTCACATGAATGTTTCAGTCATAATAAACGGCTTGCCCATCGATTTCTCGCAGCCTAAATACCAGCTGCAGGCTCAGCATGTGCACTTCGAGGACGGCGACGGGAGGACGATGCACAAGCACGCAACCGGCGTAACCTTTAAGCATATGCTGGATTCGCTGGGAATAAAGGCGGATGACCTGTGCATTAAGGTCGATGGCACGGAATATTGCGAAGGAAACGGGAAAACCCTGAAATACTATTTGAACGGCGTGGAAGTGGACGCCAAAACATTGCAGGAAAGGGATTCGGTGGATGGCGATACTTACAAAATAGAGCATATTTGACGCAAATAAGGTGAAAAGGGTTAGGGATTCGCAGGATGGCAATACTTACAAGATAGAATATATTTGAGGAAAATCACGCTATTTGGCTAATTCCCCATCTATCGTTCTCGACAGATCCTCAAAGGTCATCGGCCCTACGGCGAGGAATTTCCCATTGATGAAGAAGGTTGGAGTCCCATAGATGCCCTCCGCAACCCCATCATCAAAATCCTCCTGGACGGTCGCATTGTATTTTCCGGATTCAATGCAGGATTTGAAATCTGCGGGGTCAAGGCCGGCGGATCCGCCAATTTCCGAAAGCGCGTTTACGCCTCCGGATTCAAGCATATCCTGCCTTGGCATTACCTCATCCAGGAATTCCCAGAATTTGCCTTTTTCCCCCGCACAATACGCGGCCTGCGCGGCTTCGGAGCTGTAGAGATGGCCTGGAAGCGGGAAGGGCTTGAAAACCACCCTTAATTTAATTGGCTCTGCCCTCGGATTTTGGGTGATGTACTTCCGGATTATCTCATCCACCGCAGGCTGCGCCTGCTTGGTGAAGGGGCAAGCAAAGCAGCCGACCTCCAGAAGCGTCACTTGCGCATTTTCTGGCCCCATAAACAGGGATCCGAGATTCTCGGGATATTTCGGCGCTGGCCGGTCCTTCGCATCCGCAAGGCAGAATTTGCCCTGGTTGCTGCCCAAGGGATCGAAGATGCAAAATCCGGTCTGGCCGGGGCCGTTGCAGTTCCCGTAGAGGTAGAAGTTATACGCGGAAACGAGCGAATAGGCGAAAGATGCGAAAAACAGGAAAACAAATGCCCACGAGAGCACGGTGAAATACTTGTTGACATATTTGGTGAGATTCGGGGAAATTTTGAAGGTGCTCGAGAGGATTCCCCTCCTGATCCTATCCTCCAGCGTCCCTTGGCAGGGCTTGAACTGCACGGTTGTCCAGAAGCATTCAAGCGCCTCCTTTGCAAGGCTGCGGTATTTGGCGCTGAAAATGCCCAGTATGCCAAAGACGATTAAGGCGATGAAGCAAAGGACCATAGATGAGGTTTCACTATTTCAGATATTAATTGTTATGGGTTTGGTTAACCTGGAAATTCAATGATGGCCCGGCAATTGCCAGCCGAAATTGGCAAATCCGGATAATCAACCATTCCCGGAACCCGGGTGCAAATCATTTGTTTCATTTCCCTTATAAGTCTTTTGTGAGTAAGGGATATTGGAAATCAACGCCAATTGGAAAAAGCGCAGTAAATGATCTAGCATGCCAAAAACAACCAAATTCCATCAGGGGGAGCTACATACGCCTACAAATGAGGGCACCAACTTGAGGGATTTCATCCTAGGCGGCCAGGACGGGCTTGTTAACGTGATGGGAATAGTGCTCGGGGTTGCAAGCGCCACAAACGATGCGGGAATAGTGATGATTGCCGGGCTTGTGGCGACTTTTGCGGAATCAATTTCCATGGCCGCGGTCGCCTATACCTCTACACAGGCGGAGAAAGCCTACTATGAGAGCTTGGTTGAAAAGGAAAAAAGGGAAATGCGCGAAATTCCCAAAAGGGAGGTGCAGGAGATTTACGATATTTACCATCGATGGGGATTCCGGGGCAAATTGCTGGCGGATGTCGTTAAGAAAATCACCTCTAATAACAAAGTGTGGCTGGAGGTCATGCTCCAGCAGGAGCTGAATGTGGACACGGACCCCAAAATAAATCCTGTGAGGGCGGGGATCATTGTCGGCATGGCTGCGTTCATAGGATCATTAATCCCCCTTGTCCCATTCGTCCTGCTTCCAGTCCAACAAGCCATGTGGGGCGCCTTGATTCTGGGCGTGATCACTCTATTTGCCGCCGGCGCCTACAAGGCGAAGGTCACGACTGGAAGCTGGTGGAAATCCGGATTGGAGATCGCGGTCATTGGGACGACGGCTGCGATTGCGGGGTATTTGATAGGATCATGGTTAGGCGCGAATCCATTGTTGGGATGAATGAAATTGGCAGATTTTCATTTAGCCGGAATTGGTGGACCTTGCTTTAGATAGTCGATCGTGTATTTTTCCAGACTCTTTCCATCCGCTAAATCACCTATTTTAAGCGTATTTCCGGGGAGGGCATATCTGCTTTATTGGATTGCAATTCACGTTCACAATACACCGGTAATTCGCGTCACAAATGTATCCATCCCCACAATCAATTCCACACCCATGGCAACCTGTCAGGTCCGTCCCACACTGCTGGCTTGGCCGGCAAACCGGCAAAGGATAAGTGGGGGTATGGTAACAATAGGAATTTTCCTTACCCGCATTGGCACAAAGATCATTCGTGCACGCGCTATTATCATTGCAATTCGCGTTCGAAACGCACGGCACGCAAAAACCCGTCGCATTGGCAAAACTCCCAGAGGGGCATGAACCGGTCATTCCAGGACATAGCGTGCTTGGACCCCACGCCTTCTTTAGAACCCCATTCGCACAATAAAGCGAACTCCCGCACGAACCGAGCGGAACCCCATACCAACACTTTGGCACCGCCCACAGGTCCAAATAAGGCTTATGCGTGCTCTCCAAGGAACCAAACGAAAACGTACCGGTCACGCCATTCCCGCGAACCTGAAACGCCCCAAACGCGACATAATCATCCCCATACAAATCCTGCCCATTCCGCACAAAATTGGATACATCGATACTAGTCCATTGCCCCACAGGAGCAGGGATAAACGCCGCCACTAATGCGCCCCTGTTCCAATCTGTTTGCGTCAACTGGTCATGGTTTGACCAATGCCCGTAATTATCCATGTAATATAACTGCAGCGTCGGCGAACCCGACCCGCTTACTGTATACAAATTCAGCGTTACCTTATCCTCCCTAGAAAATGCGCCCCTAAACCTCAGAAACGAACGATGCGTGTTGTCCACCAGCAACGAAGTGCTCGAATAATCAGGGTTATAACCAGAATCCATGTACGCGTCCTGCTGGGGATAAAGGGGGAAATGCTCCAGGCATTGCCTTCCAGAATCCGTGCACGACGACTCGCAGAAATCGCCGGGGATATTGCACTTCGCCGCATTCGCAGGGCAGCCGCAAAGCGGGCAGTTTACAACGGGGGTTTCGCTCACTCGAGGAGTTTTAGTCCATTGCGAATCTGGAATTAGCAGGCCAGGGAAATATGGAGACGACCCAATATTCTCAAAGCCATCGAATGGGTCGTTAATAAGAGGAATTGAACATCGCGGAGAAGAACATACGGCCCTCATGAATTCATAACCTTGTGCATTCATTCCGTAGCATTCACCGTGGAAAATTGGAATACCCGAATCCTCATTGCATCCATTAAAATTACAATTCCCATCTATCCAATGAAAATAAGCCACCTTTTGATAAATGCCCTCTAAAGCCGCATAAGGATCAGGATTGCAACTGGATGGGATGTCGCTGGCGCATCCTGAGAATGACACCGG
>DATDZF010000104.1:0-14057 GCA_035288785.1 Candidatus Norongarragalinales archaeon
AATACTAACACCATCGGATTTGCCCAAAATGGGGGAGGGGGATATCCTCGTTGCCCAGGCAACAAACCCGGATGTGGTGCCGGCGATGAAGAAGGCAGCCGCGATTGTTACGAATACAGGGGGGATAACGTGCCATGCAGCGATTGTGAGCCGGGAGCTTGGGATTCCCTGCATTGTGGGCACAAAGATCGCAACGGACGTCCTTAAGGATGGGATGGTAGTCGAAGTGGATGCGACGAAAGGGATTGTAAAAATTTTGAAGAAGTAATATGATCTAGGCCTTATGCAGAAAGTGGGATTGTAATAATAATCAAAAAGTGAAAATTCATGAAGTGGGAAATTTTGCAGGAACGCGAAGGCGGATATTGGCCGCTGGGGCCTTCGATATTGGCCATCATGGACGCGTTCAGTTCTGCCTCGGAGGTATCGTTGGGGGAGAGCTACGGCGAGTCGCTGCTCCTCATGTTCAAGAACACCAGCAAATTCTGCCTCCCAGCTGATAAATGGAAAATTATCGGCAGACGATCTGTGGCAAGGATAGAAAAAAATCCGGAAATATTGGAGCAGCACAGGGCAATATTCAGGAACATGCTTGTAAAATTCAGGGCGCATACGGCAAAATTCGAACCTGCAAGGCTCGTGAAATTCGCTAACGAGGAGTTATGGAGGCTCTACGGGACATATTATAGTTTGTTTCTGGAGGTTTACCCGTGGGGAGAACCCCTTCCGTACGCTATCCGCGACGAGATCGCCGACAAGCTTGAGAAATACCTGCGCGGAGTGCTGAAAAAGAGCGGGGAGGAGAACAGGTTCGGTGAATTCTACAGCCTCCTGAATACCCCGAAAGAAAAACCCTTCACTGCCATGGAGGAGGAGGGGATCCTGAAAATAATCCTGGAGATAGAGGGAGATCGGGACGCGCTGAAGCTGTTCAAAAATGCAGATGGGGCCCCGGATATTGCAAGGCAGCTAGACAAATTCCCAAAAATACGGGACCGCATAAGGAGGCATGCGAAAGAATTCGCATGGGTGCCTTATGATTACGGCGGCATCTGCGATCCATGGGATGAAGGCCATTTCATCTCTGTGCTAAGGGAAATGGTGAAGGGCTATTTCAATGCTAGAAGGCGGCTGGATGATCTTCGGGACTATTACGACACCATCGGGTCAAGGCAGGAGCAGCTTTTTGAAAAGCTTAGGATCGATAGCCATCACAGGATGCTTTTTAGGGCGACCCAGGAAAGCACATTCATGGTCGATAATAAAAAGGAGGAGTTTTCCAAACTCAATTTACAGCTCCGGAATCTGGAGATCGAGATTGGAAGGAGGCTAAATCTCTCGTTAAAGCAGGTCCAATTTCTGACTCTGGAGGAAGCGGAGGCGGCATTGACCAAGAGCCAAACCATAAACCACCAAATCATAAATGAACGGATCGAAGGATGCATCCTCCACAGCAAGGGGGGAAAGTACAGAGTTATCCAAGGAAAGGAAATTGCTAAATTTCTGGAAAAGGAGGGTTTGAATGTTAAAATCGAGCAAGTAATCGAGCTGAAAGGGGTTTGTGCGTGCGGAGGGGCCGCAATCGGGAAGGCGCGGATAATAAGGAAAGCTAGCGACATCGGGAAGCTGAAATACGGGGAAATCCTGATTACGGCAATGACGACGCCAGAGTTTGTGGTTGGAATGAAAAAGGCGGCCGCCGTGGTTACGAATGAGGGCGGGATCACATCGCACGCCGCAATTGTGAGCCGGGAGCTGAACATCCCCTGCGTAATTGGCACGAAAATATCCACGGAAGTATTCCGGGACGGCGATATATTGGAGGTTAAGGCATCCCATGGGATCGTCAGAAGAGTGGTGAAATGATGGGCTGGATATTGGTGCAGGAAAGGGAGGAGGGATTTCCCTTGCATATGCTCTACACGCCGGTGGCCACCTATTCCGGCAGGGTCGAGGATGCAATCGGTACGAACTTGGGAAATGCGGCAATCATCTTCGGAAAAAACGGTAAATTCGAGGCTTTCTTCAAAGGGGAGAACGTCAAGGTCGCTGAGAAGTATGCGTACTCAAGCGTGCTCGGGAACCCGGACCTCCCGAGGAAACTTGCCCGCATATTCAGTAGTAAAATCAGGAAGCTCCTCAAAAAGGCGGGGAGACTGGGATCCGCGGATTTTTCAAAATTATCGAATTCGGAGCTAGCAGGCAGAATCACGGAATTCTGGCGCGATTACGGTGATTCGTATATATACAGCGAGCCCCTCGCATGGATCCTCAAGGATATCCTGGGCCAGCATGCGGAACGGGATGTAAAAAATGCGCTCTCAAAGCGGGGGCGCGGGAAGGAATTCGGGCGCATATTTGGGCTCCTGATCGCGCCGGCAGAAAAGCCATTCGCCACACGCGAGGAGGAATCACTCCTGAGGATTGTTTCCAAAATCAAGCAGTCAGGGAGCGCCCGGGCATTCGCGGGGAACGGATCGCTCCCTGCAGCAATAGGAAAAATGTTCCGCAGGCACGAAAGGGAATATTTCTGGGTTCCGTTCGATTACGCGGGGGTAATTTGGGACGAGGACCAATACAAGGAGGCTGCCAGACAGCTGATCACGCAAGGATTCGATTCAGCCAAGCGACTTGCGGAGATGGATTCGTACTATAAGGGCATTGTCGGAAGGCAGCGGCAACTCGAAAGATTCCTGAAATTGAATGATAAGACCCGCATTGCCCTCGATGCGATCAGGGTCACCGGATTCATGATGGATTACAAGAAGGAATGCTTCACGAAAGCCCATTACGCATACAGGAGTTTGCTTCTCGCTGCCGCGGGCAGGCTTGGATGGTCCATGGGGCAGGCCTATTCAGTAACGCCTGGGGAACTGACTGGCGCGCTGAACGGCAATCCGATTAAACCCGATTCGGACGCTACCAGGGTCCTCTACATGTGGGGGCACAACGCGAGAGTTCTGGACGGGACGCGAGGCAAAGCCTTCCTTAGGAAGGAGGGCCTGGCAGCCAAATTGCAGGGCGAAGCAACGGAGCTCAAGGGAACGTGCGCATGTGCGGGAACGGTGAAGGGACCGGCGAAAATTATTTTGACGGCCAAGGATCTGCATAGATTGAAGCAGGGCGATGTGCTCGTGACCATCATGACTACGCCAGATTTCGTTAGGGGGATGAAGCGGGCCGGCGCGATCGTCACGAACGACGGGGGGATAACGTGCCACGCGGCCATAGTCTCCCGCGAATTCAACATACCGTGCGTGGTCGGAACCAGGGTTGCCACAAAGGTTTTCAGGGATGGCGACATCCTTGAGGTAAAGGCCGCACACGGGGTTGTCCGGAAGGTAAAATGAATGAATTAGCGATAATGGGGAATGGCAAAGTCCGTCTTATCAGGAAAGGGATGAAAATTATGGTTGATTTCAGCCAATTTAAGGGAAGGAAGAATTACGTGCAGGCAACCGAATCGGTGATCCAGCTCATCTGGATCCCGGGTGTTGCCACCGGCAGGCTCCTAAGGGATAGGCTCGGGATAGGGTACGATTCCATAATTGGCATTTTCAGGAACGACTTCACCCAGTGGCTGTATGATGAGGCGGATTTGAAGAAGCTTACGGAATTTGTCATGGAAAAACAGGGAAAGGATGGCAGCTACATCGAGGGCCTTATAAGATTATGGAAGAGGACGGACTTGAGAAAGTTCGAGGTCGAGTGTAAAAGGTTGGATGGGGTCAAATTTGGGGAAATTCCGGACGAAAAGCTGTTGCAGCTTTACAATGAATATGTTGCCGCGTATTATGCCGAATGGGCGATCCCAATTGTGGCAGATGCCATCAGCCTCCATTCGGAAAGCCTTGCAAGGCATGAGCTGATCCGCCTTTTGAAATCGCTTGGACGGCAAAAGGAGTTCTCGGGGCATTTCCCGATATTGACAGCGCCAATAGGCATGTCGTTTGCAAACGAGGAGAGGATGGACCTGCTCAAAATCCTTGGGAAAGCCCAAAAAATGCCGATAGGAAGGGAAATGTGCAAGAAGGGGAAGGTCGAGCGAATAAAACAAAGGGATCTTGAAATTAGATTGCTTCGCAAACCCATTATTTTTTCCCTCCTTAAAATCCACGCCCAAAAATACCACTGGATACGCAACAGCTACCTGATGGCAAGGAACCTTGGGCCGGCTGATTTTGCATCTGAATTGGCCGAATTGCTCATTGAGGGAAGGGATGCGGAAGTGGAAATGGGGAAAACAAGGAAATCCCTCAAAATTGCGAAATCGGAAAAGGCAAAAGCAATAAGGATTCTTGGGGTTGCCGGCAAGCTCGCCCTTGTTTTGGGAATAATCGAAAAATTCGCAAGCTGGCAGGACGAGAGGAAAAAATACAACCTTATTGGGGACCACTACCTCTATAATTTCCTGGTGGAGATTGCGAAGAGGATGGGCGTCGGCTACTATGATGTTGCGTATTCCACCCCAGAGGAGCTTGCGGAATGGTTCGGAAGGGGCAAAATCGATGTTAAATTACTCAGGACGAGGCGCAAATTCGGCGCAATGATCGTCAGCACTTGCATCACGGGCGTATATTGCGGCAAGGATGCCGCAAAACTTGAAAAGATATTGAAGCTTGAGAAGGGCTCTTCGGTCTCTGATGTTCGGGGGCAATGCGCCTCAATCGGGAGGGTGGAGGGGTTCGTGAAAATTGTGAACAACAGCAGGGAAATGGATAAAATGCGCAAGGGCGACATCCTGGTCAGCAGCATGACGAGACCTGAACTCGTTCCCGCAATGAAAAAGGCCGCGGCCATAGTGACGGATGAAGGGGGGATCACCTCCCATGCGGCAATAGTTAGCCGGGAACTTGGGATCCCATGCATCATCGGCACCAAGGTTGCGACGAAGGTTTTCAAGGACGGCGATTTTGTGGAGGTAAATGCGAACCACGGAGTGATACGGAAGGTGGAAAAATAATGGATTTAGAACAAAAAATCTCCGATTTGATTGGGCACTCTGGGAAGGCACCAAAATTTCCCGCAAGATTGGCAAGGAAGGCTGCCTTGTACGATTTCAACGGCACGCTCGTCTCGGACATGAAGGGCTCCGGAATGGATAATTATGAAACGAAGCTAAGGCAGGCATTTGGCCCACTGCGCGAGATGGAGGATGGGGAAATCATCAAGGCATTTGGGAAAAACGGAATCACAATTAGGGGATTGGGGAAAAAAGGAGTCGGAATTGAAGGAAATAAAAGAAAGGACAAAAATTTGGCAAAACCACTTGCCGAATCAATAATCTCAATCATCAAATCCCCCAAAAGAGGGACAAAGGCAAGGGAAATATATTACGATTTCCTGGAGCTGGCTGTTGAAAGGGGCGAAATTTCGATGGAGCCATTCCCGGATGCATTCGCCAAGGGGAATTGCATTGAAAAGGATCGAAAGGCCGGCCTTAGCATCATTTCCCTTTCCCGCGGGACGGACAGGCTGCTGCAAAAGAGCATCGATGCAAGCGGCACACGCGGGATAATCAGCAAGATGTACTCGACAATCCCATATGGGGGGGAGAAAACGGCGGAATGCTATTACCGTTTTTTCATCGAGCTAATGAATAAAGGCACGCTCATCGTCAAGTGCTACGAGGACGAATTGGCGAATGTGGAGGGGATGATGGTTGCAGACATGGCACTGGCAATAAAAATGGGGCTAGGGGCGCCTCCGTTCAAAATCATCTGGATTGATAGAGTGAAAAATTGCAGGAAAGCGGATCAGATTGAAAAAATTCGCAAATTGGGGGAGTTTTATTCGGGAAATGCGCGCAGATATGGCTGGGGGATGGAATTCAACAATATTTTCGAAATTCGCGGGGGTTTGAATGGCTGAAACCAAGTGGGTCGACTGGTTCTTTGCGGCATCCGCCATGCCCCTTTATGCCGCGAGCCAAACCTCCGTGGAAATGGGGAAAACCTGGGGGGCAGGCTACGGAGTCACCATAATAACCATTGATTCTGGGAAGGGCAGGTGGAGCTCCCCGAAAGGAAAGATGCTGCAAATCGGGGAAATTGCAATCCGAAAGCTCAAGGATCCAAAATTCAAGAGGAAAGTGTGGCGCCAGTTCGAGGGCGCTTGCAGCAGCCTGGAAAAAATATTCGGGAAAATCGACCGGGAAAACCTGGCGAGTCTGGAGGACCGCAGCCTTTTCAAATTATACCGCGAGCTATATGCCGGCTACTACCGCCTGTGGGATGCAAGCATTTTCGTTGACGGCATACCCATTTACGGGGAGAGCATTTTGATTGGCCTCCATGGTGAAAAGGGCAATAAACTGACCTCGGACAAGGCAAGGCTCCTTTCGCGCCTGCTATACCCCACCAAGAAATCGTTCCTTGCAAGGGAAAACCAGGAGAGGATGGAGATTGCACGGCTTGCAGTGAAATCAAGGGATGCGAAATACGGCCAGCTTCCGGCATTCCTAAAGAGGAAGATAACAGCCCATGCACGAAAATGGTTCTGGATCGGGAACAACAACATCACATCGCAAAGGCTGGATGCGATCCATTTCTGGGAGCTCATCAGGGGAACAGGGGAGGAAAAGGCGCAAATGGCAAAGATCGCCCTTGCAGAGCGCCTGAAAATAATTGCCGCCCTGGGCCTTCCTGCAAACGCTATCGAGCTGGTCTCCATGATGGACGAGTTCTCGTATTTCCAGGACAGGCGCAAGGAATACTGGATTAGGGCAATTGGCTACCTCGATGAAGTGCTTTTCGAGATCGGCAAGCGGAAGGGATATCCTAAAAGCGCGCTCAAGAACGCATTCCCATGGGAAATTGGCCAGCTGGAATCGGGGAAGCGGATTTCCAGAGAAGAGTTGAATGCGCGCTCCAGGTTCTCAATAACAATCTATCGCGGAAAAATACCCCAAATCCTTGTTGGCAATAAGGCCCGCAGGAAATACGGGGAATATTTCGGGGGAGAGGCGCTTAACGAAGAGCTGGTCGAGCTCCACGGGATTTGCGCTTGCGCTGGCAAGGTTATTGGCAGGGCGGCAATACTAACTAGCGCCAGGGACGTGCCAAAATTGAAAGCGGGCGACATCATGATTGCGCCCTCAACAGATCCCGAGTATATTGTTGCCATGAAGAAGGCGGCGGCAATTGTGACTGATGAGGGGGGGATCACCTCCCATGCGGCAATTGTGAGCCGGGAGCTGGGGATCCCATGCCTTGTTGGAACGAAACATGCAACGAAAGTGTTCAGGAATGGGGAAATGGTTGAGCTGGATGCAAATCATGGAGTGATACGGAGGCTCAAATGAGGAAAGGTGGCGGCGACACGTGGAGGGAAACCTGGGTTTCCCTTGGGGTGTCGTTGGAACGAAACATGCAACGAAAGTGTTCAGGAATGGGGAAATGGTTGAGCTGGATGCAAATCATGGAGTGATACGGAGGCTTAAGTAAAGAATTAATCTAGTTGGAACTGATTGGTTTGAAAAAATAAAATAAAAAAATAAGGAAAGGGGGCCTAGCCCCAAAACTAATCTGCTCAGACCGGAAGCTTCATGCCTCCGCCAAGCAAGGCCAGATAGGGGCCAAAGATGGCAGCCAGGAGCACGAACACCACCAGGAAGAGCACAACTCCGGGGATAAGCCAGGTCAGTACCGCCATGAGGATGCTGAACTCATGTAGCGTCTTTAGCATGATTGTCAGCAGGTAGAGGGAATAAAGGCCCAGAAGGAGCCCAAGAATCCCGCCAACCACCGGCACTACGCCAAGAATGGCCGTTATGATGGCAATTGGAGCATAATATATCGAGGTGAGGTAATACTGCGCGCCAAAGCCGCCCTTGCCGCCAAGGATCATGGCCATGACATACAGGATCCCAACCGCGATGAACATCAAGATAACGCCGACAATTGCGCCCATTATCGGGTTTATTATGATGCTCTCTGGCCCGGGTTTGGGAACCGCGAAATCGTATCCTTCAATTGCAACTGTTGGCGTAGGCATAAGGAACGCAACGATCGCAGAAATCAGCGCACTGACAGCGAAAGCGATTGCAAAATTGACAGCGCCTTCGCTTATGCCGCCTTTCCCCTTCTGAGCTGCGAACGTTTCCGCCGGCTTCGTTAAAGCATTCATCCAGACATTGAAATCCATTTCATCACCCTCAAATTTAGTTATGGGTTCACGTATCGGCGATATTAAAGCTTAACTAAATCGTCAGGAGACGAAATTGATAAATCAGCATAGGGGGCAAACCCTAAGGAAAACTAATTGTATTCTCGGATATCCGCCCAAAAAAGTTAAGCCATCCGGTTCCCTATTAACCGCCAGGATCGATCGAATTCTGCCCCATGGTTTTCAACTAACTGTTCCCCGGACAAACCCACCAGTATCAGTTTTTTGTAGGCCTGTTTGGCTGTCCGCATAGGTAACGGTTACTCGCCAATCATAGGCTGTTCCCGAATAGGCGGCAGCCGGCCCGCATTCTATGTAGATGCGGCCGTTGGGTGCAATCACAGTTGTGCTAGCCCCAAGGGCACTATCTATTGAACATTGCTTTGGGGCGTATCCGCCGCCAAGTGAAACGGACTGCACCTCCATTTGCCTGCCCAATGCATTCCCCAGGATGATGACTGTTGAGGAAACCGAAACCGTCTGGTCAACGCAGGTAAATACTCCAAAACCGCCGCATTCGCTGCCTCCCCGGAATTTGGAAGGATTGAAGACTCCGGTATACCACAGGACAGAAGCGGGAATGACCAGGAGAAACAAAAGCGCAACAACAAGGACGGCCGGAAGCAGCACGATCGCAAGGCCGCGGCCGGTACTGACCTGATGCGCCTCCGCAACCGCGAGCACCTGATAGTAGAGGGCAGCGAGCCCGAGGATAAGGATCAATGGCATCAGGACAAGGAAACCTACGATGGGAACGAGGATGAAAACATATGATGCTGCAATAATCAATTGGAACGGCGATTGCACCAACGAATGAAGGTAGAATTGCTCGGCAAACGTGCCCTTGCCCGACAGCAGCTTTGCGCTAAGGTATATTATGCCATTGTTGATGAATGCGGAAAATATCGTTATGATTGGGACCAAGACCAATCCCATTATCGCATACATGAGGCCCATGGCTATCCCGATTTCGTTGCCGGAAAACAAGGTGCCAAAAGACCTGCTGATCCCTATTGAAACAAGCCATATCGCAACCCCCATCAATAAGCCCACAATTGCGCCTGCAAGAGCAAGGTGCGCAATGCCCTGGGAGATGGAAGAAGAGGATTTTTCTGCGGCAAGGGTTTCTTTTGGGTTCCTAATGACCGCGATCCATTTCTCAATGATGTTCATCCGATCACCTTAAACAATTATTTAAATGAACCGGCAGCTCTATATAAACAGTTGCCCGGGTTTGGATCATTCGGCAATCAGGGACGTAATCGATGCCGCGGCAATTTTGCCTTCAACAAAGCTCCCAATATCCGCGCCATCGCCCTTTAGCAGCACCGCCTTGTAGTTGATATTGCGGCCCTGGTAGAAGCCATTTTTTACCTTCTCAGTAACGAGAATGTCGGGATATTCGGCACCTACATATTGTTGATTCTGTTCCAATGCAATTTCCTTCACCACCTTATTCATGATTTCCGCCCTTTCCTTGAGGATGCTGCTGTGGAACTGGCGCATCTTTGCCGCCCTTGTGCCTTTCCTTTTCGAGTATTTCGCGAAATTGACGACATCGAACTGGAGCCGCCGGCAGATTTCGAGGCTCATTTGAAATTCTTCCTCGGTTTCACCAGGAAAACCGACGATCATGTCGGTTTCCAGGGTAAGATTAGGGATTTTGGAACGGAATTCCCTTGCAACCGAAATGGCTTCCTCTACGGAATACCCCCTCAACATTTCCTTCAACACGCGATTTGACCCGGATTGGAATGGAAGGTGCAGGAACTTGTACACTTTTGGCAACTTGAATGCGGAAATCCAGTCATCCAGGTTTTTCAGGAAGTGCTGGGGATTTGCCATACCAACCCTAATCCGGAAGCGGCCATCCAAATCATTGAGCTGGCGCATAAGCGAGGGCATGTCTGTTTGCAAATCATATCCGTAGCAGCCATTATCTTGGGAAGCGAGCTGTATTTCCTTGGCATGGTTCTTGATTGCCATCCTTGCCTCGTTCAATATCAGTGATGGGGGCTTGCTCTTGAATCCGCCCCTTGCAATCTTCGTTGCGCAAAAGGTGCAATTGCTTAAACAGCCGGAGGAGGTTTGTATCCTTGCAATGCAGGATCCGTACAATTTCTGCAGGGGGAATTTCAGTGAGAAATCGGCCTTCAGCTCGATGTGATTGTGGACGCCATTAGGATTGGTGTCGCTATCAGATATGGCCCGAATATCCGAGGAATATCCATTAATTGAATTTTCCAGAAGGAGGGGTATTCTCGTAACAGAATTAGGGCCCAAATAACCAGCCGCATTTGGTATTGCCCTTTTTACCGCCTGCAAATTGACCGGCGGAAGGCAGCCGGCAACTATTACCTTCTTCCCCATTTTTTGGATCTTTTGCAGGTAAAAAAGGGTTTTATTTTCCGTGGTTTCCTTGACGGCGCAGGTGTTCACGATGATGGCATCCGCTTCGGATTCCGTGCCTACGAAGGCATAGCCCTTATCCGTAAGAAGCCCTTCGATCAGGTCCGAATCCGACCTGTTGAGGGTGCAGCCGTAGGTCTTGAGGAAAATTTTTTGCATTTCAACCCCTAGCTTTGGGAAGCAAAAAGTTATTATAAGATTGGAGCCAAAATAAAGGAGCGCAAATCCGTATTCTATTGGAAATTTGGGCTTAGGGGAACGGTTTCATGTTCGAATTCCTGCCATTGGCATTATTCCTGGGGATAAAGCACAGCTTCGATGCGGACCATCTGGTTGCGGTATCCAATGTGCTTACCCGCGCAAGGAGCATTAAGGCCTCGCTGAAGCTGGGCATGAGCTGGGCAATCGGGCATATGTTCACCGCAACTATCATCACAATCCTGCTCTTCAGCTTCAAGGATTCCATCCTGCCCCTTATCTTGGAAAGATTTGAAACTATCGTCGCATTCATGCTGATTGCCCTTGGGCTTTGGAGCCTTTGGAGCGCACGGGTTTTCCATAGGCACAGGCATGCGCATGAGGGGAAAAGGCACGAGCACATCCACCTCCACCTGAAAACCGCAAAATCCGACCACTCCCACAGGCACATATTCGGGATCGGCATAATCCACGGGCTTGCCAGCAACGACGAACTTTTGATTTTGCTGACGGCATCCCTTGGCGCCAGCAGCCTTTTGGAAATGGTAACGGGAGTTGCCGTATTCTCCCTGGGGGTTGTCATTGGAATGGCGGTTTTCTCCCTCATTTTCACCCTGCCATTCCTGAAAATCAGGGGGGAGGCACTTAGGCGCGCGGTGATCGGCGGCATCGGCGGGGTCAGCATCATTTACGGGGGGATGCTGCTTTTTGGGATATAGGCGAATAAAGCCGTGGCGCCCCACAAGGCAGGCCCTGCAATCCCTTGCTCATAAAACGAAAATCTTGACATTCCTGACCTTCGGGTTTCCCCGGAAGGCCGCATACATTTTGCGCACCTCCGATGCCTCGCCTTCGATGAAGAACAGCTCAAAGCAGCCGCTCTCGAGCGTATTATGGATCTGCGTCTTAATGAGGTGCTCATATCCCTTATGGAGGCTCGAAACCCGGGCATCCGCAAGAGGGGAATGGGAAACCGTCAGAATTGCCCCGATGATGCCCTTGTAGCCCTCAAGCGCCTTCCTTTCAGAGGAAAGGCAATCAAGCGCCATGCGAAGCAGCTTCGATCGGCTGGCAATCCCAAGCTCCTTTTGGAGTGATTCAAGCTGCCAGGCATCCTCCCTTCCCAGGGAAAAGCTCAGAATTTCCAGGTCCTTTCGCACCATCGCCACCTTGGTTTTTAATAAAAAATGCCGCCTAACTCCGAATAATTAATAACAAATGCATAAAAGTTTATTAACTCTGATGTTCCATATAGGGAGCTATGGTTTTGGAGCTCATCATCATTTCCACGGTAATCGTGAGCCTTGCCTCGCTTGCGGGAATCATGCTTATGAATGTAAGCGAGTCCCGCGCCAAGCAGATCCTGTTCCTCCTCGTAAGCTTCTCGGCTGGCACCCTCCTTGGCACGGCATTCCTGGACCTGCTCCCTGAGGCGCTTGAGGGCGCAGATGCGCATACGGCATTTATAGCCGCACTAGCGGGCATCATGATTTTCTTCATGCTGGAAAAGGTGATCCACTGGCACCACCATCACGACCCCCACAGGAAGCATGGGATCCAAAGGCCAAAACCGCTTGGCTACCTGAACTTGGTCGGCGATGGGCTACACAACTTTTTCGATGGGACAGCTATTGCGGCAAGCTTCATGGCAGGGACACCAGTTGGGCTTGCAACAACTCTTGCAGTGCTCCTGCACGAAATCCCCCAGGAGATTGGGGACTACAGCCTGCTCATTTATTCTGGATTCAGCAAGGGAAGGGCCCTTTTATTCAACCTTATTTCGGCGATATTTGCGGTCATCGGCGGGATCCTGTTCTTCTATTTTTCCTCGCTCTTCGAGGGCATAGTGCCAATCGCGCTAGGCTTTACGGCAGGCATGTTCATCTATATTGCCAGCACGGATTTGGTCCCAGAGCTGCACAAGGAAACTGACCCTGCAAAATCGCTCATGCAGCTTAGCCTCATTTGCCTTGGGATAAGCGCCATTTGGATAGTTGCAACCTTCCTTGAAGGGCATTAGCATAAGGGAATCCGTTCGAATAGGGGACAAACCCGGGATGCACATTACAAATGAGTTCGGATATCCCGCATATCTGCATCGCGTGATGCCCAATAATCAGTGAACCGCATCCTTAAATACGACCTAGGAGTAGCCCTTTATGGGAAGATGAGGGAGGAGAAGTAAGGGCTGGAGGGTTACATCTATGGCTGACGATTTCAGGAACGAGCTAATTGGGATTTCCGAAAAGCTTGCCAGTTACAACTCCGCAATGCAGGAATCGCTCAACATCCTAAGCGATGAATTCTTGCTTTTGCGCGACGAACTATCCACCCTCAACCAAAACCTGGAAAAGACAAAGGCGCTTGACGAAAAGCTCGACAGCTTCAACAAAACCGTCGAGACCCTGGAAAAGATGAAGGGGAGCTTTGCAACCCTCGAAAAGGTTTCCGAATCATTCCAGGCGGCAAGCGCGCTCTCCCAAAGGATAGAGGCGCTTACAAAAAGCGCCGACAACAAGGAGCGATTGGGCGAGGCGATATCCCCCCTTAGCAAGAAGATGGACCTGCTCTTCTCGAAATTTGACGAGGGCATTTCCCCATTGGGAAAAAAGGTGGATGGGCTGTCCGATTCAATAAGGGAGGAGGGCAGGGCATTAGGAGAGGCAAAAAAAGAGGGGGAATCGCTCAAATCCCTTGTGGCATCGATACAAGACGAGCTGGCGAAATTCGAAAAATCCTTCACAGAGCAGACAAACGCCGTGCGCTCGGTTGGAACTTCCATCGCCTACCTTTCCGAAACCGAGGCCGACATGAAAAAAAGCCTCGAGGTCCTTGCCAAGACCTACGAGCAGGATCGGGAGAAGGCGGCTACTGAAAAGGCACAAACGGAAGCCAACGGGAAAAAGAAGGATCTGGAAGCCACCAATAAGAAACTTGGCGAGATCGAGGCGATCCTTAAGGTCCAAATCGAGCAATTGCAAAAGCAGGAAATTTTGCTCGACGGGATGAAGAAGGGCGCAAGGCAAAAGGAAGAGAAGGTCGAGATGGACCCGGCACTGCCAAAACTTTCCGATAAGCTCTCCCAAATCGAGGCCCAATTGCAGGAGCAATCGGCAAAAATAGGCGAATTGAAGGGATCGCTGCCAAATGGCAACCTCGAGGAAGCGATCAGGCATTCAGGCATCCTGAAGAAATTGGAGGAGCAGTCATCCAAACTGGAGGAAATCAAGGGATCCATCCCGACCGGGAATTTCGAGGAGGTGATCAAGCACGCCGACCTCATA
>DATDZF010000105.1:0-13050 GCA_035288785.1 Candidatus Norongarragalinales archaeon
AAGCTGCAATACTTTGCTGAAGGACAAATCGAATTACATCGTCATTGAGGTCGCCAAGTCGCCGGATGGCGGTCATGACATAAGCAATATTTGCATCTCAGGCCAGAACGCTCTCCTCCAGCCAACGCCGCTACTAGGGGAGAAGTTCAAGGTTGACCTTGTATGGGCATCATCCTCAAAGGGGGACGACCGGATAACGCAAATACCCTTTGAAATTGCCTTCTACCCCTTTGGCACCAGCACACCATTAGAGCCGCAATTCAAAAAAGAGCTGAAAGAATCCGAGATAACCGATTCTTCGGAATATGAAATCAATATGCCTGCTGAAAAGTCGGAGAAGGGATACAAGCTAGTTGTCAAGTTCGGGAATGCGAGGATGTACTACGGCGGCCCGGAATTCATGAATGACCCGCTAAAGGCGATTGTGCTTCCGGGCACGAACACTGCAGGCGCGTCAGCCGGCGGATGGGGGATTGCCAGCTGCGATGTTAGCCCCTATAACCCGACCTTCTGGTTCGACGGTGTGAAGTTCTCGCTAACTTTTCCAAAAGTATCCGATGACGTAAACCTGTACACGACCTCGGAGAGATATTTATACGTGGAAACATATTGTGAAGGGGCCCGGAATTCTAAATTCTCCATTGGCCCGAACGACCTAAGAGACATCGATTCCTCTGGCAAAATGGAAAATATTGAGACGATGGGCTGGGCCGACGAGGAGCTGCAGATTTGCGATCCCATATCAGTGCTTCTTACAGATATTGGAGGCAAGCCCTGGCAGGGCAGCCAGAAAATAGTGTGCAAGAAGCCCTGAAATCAGATATACTTATTCTCCCTGAGGAGCTTCCTTGCCGCATCGTAGTTGTCCGTCTTGAGCGCTGCCGCGACCGTCTCCCCACCCTCCTTGTTCATCACGTAAAGGGATTCGATGTTGATCTTGTGGTCCGCCATCATCCGGGATATCTTTGCGATCTCGCCGGGCCTATCCGGAATGCCGATCACAAGCGCATCCGAATCCAACACCTTGAACCCTACCTCTTCAAGAACCTTTTTTGCCTGCTGCGCATCGCGGGTAAGGATCCTGATGATCGCATTCCTTGATGAGCTCTCTGCCGATATCGTGTCTATGTTGATTTTACTCCTGGAGAGCGCTTCGGTGATGTCCGCCAAAAGGCCGATGCGATCCCTTGCAACTACGGTTATCTCCCTTGTGCTTCCCATGATTTGCCCCCTCACGGAGTATTACCGCATGAACGCTTTTTAAAATATGGGTTGAACGCTTGGGATGAAGCGGGTAAGAACAATGTCAAAATATGGAATCGGGGGCATAAAGCCAAGGCGAGAGGAAAATGGCCTGTTTTGGGGCAATGATGAGCGTTTTTTTTAAGCACGTCCGATGGCATGGCTGCATGCGCTGCCCTAGCCGCATCTGGCAAAAGCAGCACTTCCTTTGCTGCAAGAGTCCAACACCATGCCTTTATAAATCTTAATTTCGAAATAATGTCTCTCTCGAAGGGCTAGGGTTTTCTCGAACTGTCGGTTGATATGATGGATCCTAATTTTAGCCATGTCTTTCTCCCTAAGCATACCATCGCCACCGAGGAGGAAGTGCAGGAAGTGCTCGAGAAATTCAAGATTACCAAGGAAAACCTCCCCCTCCTCAAATCCGAGGACCCATCCGCAAAGGGCCTTGGTGCAAAGGCGGGGGATGTTGTCAAGATTGTCCGTCCCTTAGAAGGCGGCAAGGAAGAATTCTATTACCGGCAGGTGATCGATTAATGGATAGCGCCGAACTCACAAAGCATTATCTGCAGGACAGCTCAGTAATGCGCCAGTTCATCGACTCCTACAACAAGTTCATCGAGGAAGGGTTCCAGCAAGTAGTGGAGGCGCAGGCGACCATCGAGCCGCAAGTCGAGAATCTTGTCCTCAAATTGGGGAAGATCACAGTTGGGCAGCCCTCAGTAACGGAAGCCGACGGCACCAGGAGGGTCCTTTACCCGCAGGAGGCAAGGCTTAGGGACCTTAGCTATACCGCGCCGCTGTTCCTCGAAATCACCCCCTTATTTTCCGGATCCGAAGGCCGCACCGAAACAGTCTTCATAGGCGAAGTGCCGGTCATGCTCAAATCCAAGGTGTGCTACCTGTCGCAGATGAACCGTGACGAACTCCTGGCAGCTGGCGAGGACCCCCTAGACCCTGGCGGGTATTTCATAATCAACGGCACGGAAAAGGCGCTCATCAGCATCGAGGACCTTGCGCCCAACCGCATCTTCGTTTCGAGGGAGAAGGAAAAGGAGCTCATCCAGGCGAAAGTTTTTTCCACAAGGCTGGGGTTCCGCGGCCGCATCACCGTTGACCGCACGCGCGAAGGCAGGCTTTCCGTGACGCTTCCCTCATTCAACAAGTCAATAGAGCTTTTAGTCCTCCTCAAGGCGCTTGGCCTGGATAAGCAGGAGAAGATCTTTGCCTCATTCCCCGAAATGGTCGAGATCCACAACGACCTTGAGCTGAATTACGAGCAGGACTCGGACATCAAGACCAGGAAGGATGCCCTTGAGGCAATCGGGAAGAGGGCAGCGCCCGGGCAGCCTGTTGATTACCAGCTAAAGCGCGCTGAACTCCTGATCGACCGCTACCTCCTTCCGCACATTGGTGTCGAGGAAAAGGACCGCCTCGCAAAGGGGTACTACCTTTGCAGGATGGCAGAGCGCGCAATACTTACCGCCTACCGGAAGCGCAAGCCCGAGGACAAGGACCACTATGCCAACAAGCGCATCAAGATTGCAGGCAAGCTCATGGAAGAGCTCTTCAGGTACGCATTCCAATTCTTCGTCAAGGACGTTGCCTACCAGCTTGAGCGTGCGAACATCCGCAGGAGAAAGATGACCCTTTTCACGATTGTAAGGCCAGATGCCTTGACAGAAAGGATCAAGTACTCGATGGCAACGGGCAACTGGATGGGCGGCCACACCGGCGTTTGCCAGCCGCTTGATCGGTACAATTTCGTATCCTCAATTGCATTCATGCGCAGGGTCATTTCACCCCTCGCAAAAAAGCATCCCCACCACAAGGCAAGGGATTTGCATGGGACGCACTTTGGAAGGCTTGACCCAAACGAGACGCCGGAGGGCCCCAACTGCGGCCTTATCAAGTCGCTCTCGCTTTTCTGCGAGATCACGCCCGGTTCCGAGGAGAAGGGGGTGGAAAAGGCGCTTAGGGGGCTTGGAGTTACGATGCAGGTGCTCTAATGAAAAACTTTGATGAACCATTATCGGCTGGAAAATAAAATATTCGAGAATTAGGAGTAAGTATACCCCAGTAAATAAAATATTCGCAAAATTATTCATTTTGGTGGAAAATAAATGAAAACCGCAGTATTCCTGAACGGCCGGTTCGTGGGCTTCCATGACAACGGCGGAAAGCTTGCCGACGAGCTAAGGGATCGCCGCCGGAAGGGCGAGCTGGACGCGCACGCCAACATCTGCTTCTACGAGAAGACGAACGAGATCTTCATCAACACCGACGAGGGCAGGGCAAGGCGCCCCCTGATCGTTGCAAAGAACGGCAAGAGCGTCCTGCTCCCGGAGCATATCGAAAAGCTGCGGAGCGGCCAGCTGCATTTCAAGGACCTTGTTACAAAAGGCCTAATAGAATACCTTGATGCGGAAGAGGAGGAAAATGCGTACATTGCCTTCCACGAGGATTCGCTTTCCCCGCAGCACACCCATCTGGAGCTGGACTCCGTTGCTATGCTCGGCTATGTATCAAATCAGGTCCCATTCCTCGAGCACAACATGGCCCCGAGGGTTTTGATGGCCTCCCAGCACGCAAAGCAGGCACTTGGCCTTTATGCTGCGAATTTCAACCTCAGGGGCGAAACAAGGGGCTATGTGCTCTTCTATCCCCAAAGGCCAATTGTCCAGACGCGCGTTTACGAGAACCTGAAAAATTACAAGCGCTGTGCAGGCCAGAATTTCGTCGTTGCGGTCCTTAGCTACTACGGCTTCAACATGAATGATGCGATCGTGCTTAACAAGAATGCAGTCGAGCGGACCCTTGGCAGGAGCGCATTCTTCCGCACTTATGGCGCTGAGGAGCGGCGCTATCCCGGCGGCCAAAAGGATAAATTCGAGATTCCCCCGGAATACGTGCAGGGCTACCTTGGCGAGGAAACCTACCGGAATATCGAGCCCGACGGCCTGATTTCACCCGAGGTTTATGTGCCCGGCGATTCGGTGCTCATTGGCAAGACTTCGCCCCCAAGGTTCTTGAAGGAAATATCCGCCCTTGATGTGGAAGTGGAAAAGCGCAGGGAAAGCTCGGTCACCGTACGCAGCAATGAGGATGGCATCGTCGATTCCGTGATGGTTTCGGAGAGCATCGCAGGGAACCGCTTCGTTAAGGTGCGCGTTAGGAAAACCAACGTGCCTGAGATCGGGGACAAATTCGCCTCGAGATACGGCCAAAAGGGCATTGTTGCCCTCCTTGTCAATCAGGAGGATTTGCCTTTCACAAAATCCGGAGTGGTGCCGGACCTGATCATCAACCCGCACGCCATCCCCGGAAGGATGACCGCAGGCCACCTGCTGGAAATGCTTGGGGGGAAGGCTGCATGCATGGAAGGATCCCTTAGGGATGGGACCAGCTTCACGGGCGATTCGCAGGACGATTACGAGGAGATACTAAAGAAATACGGCTTCGAACCCTCTGGCCACGAGATCCTCTATGACGGCTATACTGGCCAGATGATTGCCGCGCAAATATTCACCGGGGTAATTTATTACCAGCGGCTCCACCACCTCGTCGGGCTCAAAATACATGCAAGGAGCAGGGGGCCGGTGCAGATGCTCACGCACCAACCAACTGAAGGCAGGGCAAGGGAAGGCGGCCTTAGGCTTGGCGAGATGGAACGGGACTGCTTCATCGGATTTGGCGCCTCATCGCTCTTGAAGGAGAGGATGATTGAAAGCTCGGACAAGACCTCAGAGCTCATCTGCAACAAATGCGGCGCATCCGGCGTTTTCGACAAGCTCAAGAACAAGACCTACTGCCCGCTTTGCGAGAGCACCAGCGTTTCAGAAGTTGAGATGAGCTACGCGTTCAAGCTGCTCTTGGATGAAATGAAATCAATTGGCATATTCCCGAAAATCAATTTGAAGGACAAGGGCTGAACTTTAAAAATTTTAAATAAGGTTGAAAAAATGAAAGTCGTAAGCAGCATAGAGTTTTCCGTATTTTCCCCCGACCAGGTGCGCAAGCTCTCCTCGGCGAAGATCACCGTCCCCGACACATACGATGAGGACGGCTACCCGATCACCGGAGGCCTTGCCGACCAGCACCTTGGCGTCATCGACCCCGGCCTTAAGTGCAAGAGCTGCGGGGGCAGGATGAAATCATGCAGCGGGCACTTTGGCCACATCGAGCTTGTGCGCCCAGTTGTGCATGTGGGCTTTGCGAAAACCGTCTACCAGCTATTGAAGGCAACCTGCAACCGGTGCGGAAAGCTGTTGCTCGACATTGATTCCCTTGATAAGGCAAAGAAAGTTGCGGAATGCCCGCATTGCAACGAGAAGCAAAAGCAAATCAAGTTCATACGGCCAATATCCCTCTATGAGGAGGAGCGCAAGCTATTGCCATCCGAAATCCGCGAGCGCCTGGAGAGGATCCCTGATGAGGACCTCCAGCAACTTGGCGTTGCATTCAGGCCCGAGTGGATAGTTCTTACTGTCCTCCTAGTTCCGCCTGTTTCGGTCCGGCCGTCAATCACCCTCGAAACCGGAGAGCGCAGCGAAGACGACCTCACCCACAAGCTTGTTGACATCATCCGCATAAACCAGCGCCTTGCCGAGAACATTGACGCAGGCGCCCCACAGCTAATCATCGAGGACCTTTGGGAGCTTTTGCAGTACCATGTGGTTACCTATTACGATAATGAGACTGCCGGCATCCCGCCTGCAAGGCACCGCTCTGGCCGCCAGCTTAAAACGCTCTTCCAGAGGCTGAAAGGCAAGGAGGGCCGTTTCAGGTACAACCTTTCCGGGAAGAGGGTAAACTTCTCTGCCAGGACCGTAATTTCGCCGGACCCGACCCTTGGCATAAATGAGCTGGGCATCCCGGAAAGCATTGCCGCAGAGCTCACTCTCCCCCTTACCGTGAATGAATGGAACATGGATTATGTAAAGGAACTGATCACCAACCATACGGAAAAGATCAATTACGTGATTAGGCCTGATGGCAGAAGGAAACGCGCAACCAAGGCCAACATCGAAGAGGTACTGGGTGAAATTGCCGTCGGGTACACACTCGAACGCCAGCTCATGGACGGCGATACCGTCATTTTCAACCGGCAGCCATCCCTCCACCGCATAAGCATGATGTGCCATTCCGCAAAAATCCTCCCCGGCAAGACCTTCCGCTTCAACGTTGCCGATTGCAGGCCGTACAATGCGGATTTCGACGGCGATGAAATGAACCTGCACGTCCCCCAGAATGAGGAAGCGCAAGCAGAGGCCGAAATCCTCATGAAAGTGCACGACCAGGTGCTCTCCCCAAGGAACGGCGAGCCCATCATTTCCGCAGACCTTGACCAGATCTCGGGCCTTTACCTTTTAACTTTGCCAGGTATCCGCTTCTCAAGGATCGAGTCATGCGAATTGCTGGAAAGCGGCGGGATCATTGCCGATGTGAAGGATGAGATGTCGGGGCATGAAATGTTCTCGATGCTCCTTCCGACGGACTTCAATTTCCAGTTCACCAACAAGGTAAAAGAGCTCGTCGAGGTCAAGAAGGGCAAGCTGGTTTCAGGCCATATCGACTCGAAGACAAACGATGCGATCACCAAGGAGATTTTTACCAAGTATGGTGCGGTGGAGGCGCAGAAATTCATTGATGCTTCAACGAAGATGTCCCTGAAAGTGCTCGCGCTTTACGGGCTATCCCTTTCTCTTGCCGACTATGAGCTTCCAATCGAGGCAAAGAAGGAGATACGCGAGATCATCAAGGAGAGCCGCGTCCAGCAAAAAACCGTGATCAACCAGCTAAAGGAAGGCCGGCTCCAACGCCAGCCGGGCAAGACCCTGAAGGATACTTTTGAGGAGAAGATGATGAACATCCTCGAGGAAACCCGGGAAAAGTGCGGCAAGGTGATTTTGCACTACATCCACAAGGAAAAGGTCTTCTTTGGCAATGTCGAAATCCACCAGAACCCTGCGATCATGATGAGCAAGGCGGGCGCAAAAGGAAAATTGCTTAACGTGGTGCAAATGGCTGCGCTCGTTGGCCAGCAGGCCATCCGGGGCAAGCGCATGACCGCCGGATACAGCAACCGGATCCTTCCCCATTTCAGGAAGGGCGATTTGAGCGCATACGCGAAAGGCTTTGTTGCGAACAATTACAAGCTCGGGATGGACCCGATCGAATATTTCTTCCATGCAGCCGGTGGCCGCGATTCCGTGGTTGACAAGGGAGTCAACCCCGCGAAGACGGGTTACATGCAAAGGAGGCTCATCAACGCCCTCCAGGACCTTATCGTGAAGGAGGATCTTTCCGTCCGTGATGCGGAAGGGAACATCGCGCAATTCCTTTATGGCGGCGATGGCCTTGACGCCAGCGGAAGGCCAATAACGTATGGGGAGCCCGTGGGCGTTGTTGCTGCGCAAAGCATCGGCG
Source organism: Candidatus Norongarragalinales archaeon (assembly GCA_035288785.1). Lineage (GTDB taxonomy): Archaea > Micrarchaeota > Micrarchaeia > Norongarragalinales > SBBD01 > JACRGC01. The sequence continues at coordinate 7,672 of DATDZF010000105.1, forward strand.
AACCTGGGACGCAAATGACCCTTAGGACTTTCCACTATGCCGGGGTCGCATCCCTTGCGCAGCTGGGATTCACCCGCCTTGTTGAAATCGTGGATGCGCGAAAGACCCCTAAAAATCCGGTCATGGACATCATCCTAAAGCCCGAATATGCCAAGGATTATAAGAAAGTGGCGCACATCGCATCGAGCATTGAGCAGATCTCCCTGAACAAGGTCGGGACCATCAAGGAGGATTTTGGAAGCAAGCGCATCAAGGTAATCCTCGACAAGGAAAAAATGAAGCAGAATTCAATAAAAGAGGAGGACGTGCTTTCCTCCATCAAGGCGATCTCAGAATACGAGCGGCGCGGCGATACAGTCATGGTCATTCCAAAGCAAGAGACGCTCAAATTCATCCGCAAGACTACAACCAAGCTCTCCGAAATCATCCTAAAGGGGATCGCTGGGATCAACCGCGCGATCATCATTCCCCAGCCGGATGGCACCCATTCGATTGCAACGGAAGGGACGAATTTGGAGCTTGTTCTCAAGATTCCCGAGGTGGATGCCTCCAAGACCACATCCAACGACATCATGGAGGTACAGCGTGTCCTTGGCATCGAAGCTGGCAGGAATTCGATAATCGCGGAAATCCAGAAAGTTTTGAAGGCCCAGGACCTAAAGGTCGACCACAGGCATATTGGACTTATCGCGGATGTAATGACTTACAAGGGCTCGGTCAAGAGCATTGGCAGGCACGGCCTTGCCGGAGAAAAGGCATCCGTGCTCGCGCGTGCCGCATTTGAGGAAACCGCAAAGCACCTGATAAACGCCTGCGTTTCCGGGGAGAAGGACGAGCTGCGCGGCATCACCGAAAACATCATCATCGGCCAGACCATACCCTGTGGAACAGGACTCGTGAAGGTCGTGATGAAAGCCCAGCAGGACTGAACTTGGCCCATCGACGGTTGAAGGCTGAATTATCCCCCCCGATTTGCGCAGGTTTTTATTACCTTTACTTGTAATCAGTCCATGCGAAAGGAAACAATTTGCTTCTTGCTTATTATGGGGGTTCTATTTGCCGGCTGCACCCAGCAGCCCCCGGCAGCATCCCCGGCCCCTGCCACTTCCGAGCCGCCAGCCGGAAATGCAACGCCAATTTCCCCCTCACCATCTGCCGCGTCCCCCTCGCAAAGGCCCCTTATAGATGTTCCCGAGCTATCGCCATCCCCGGTAATTTCGTCTACGCCAACGCCATTTCCGATCACTTTCATTTCCCGCCCGAATGTGACTCTTGATAATCTGACGGCAATTGTCACCTGGAAAACCGCGCAGTTATCAAGCACAACCGTTGAATGGGGCACTAACGAAAAATATGACCGGGTTGATGCCAACACCCAGAATTCGACTTTGCATTCAATTAACCTGTCCGGGCTTAAGTTCCTGACTACTTACCACTTCCGTGCGATCTCCTGCATCGCGGACAGCTGCAATAAATCAACAGGCCTCAATTTTACCTCCGGGCACAAGCAATGCCCAAGCGGCACCGTATATGTTGCGGAGGGCGATTTCTGCATTGACCGGTTCGAGGCAACTGTGCGGGATGGCAGGGCCATCTCGCAGGGCGGTTCGGTCCCCGCCAACCTGATATCGCGGGAGGATTCCCAAAAGGCATGCGCGGCAGCGGGCAAAAGGCTTTGCACATCTGAGGAATTTACCGCAGCGTGCAATATCAAGGGGGAAAAATACGGGCCTATCGGCCAATACGAGTGTGCGCTCATCAACTCATCATATATACCTGCTGGCCACGCATCCAACTGCACTACCGATGGCGGTGCCAAGGACCTCATCGGCAATTTCTGGGAATGGGTTTCGGACGATGTAAACGATGATACCCCCTTCACTGAGGGCCTTGTGGACCTGGAGGACGTCCTATACGCGGGCAGGAACTACCAATTTTCGCGCCAAGCCTCGCCGGTAACGGAAAAATTCGGAAATGATTATTATTACAACTGGGAGCCGAATGCGGCCATTTTCTCTGGGACGGGAATTATCCGGGGAGGCTATTACAAATCCCAGCAGGCCGGTGGCTGCTTCACTTATGCGGTCGGGGTGCCGCTTATTGGCTCCGATAAAATCAGTTTCCGCTGCTGCTCATAATTTTATGTTCCGTTCCATGAATGAGCCCATTTTTAAGAACGCTTCCTGCTGGAATTCCTTCGACCCAAGCGGGACCATCCTGAAATACCTCTCCTCCGGCCTCATCCCAAACCCCGAACCGGGCACAACGCGGATGCCTTCCTGCCTAAGCAACTCCTCAACGAATTCGGAATCAGTCTTCCAAGGGCCTTTCACAACCCTTGGGAACATGTAGAATGCGCCCTCCGGCTGTACGACCTTCAGGCCCCCGATCGCATTCACGCTCCTAGCACCGAAGATGACGCGCTCCTTCATCCTATTCAGGTAAGATTTCTGCTCCTCCTCGTATTGGTGCAGCTCATTCAATGCATGCGCATATGACATCTGCAGTGCCTGGTTTCCCGAAAGGCGGAAAGCGCACACCTTGATGAGCGCATCCCTGATGGCCGGGTCTGGGAAATTGGAAAATAGGACGTGGCCAAGCCTCCAGCCCGGGGAGTAGAAGCCCTTGGAGAAGCCGTCCATCGTGACCACGGGCACATCCTCGGAAAATGAGGCCATGGCAGGATGCGGCTTTCCATCAAACCTAAGCCTGTGGTAAATTTCATCTGACATTATCGGAACATTGCCTTTTCCCTTCTCACCCACAATATTTGCGATTTGAGACATCGCCTCCGACCTTAGGACCGATCCGGTGGGATTGTTCGGATGGATCGAAACCACCCATGCCGTATTGGCATCAATGCAATTTTCAAGCTGTGCCAAATCCGGCAACCAGCCTTCCTTTTCAATAAGGTCATAGTGCCTAACCTCGGCGCCATACCAACGCGCCATTGCAGTGTAAAGCGGATAGTCCGGCCTTGGTACGATGATGTTCTTGCCCTTTTCCAGTGTGACTCCGAACAGGTAGCCTATCAATTCGGATAGCCCATTGCCAACCACCACATTTTCAGGTTTTGCGTCGGCGATCTTGCGCTTTTTTGAATCCGCAGCAATCGCCTCCCGGACCTCCGGCTCGCCTTGCTCGTTTGCATAGCCATCGTGCTTGCCAGTAGAAATGACCCGAATCAGGTCTTTTTTGATGTATTCCGGCATGGAAAAGCCATATTCCCCCCGAAGCGCGCCGGGGTCCCCGATGTTGAATTCGTAAATCTTCTTCCCCGTGGCGCGAACTTCCTTCACAACCTGCGCCATCCTCGGATCCCTGATAGCATATTCGGCATCGAATACCCTCTTCGCAATTGAAAGCGTCATAATGTGGATAGCACCTCTAAATTATCGCCTTGCCTAAATTTTTTTATCATTTAGGCCGGGTAAGATTTATAAACGCTGATCCACGATTAAAAATTTGGGGATTGACGAAAAGGGATTTTTTTTGTGCGGCATTCCAAAAAGGTTAATAATCGCCAAAGAGAGAGCTAGTAAAAGGTGATCCCTTTGGCATCCGCAAGAAAAGAGACCGCCCCTAGAATTGTCGATTATATCTCACACAAAGTCAGAAGTGCAATGCCATATGGCATACGGCTTCTCGATCCGCTTGAGCCTGGAGTGGTTGCAAGATCTGTGATGCGGATCGATCGGAGGATCGAAGCGCTGCCGCCAGAGAGCAGGGACATTGCAAAGAGGGTCAGGGCGTATGTGCAGCCGACAAACCCTAATCTTGACGCCCTTCCCCCAGAAAAAAGGCAGGAGGCATCTGATTTTGCAGACATCCTAGTGAGGCAGGGGTACATAAAGGCAAGCATCGGGGATACCGTTGTTCCCGGCCATCCGGTTTTCAGGACAAATGAGATGTTTCTTGGCTTCATGGAATCGGCATTCAGGGCCGGCCAGACGGGGTACTCGGGTTCCACGGGAACCCCGGATTTCAAGAAGGCCGTTGCGGATTATACCGGCTTTAGGTTCGGTTTCAAGACGAATGCCTCGGACGTGCTTATCGGGCGGGGTGCCACTGACCCGATCGAAAAAATATCCCAGGCGCTTATGCAGGATTCATATGGGATTGCCGGCGCGCCCTTCTATCCTCCATATGCAAGTTCAACCCATCTTGCCGGCGGAAAACTTTCCACGATTGTGACTAAAAAGGAAAATGATTTCAAGCTAACGCCTTATGAAATAGAAAAACGCATCAATACTCTAGTGAAAAGAGGCGTGCCACTCGCGAAAATAAAGGTTCTCTGGCTGACCCATCCCAACAACCCGACCGGCTTTTACTATTCCGAGAGCGAGCTTAGGGAGATAGCAAACGTGGCCAAAAAGCACAATCTGACGGTTGTGGCCGACGAGGTTTACGGGGGGACGGTGACCGAGGGGAATTATTCATCAATGCTGAAGGTCTGGAATTCCCTTTCCCAAAAGGAGCGTTTTCCGCTCGTACACCTGGGCGGGTTTTCAAAGGATCCGCTGTTCTGGTTTACGGGTTCGAGAATAGGCTGGGCCGTAATTCCAGGAACCGACAAGTATTCCCGCGCATTAAAAACGGCGATAAATACCATTCTGGCGCCTCCACAGCTGAACCCGCCCACCTTGTTTGAAGCGGCTGGGGCCAAACTGATCAATTATTACCTAGCCCATCCGGATGAATTCAGGAGGCATACTGAGGAGGCCTTAGGCGTGCTTGAGCGGAAGAATACTCTGCTCCATGACGTCATGAGCTCCATTCCCCAAGTTCAAAGGGCTGGCGGTTATAAGAAGCCCCATTCCGCATTCTACCATTTTGTGCCGATAGACATTTCCGGAACGGGTCTAGGCCGGCATAAGCGGCCGGATTTGGCCCTGGCGATAGAGTTGCAAAATCAATACCGGATGCGTTTTACCCACGGTGGGGCGTTCTATTACCCATCCTCTCTTAGGCGCGGAAATTCTAGAATTGTCCACCAAAGGATTGTCAGCCTGCTGCCAGATGATCTGATCCGCGAGATAGGTAGGAGAACGAGGCTTGCGCTGGAAAGGATGGAAGCTAGGCATAAAAATTAGCTATTTTCAGCAATAAAAAAATAAAATAAAAAAAGGAAAAAAATCAGGCGGGCTGATCATCGCCGCCTTCCGCATCTCCAGCTTCCTCCTCAGTGGATCCAGCCGGAGCCTCGGTTGCGGTTGCACCATCGCCCTGCGCCTCCCCAACTTTCTGGGCAAGCGCGAAGCGGTTGCGCACCTCGTTGATCCGAATCCTGCATCTTTCGCCCTTGCTTGTGCCGGGCACGAAGATTATGAATCCTTGGATCTTGCAGATCCCATCTCCCTTTGCTGCGATGTCAGTTAT
>DATDZF010000106.1:0-3973 GCA_035288785.1 Candidatus Norongarragalinales archaeon
GCTTGTTGATGCGAAAGGGGAGGGGGAAATGGATTATTCCAAACTTATAATTGATAATTGGAGGGAAAGGGCAATTGCTGGAAAGAGCCCTACTCCAACCATTTATCTATTCAGGCACGCGCAGACGTATTTCAACAAGCACAAGTTCTTCACGGGATGGAAGGATTCCAAGCTGACGCCCTTTGGAAAGGGGCAGGCCAGAATGGTTGCAGAAAAATTGAAGGCGAAAAGGTTTGAGGCGGCATTCCATACGCACCTTTCCAGGTCAATAGATACCCTTAATGCGGCCCTCAAGTACCATCCGGAATGCGCACATATTTATTGCGACGATAGGATGATTGAAAGGAGCTATGGGGATTATTCCGGCTCGTCCCATAAAAGCTACGCCGCAAAATACGGGGAGGAGAAGCTACAGGTATTGCGCCGCTCGTACGATAATGCCCCCCCTCATGGCGAGAGCGTCAAAATGGTCGAGAAAAGGGTTTATGAGTTTATGGACGACCTGATCCCCTGGATGAAGCGCAACAAACTTAACGTTGCGATCTCCGCCCATGGGAACAGCATGAGGCCCTTTAGGCGCAGGCTTGAGCACTTGTCCATTGAAGGGATGATGAGGCTGGAAAATCCGTGGGACGATTATTTCGAGTACATGGTTTGAATTTTTGGCTCGGTTTGGAATTACCGAGGCCTGTTGGTCAGTTTCCATGAAATCCTACACCAAATATCTCTGGTTCGAAACGAAGAAGCTCCGGGAAATAGTGCCAATCACGGATCAGGTGGATGAATGCGTGGAGGAAAGCAAGGTGAAGGAGGGATTTTGCCTGGTTTCGGCAATGCATATAACCGCAAGCGTGTTCGTGAACGACGAGGAGAGCGGGATCTGGGAGGATTTTTCGAAATGGCTCGAGCAGCTGGCGCCCTCAACTATTGATTGGAAGCACAACCATACCGGCGACCCGAATGCGGATGCTCATCTTAAGCGCACAATAATGGGCCACCAGGTGATTTTGCCGATCACCAATGGGAAGCTGGATTTGGGCCCCTGGGAAAAGGTGCATTACGGCGAATTCGACGGGAAACGGAAAAAAAGAGTGATAATTAAGATCATTGGGGAGTGACTCGAGTGTGTTTTTGCCCCCCGATTCTGTAACTATCCTTAATTCGGAGGAGAGTCGGCAACTCGCGCCTTTTTTGTAACGAATCCTTGACTGGAATCAAGACAAATCCCTCTGACCTAAGGGCTTTGAACATCCTTTCAAAATATCCAGTTTCAATCGGGGGCACGATGTGTGGTATGCCGACAAGCAAGTAACCCTGGCCGACATGGGCAGTCAATGCGAATCTTGGGTCGCGCAATATCAGCGTTCTTTCGGGGGGCTTATCTGCGGGATCGAGCGCCCATTGCCTTCTTTCAACTATTGCACCTTTGTACAGGCCCTGACCGGAATGCTGCTTATCCTCATCAAACTTGATGCCGGTTTGCCTGAGCAGCTCCATTGGCCGATCGGTTTTTATCCCAAGCACCGGCCCGCCTCCCTCCACAATCCGGCCGAAAAAGGCGCTTTTAACTCCTTCCGATTCCAACAATTTTCGGAATACTTCAATTGGCATGTTATGGGGATGGAAAACGAGATTAATAATTGTTTTTCCCAAAAGGCCCCGGCCCCACATACTCTTTTATTTCATCCCAGCAATAGCAATTCATGAAGAAAGCTGGAAAATCCGTATGGAGGAGAATAGGCGAATTCCTGGTTTTCGGGCTGATCTTGAAATCGCTCCACATTTTCTTTAAATCAGTCCTTTGGCTCCTTAGGGGCCTTTGGAATACCATATCCAAGCATGCGGCAAGCGCCATGCAGGAAAGGAAGCGGCCCGGGAATGAGGCCAAATATTCCAATTTCGAAGTGCTCGAGAGCGCTAATGGGAAATTCGAAGATTTTGAGAGGTACATAATGCAATCAAAGAGCTCGATTGGGATCATCCTTGGCGCCAGGGGCACCGGCAAGAGCGCGCTTGGGATGAGAATTCTCGAGAACGTGCATGCTAAATCCACAAGGAAGGTTGCTGCGATGGGCTTTAGCGCAGGCAGCATCCCGAAATGGATACAATGCGTGGAAAAAATCGACGAGATACGCAATGGTTCGTTCGTATTGGTCGACGAGGGGGGAATTGTATTTTCTGCAAGGCAATCCCTTAGCGATGCCAACAAGATACTAAGCGAATTGCTCCTGATCTCAAGGCACAAGGATTTGAGCGTGCTGTTCATCTCCCAGAATTCGGCGAATTTGGACATCAATGCGCTAAGGCAGGCGGATTATTTGCTGCTGAGGAAAAGCTCATTATTGCAGAAGGATTTTGAGAGGAAGAAGATACAGCAGGTATATGCAGAAGCAAGGGGCTTATTTGAAAAATATGGAAAGGAGAAGCAGAAAATCACCTACATCTATTCCGATGATTTCCGCGGGATTGCCTCAAACCCATTGCCATCATTCTGGAGCGAGGGGGTAAGCAAGGCGTTTTCGGGATTCACCCCGAAATAAGGATTAAGCAGGAAGTCGAATTTGGTTTACGGGCGGACTGAACGACGAACACGCCCACATTTCGTCTGAAAGGAAGAATATTCAACCGCTCAAATTCTTATTCCCGAAATAGTATCCAATGCTTTTATTATTCGTCCCCATCATCTCCATCGTCGCCATCATCCCCCCCGTCATCCGCGTCACCATCATCGCCCGTATCAATATCGTCGCCGGTATCCACACGGCCATAATCTTCCTTGTCGACGGGCTTTGGCGTCCTGCCTCCCTCGCCCTTTATACGCATCATCATGAGGCCGGCAATTACGAGGATTATGCCATAAAGGGGCTGGCTGAAAATAATCAGCACTATGCCAACCAGGATCAATACGTCGTCAATTGCCTCGAAATCCATTATGTCCATAAGCGAATCCAGATAATGATGTCGGCTCGCAAATATAATTGCCTATGAACAAGGTCGATTTGGCGAATTTCCAATCAAAATGGGTCAAATAAGTTCATAGGGGGATGCACATGTTTTTTACTCACTTGATGGGAACGAGGATCTCACCCTTTCCATACATTATCATAAGCCCGGATACAATGAGCACGATGCCAAGGGCGCCTTGGCCGTAGGCGATCAGGAACACTCCCGCAAGAATCAGCAGGTCGTCTAGGGTGGAAAAGAAATTGATTACTTCGAGCATATCATCACTGGCGGGCGCATATGGGATGGGAAAAAAGAAGATAAATAATTAACGCCTGGGGCCTCCCCTTTGGTGGTGCGGATGGCCTCCCGATGAATGCGTTCCTCCCTCCCTTTGGCCGTGGTGCCCCCCATGACTACCGCCTCTGGAATCCGAGCCGCCAGAATCCCTGGAACGGGGGCGATGGAATCCTCCCGATCTAAATGGCCTTCCGCCACCATGATAGGATTCCCCTCCCCTGCCCATGTGGTCTGGCCGCTTGCCAAAGCCGCGGTATTCATCATCCTTTAGTTCGGGCAGCTTGAGGCCCTCTATTTTCATCTCCTTTATTTGGCAGTTAAGGGTCGTGCCGAACTGCTGGATATTGCGCATCTCCTCGACGTTGGTCACGAAGGTTATGGCCTCGCCGGCTTTTCCCATGCGGGCGGTTCTGCCGATCCGGTGCGCATAGACCATCGCGTCCTCAGGGAGGTTGTAATTGACGACGAGCTCCACATCGTCCACATCTATTCCACGCGAGGCGATATCGGTCGCGACGAGGATGTTGGAGTGGAGGTTGCGGAAATCATGCATGGAACGGTCCCTTCTCGATTGGGTGAGGTTGCCGTGGAGGACCGCGGCCTTCATGCCGTTCCTCTCAAGGGAATAGAACAGGTTGTCGGCGCCGCGTTTCGTGCGCACGAAAATTATCGTAAGGCGGGGCTTGCGCCCCCTCAGGTGATGGAGGAGTATCTGGACCTTGTGGCGGGG
>DATDZF010000107.1:0-18946 GCA_035288785.1 Candidatus Norongarragalinales archaeon
ATATGGCGCCCTTATGACGACGGGGCATCTTATCCTCCCGCGGGTCCTGTTGCGCATCTTTGCCATGTGCAGGATGATTTGGTGCAATGCCAGGTATGTAAAGCCATCGAACTGCATTTCGATCACGGGCCGCATCCCGAAAACAGACATTCCAATTGCGGTTCCGGCGATTGCGGATTCAGCCAGTGGAGTATCAATCACCCGTTCGCCCCCGAATTTTGCAAAAAGGCCATCGGTTGCCCTAAATACGCCCCCGTCAACACCCACGTCCTCGCCCATGATCACCATATCCTTGTTGATTTCCATTTCCTGCGAAAGGGCGCTGTTGATCGCCTGGATTACCGTCATTTTTTCGGTTTTGCCATTTTCAGCCATGTTTATCACCAAAAATCATTTCGATTTTGTTCGCATCCATGATTGAATATCGGATTTTCTGTGCATCCGAATTATGCTACCCTTCTGTTTGTTTCTTCTCCTCCATTGCCGTTTTGATCTCCTCCATCTGCTCCCTTAGCGAATGCGGCATCTCCTCGTAGACGTAGCTGAACATCTCCTCCATTGGGATCGTGTTCTCTGCTTCAGCCTCCCTGATTGCGGTTTCGATCTGCAAGTCCGCATCTGCCGTAAGCTTTTGCTCCAGTTGCTCGCTCCAGACCCCTTTCTTTTGCAAATAGACCTTGAATCTTGCCACCGGATCCTTTGCTAGCCATTCCTGCGGCTCCCCTTGATTGCGGTATTTTGCCGGGTCATCGGAAGTGCTATGGGGCCCAACGCGGTAGGTCATGCATTCTATAAGGGTTGGCCCTTCGCCTTTCCTTGCACGCTCGGCTGCCTCCCTGGTTGCCTTGTAGACTGCAAGCACATCGTTCCCATCCACCTGAATGGAGTAGATCCCGGCAGCGATGCCCTTTTGGGCAAGCGTCTGCGCGGCTGTTTGGCTGCTCCTTGGGATGGAAATTGCCCAGCCGTTATTCTGGCAAAGGAAAATGGTGTTCGCCTTGAAGACGCCCGCAAAATTGATCGCCTCGTAGAAATCCCCTTCAGAGGTTGCGCCATCGCCGAAATAGGTGATTGCAACCGTCTTTTGGCCCTTCATCCTGGCAGCCCATCCAATCCCGGTTGCGTGCAGCATCTGCGTCCCTACCGGTATGGAAACCGGCAGCGCATTCACATCCTTTGGGGCGGCATTCCCGTGCTCGTTTCCCATCCAGTAGAGGAGCAGTGTCTTGAGCGGCATGCCCTTGGCGATGTATGCCACGGTTTCCCTGAATGCGGGGACCATCCAATCCTCCTTTTGCAATGCAAGGATGCTCCCGATCTGGCACGCCTCCTGGCCTTCTACTGGAATGTATGTGAAAATCCTTCCCGTCCGTTGCAGCTTCATCATTTTCCTGTCAAATGCCCTGCCAAGGACCATAAGCCGGTACATTTCTTTGAGTTGCTCAAGCGGGATTTGCGGCTCAAGGGCAGCATCCAGGTTCCCGTTCTCATCGAGCACCTGCATGTGCTGTATCTCGAATTTTGCTACTGTTTTTATTGGCATATTCTCTCACCTTTAATCATACGGGATAGGTTGACGCTGAATTGTCGGCTATTACCGGATCATGGTTCCCGCCATCTCCGCTTATACTATTCGCTTCGTCAATCAAAGCCGTAGGTTTTGCCACTCCCTTTTCAATTATTCCCTTCATGAAAAGCTCCCCCGCCTTGTAGGAGCTCCGGACAAATGGCCCCCCTGCAACATACAAAAAGCCCCTGTCCCTTGCCCTCTCGTTGTACCACTCGAATTTTTCCGGGGCAATGAATTCGCTTACCGGAAGGTGCAAGATGGATGGCCGCAGGTACTGCCCAAAAGTCACCACATCCACGGAAGCATCGCGCAAGTCATCCAGAGTTTTTAGCACCTCTTCTTCCTTTTCGCCAAGCCCGAGCATGATTGAACTTTTCGTGAAAATTGACGGATCCTGCCTTTTCACTTCCTTTAGCAGCTCGATGCTCTGCCTGTACCCCGCCCTGTAATCTCTTGCGTACTTCTGGAGCCTTTCCACAGTTTCAACATTATGCGCAATAACGCTGGGCTTTGCCTCTACTATCACTTTCAGCAATTCCTTGCTTCCCCTAAAGTCCCCGATAAGCACCTCAGTCAATACGGGTATTCCTTTAAGCTCCCTGATGCACTCCGCGAAGTGGGCCGCTCCCTGGTCGGGCAGATCATCCCTGTCGACAGAGGTCACGACGACGTAAGTGAGGCCCCATTCCTTTACTGCCAAGGCAAGCTTCCTTGGCTCCATGGAGTCAAGCGTTTCCCCCTGCCTTCCCTTCCTCACATTGCAAAATCTGCAGCCCCTGGTGCACGTATCCCCAAGGACCATGAATGTTGCCGTTCCCGAACTCCAGCACTCGGAGATGTTGGGGCAATGCGCTTCTTCGCAAACCGTGTGCAATTTGAGCCCAGCTAGTGTGCCCTTTATTCTCTCAAATTTTTGGGTGGTGGGCGGCCTGATTTTCAGCCAATTTGGCTTTTGCGTTGCTACCGACATAGCCTCGTTATTAAATCAAACAAACTTTAAAAAGGTAATCAACGAACTCGCCATCGGCGATCAACGAATAGTTAGAGGAACAATTCCTGGCCTTAATCCGATTTTATCCCTTTTCCATATGTGCTTTGTTTCTACTACTGATTTATAAACGCCTTTAGCCGTAGTAATTCCATCTGTTTACGAATGAGGTGAATGTTATGAAGGGAAGATGCATGAAGGAAAAGGCTGACCGCGAAATGAAGGACGTCAAGGAAGTTGTCATGAAGAATGGCATGAAGGCCGCAAAGGGCGTGTGCGTCAAGTGCGGCTGCAAGATGTTCAAGATCCTTGGAAAGGCATAAGTCGCCTTCTTTTTCTTTATTTTTTACTAATTCTGATGCTATGCCACTTTAGCGCCTAATGTTGCAGTTCTTGGCCGTGGAGTGCATCCTGATATTAGCCCTTCTTCTCAAATTCGTTTATCGCCGCCTTTGCAACCATCAATGAGAGGAGCGCGCACTTGAGCCGGCTGGGGGTAAGCTCTGTTCCCAGCCAATCCGTGATCTGCTCCTTTTCGATTTTCATTGCATCCGCAAGACCCATTCCAATTAGTTTTTCAGTGAGAATAGAGGCGGATGCCTGGGAGATCGCGCATCCCTGTCCTTGAAACATCACTTCCGTGACTTTCCCGCCTGAGATTTTAAGCTGGATTTCGATCTCATCGCCGCAAAGCGGGTTTGTATCGTAATACTTGGCGTCGGGGCTTCCCATTTTCCCAAAATTCCGGGGGTTCTTGTAATGGTCGAGGACATTCTCGCGGTAGATATCCATGGTGAGATCACTTCTTGAGTACTGCCTCCACCACCTTGAGCGCCTCCAGCAGCTTATCTATGTCCGTCTTTGAATTGTAAACATAGACGCTGGCTCTCAGGGTTGCCGGGACATTGTAGCGCATCATGAGCGGGTGCGCGCAGTGGTGGCCTGCTCTTACCGCAATCCCCTGTTCATCCAGCAACGAGGCGGCATCGTGCGGGTGGACGCCTTCCTGGAGGAATGAGATGACTCCCTCCTTTTGTGCCGCATCCTTGGGACCATAAATGCGCATCCCCCCGAATCCGTTCAATTTTTCCAGTGCATATTTCGTTAACCCTATTTCGTGGGTGCGCACATCCGCCATCCCTAATTTGTTCAAGTAATCGACCGCAGCCCCCAAACCTATGGCTTCCGCAATTGCCGGCGTTCCCGCCTCAAATTTCGATGGCAAATCCGCCCATTTGGAATATTCGAGCGTGACTTCGCGGATCATGCTTCCGCCTGTCAGGAATGGTTCCATCCTGTCCAGAATCCCTTCCTTCCCATACAGCACTCCTATTCCTGTTGGTCCGAGCATCTTGTGCCCAGAAAACGCAAAAAAGTCGCAATCTAGCTCCTTTACGTCAACCTTCATGTGCGGAACCGACTGCGCGCCGTCCACAACCGCAACCGCCCCCGCTTCATGCGCCTTTTTCACCATTTCCCTTACGGGATTTATGGTACCTAAAACGTTGGATGCATGTGTAAAGGCAGCAATTTTCGGTTTTTTTAGCAGATGCCCATCAAATTCATCCATTTTAAGGAAGCCCTCCTCGTTTACCATCACGTAATTCAATTTCGCATTCTTCCGTTTCGCAAGCTCCTGCCAGGGGACCATATTGGAATGGTGCTCCATTTGGGTTGAGAGGATGGAATCTGACAGGGTAACATTCGCATCTCCGTACGCATACGCCACCAGATTAAGCGACTCGGTTGCATTCCTAGTGAAAATTACCTCCTGGGGCCTCGCATTGATGAATCTGGCTATTTTCTCCCGCGCCTTCTCGTACCTATCCGTCGCCTCCTCGGAAATTGTATAGATGCCCCGATGCACGCTAGCGTTGTAATTGTTGTAATAGTCGTCCATCGCCTGGATTACCTGCACTGGCCGCTGCGCAGTTGCGGTGGAATCCAGGTATACCAGCTCCTTCCCGTTCACCTTGCGCCTAAGGGTTGGAAAATCCGGCTTGATTTTGATAGGATCGAACATAGGTTGCATCACCAAAAGCATTAGCTTTCGCCCATTTCCCCTTTATTATGGGTTTGGTTATTGCTAGGTAGGTAAAAACCCAACCAATGCTGCCTCGATTAAATTGTTACCTGTATTTGTAATGCCCTTCAAAAATATCCTTGCTTCCTAACGCTTCCGGTGGCATTTCCGATTCAATTTCCGCCATCTTTGCTTTAAGCTCTCCCATGCCCCTGCGCTCCCATTTCAACTCGAAGAGGGCTTTGAGCCTAATTTCCACATCCCTCAGGCGCATCTGCCTTATCACCGGGGCCATGAACCCTTCAACAATCATTTTTTTTGCATGCTCCTCTGGTATTCCCCTGCTTTCCAGATAGAATAGCTGCGCAGAATCTATCTGCGCAACACTTGCTGAATGCGTTGCCTTCACGTCATTATTCTCGATTTGCAGGCCGGGTATGGTATCAGAGGCCGAATTCTTCCCCAAAAGGACCGAATGGCCCGCAAGGAAGGAACTCGCATTCTTTGCATCCTTCCCTATTTTTACCATTCCCTTGAAAAGCCCCCTCGATGCGTCCCGAAACACCCCCTTTGCCGCAACCTTGCCTTTCGTATCCTGGCCAACATGCGTTAAATCTGAGGTGATGCTGAATTTCTGGGAATCAGACCCGAAGATTATCTCAAAATCCTCCGCGGATGAGCCGCTGCCCTGCATCACATTTTCGAGGGAGGAAATTGTCAGGGCGCCTCCCAGGAATCCCCCGGAGAAATTGCATTTTGCATCCTTCTCAAGCAGTACTTTCTTATGGGATACGAGCGTGGAATTTTGGCCCAGCGAATTGATGCTCCCGAATGTCAAATTGGCGCCATCATCGAGGTGGAAATCGGATACTGTGCAATATGCTGATGCCTCATCGCCTGCAAGGTCCGAATAGTTATCCTCGATTATTGTGGCCGAGCTGTTTTCCCCCAAAATTATGACATTCCTGGTGGCGGAAAGGGTATTTTTGCCAAGCAAGGGCATGGAGATACTGATTGGGTTTTTCAAATGGGTGCCATCTGGTATGTGGATGAAATGCCCTGACGAGAAAATGGCATTCCCGAGTGCGACGAACTTGGATTCATCTGGCCTTGTTACCTTTCCTTCCAGGTATTCCCTGAGGATTTCCGGATGACTTGAAATTGCTTCCTGGATGGGCTCGATTATAGCCGCATCCCATTTGATGGCCGGGATTTTTTCACTGCTTGCAATTGCCAGTTCCAGCTTTCCCCACCCAATTTCCCCGATGCTCGAATATTTCCTGAAAAGCTCGCTTCTTTCCACCGGCAGGGTTTCGAATGCATCAAAAGCGGATGCGCGCAATTTATGGAGCCATTTGGGCTCTCCGCCCGCCTGGGAATTCTGCAGCATTTTTTGCCGGATCGATGCTTGCAGAAGATTTGCCATGTCGCTCAACCCAAATTCATTTAGCCTACTGAGCCCGCCATCTCCAACTGGATCAGCCGGTTGAATTCCACCGCGTATTCCATCGGGAGCTCCTTTGTGAATATTTCAAGGAAGCCATTAACTATCATCCCAAGCGCCTGCTGCTCACTTAGGCCCCTAGACCTGAGGTAGAAAATGAGGTCCTCGCCGATCTTCCCGACGCTTGCCTCATGGGTCACGGTAGCGGAGTCATTGTTGATTTCGTTGTATGGGATGGTGTCTGTCTTGGAAAGCGAATCAACCAGCAGGGCATCGCACCGGACGGTGCTCTTTGCGTTATGCGCGTTTTTCCCAATATGCAAAAGCCCCCTGTACGAGCATTTTCCGCCATCCTTCGAAACGGATTTTGAGATGATTTTGCTGTTTGTGTTTGGGGCGATGTGCACCACCTTTCCCCCCGCATCCTGCATTTGGCCCTTGCCCGCGTATGCAACCGAGAGGATATCGCCCGTTGCATCCTTCCCAAGCAGGTAGATGCTCGGGTATTTCATCGTGATTTTGCTCCCTATATTTGCATCGAGCCATTCGACATATGCGCCTTCATATGCAAACGCACGCTTGGTGACCAGGTTGTATACGTTATTTGACCAATTCTGCAGGGTCGTATATCTCACTTTTGCATTTTTGAGGGCGACGATTTCCACAACGGCAGTATGGAGCGAGTGGCGCTTTCCCCGGTATTGCGGCGCCGAGCACCCCTCAATATAGTGCAGCTTGCTCCCCTCGTCCGCGATTATGAGGGTGCGCTCGAATTGGCCCATGTTTTCCTTATTGATCCGGAAATACGCCTGCAATGGCAAATCAACATCGACGTTGGGCGGAATGTAAATGAAGCTTCCCCCCGAAAAGGTGGCGCTGTTGAGCGATGCAAATTTGTTGTCCTCCTTCGGGACAACCTTCCCAAACCACTTCTTGAAATGGGAATGGGCAATTTGCAGTTTATCCCAATCCAGCCCCATTTCCTTTGCACGTTCCTTGTTCGGGTTGAGGGCCATATCGGGATCCACGAACACCACGCCCAATTGGTGGAGCCGCTTTTGGAGGCTGTGGTAGACATTTTCGCTCTCAAATTGGGCGCCAACCCCTGCCAGGAATTTCCTTTCGGCTTGCGGGATCCCCAGCTTCTCAAAAGTATCCTTTATTTCTGAAGGCACATCTTCCCAGCTGTTTTCCTGCGCATTCGAGGGCTTGGCATAGTATACGATGTCGCCAAAATCTATGCCGGATAGGTCTGCCCCCCATGTCGGCAGCTTGCGCTTGATGAAGTGCGCGTAGGCTTCAAGGCGGAACTTCCTTAGCCACTGCGGCTCATTTTTTACGTCAGAGATTTCATGGATGGTTTTTTCAAAAAGCCCGATATCAGTCTCGTATGCGCTCTTAGTAGCCGTCTTGAACCCATATTTCTGCTCGTACGTGTCGCGTATGTCTATCCCAAGGGAATGAGTTGCCATAGATTATCATCCAAAGTGCGGAAAGTCGGGATCTGATATTTTTTCCTATAATCCAATCCATTCCCTGACCGTCATTCTTTTCCTTTTTTGTCTGTCAGCCATTCGTAGCCCTTCTCTTCGAGCTCTAATGCAAGCGCATGGCCCCCGGACCTGACGATTTTCCCGCCCACCATCACGTGCACATGATCCGGCCTTATGTACCGAAGGATCCGCTGGTAGTGCGTGACAAGCAAAATCCCAAGGCCCACCTTAGCCGAGACCGCATTTATGCCCTCAGCTACGATCCTTAGGGCGTCGATGTCAAGGCCCGAATCCGTCTCGTCCAAAATCGCAAATTTGGGCTGCAGCATCGCAAGCTGCAATATTTCCGAGCGCTTTTTTTCCCCTCCGGAAAAGCCCTCGTTCAGGTACCTATCCCCAAATGCAGGATCCATCTTGAGCAGTTTCATCTTCTCTTGCAGCATCTTGTGGAAATCCATGACCGATATCTTCTTCCCATTTTCGTGCGTGGAATTATATGCGCTTCGAAGGAAATATGCAAGGCTGACCCCCGGGATCTCCTGAGGATACTGGAATGCGAGGAATACCCCAAGTGAAGCGCGCCTATCGGGCGCAAGGTCCTTGATGCTCTGCCCGTTTAGCAGGATGTCCCCCTTCTCGATTTTGTATTTAGGATGGCCCATGATTGCGTTGCTAAGGGTGCTTTTCCCGCTGCCATTTGGGCCCATTATTGCATGCGTTTCGCCATGCTTGACAGTAAGCGATACTCCCTTAACTATTTCCTTCCCTTCGACGCTGATGTAAAGATCCCTAAGTTCCAATTCGTCCATTTGTACGACCTTCACGAGGGGCGTGCATTTTCCAGCAATCCATGAGTTCCTTCGCGCCTGTTCCAAGCACATACTCGATCTCGAGCGGGCTGTTTCGGGTGATATTTTTTGTAATCAGTTCTGCATCCTCGAGTTCCTTTAGCCTCTTGCTCAGGACGGCGGCAGTGATGCCCCTCATCTTGTGCTTAAGCTGGTTGAAGTGGATGCAGCCCTTGTATATCTCCCTCATGATGCGCAGCGCCCACTTCTTTTCCAGTATGTCAAGAAGCGGGAATATCGGGCATTGCCCAACCGAGCACTGATGCTTCCCGAGTTCTCCCATGTTCCCCACGCTAGTATTTAAAACATACCTTTATTTAACTCTTGCCTGCGTTTTGAAAGTATGGCTGGATGGGTGCATTTGTATTCCTGATTTCCTAGGTGCATCATAGCCCAACCACAATTTAAGGTGAGTAAAAATGAAATATGAGGCAAAGAACTACGATCATCTCCTTGGCACAGCGGGTTTTAGCGACAATGCATTGAAGTTGCACTTCACGCTCTATCAGGGATATGTGATCAACACCAACAAGCTGCTCGACACTTTTTCAATGCTGGGCAAGGAGGGGAAAACTGGCACCCCCGAATTCGCTGAGCTCAAGCGCCGCTTTGGATGGGAATTCAACGGCATGCGCCTCCACGAATATTATTTCGGCGCCATGAAAAAGGGCGGTTCGGAGGTAGATATGAATTCCAAGCTGGTGGCAAAAATGAAGGAAGATTTCGGATCATTTGATGCCTGGCTTGCGGAGTTCAAAGCAACTGCGCTCTCAAGGGGAATTGGCTGGAGCATTTTGTATTATGACCAGCTGGAACGCCGCCTGCTCAACCCGTGGGTGAATGAGCAGGACCAGGGGCATCTTTCCGGCGCTGCTCCAATCCTTAACATAGACGTTTTCGAGCACGCATTCATGCTGGACTATGGCACGAAGCGAGCCGACTATTTTGAAGCGTTCATGAAGGCAGTTGACTGGGAAGTGGTGCAGAAGAGATTTGAGAATGCAACCAAATAGGCTCTGCCTTGGCTCTCCAAGCATGTCACAATTTTTGCGTTAGCTCCACGCCATTCCCGATCGGAACGAATACAGTGTGCAGTTTTTTGTTCGTCCTGACGAATTTCAAATAATCCTTCATCTGCGCTGCAAAATCCCCTGCATTATCCGCCGCAACAACCCCCCCTCTGCGCAAATGCGGGTGGACCCATTTGAACTGTTGCAGGTATTCCGATTTGACGCCGTCGAGAAATATGAAATCGATCATAGCGCCCCTCCTTCCGCCAATTTTTAATTTTCCCCAATTCCCCAGAATTTTATTTGCATCCCCCCCGAGAATTCTGATTGTTTTTCCAGCCCCGGCCTTCCTGAAATTTTCCTTCGCAATTTTAATCTTGGCGGGATCATGCTCGATCGTAAACACCTTTCCGCCAAAGGCTCTCGCCGCCAAGGCAAACCAGATCGTCGAGTAACCCGTGGATGTCCCGATTTCCAGGATGGTTTTAGGCCTGAGCGATTTCAGGAGTGCATGCAGGAACTGCGCCTCCTCCCTTGGGATGCTCCATGCATTTGCATGGCTTGCCGAATAGGACTCCATCTCGCCCAAAATATGCGCGATTTTAGGTGAAAGCATATAAAATCCCGGCTATTTGGATTTCCTACCTGATTTGGCTTTTTTTAGTGCATTTGGCCTGGGCGAGGGCCCCTCCCTCACCAAATTGAGCGCATTAAGCATCCCGTTGGCATGGCCCAGCGGGTTCACTTTGGAAAAAATGGCCGCTATCCTGCCGTTGCGGTCAATGATGAAAGTGGTGCGCGATATTCCCATGAATTTCCTTCCCAGGAAGTTTTTTTCCATCCAAACCCCGTATTTTTTGCAGGTTGCGGCACCAGCATCCGCAAGCAGCGGGAAATTAAGCCGGTGCCTATGCGCGAATTTTTCATGTGACTCAACTGAATCCGCGCTTATTCCCATGAGGACTGCCCCCTTTGCAATGAATTGCTGGTGGTGGTTGCGGAATTCGCAAGCCTCAATTGTGCATCCCGGCGTTTCGTCCTTTGGGTAGAAATAAAGCACGGCCCTTTTCCCCCGAAGCATTTTCAGCGAGTAGCTTTCCCCATCCTGCGACTTCAAGGAAAATTCCGGCGCCATATCCCCCACTTTTAGCATATCCTTCAACCTCGTTATTGGTAGATTTAGCCCACCTTGCATTTAGCGAGATGTTATAAAAACACTCACAACAAATACTTTGCGTTTAATATTAAAGGCGATGACCATGGAGGAGGAAACATACAAGCAGGTGCTCGAGCAGAACAGCCGGATCATGAACAACCTATCGAAGGTAAAGTACGAGGTTGCGATATATACCGGGAAAGGCGGAGTTGGCAAATCGACCGTGACAATCAACATTGCCGGGGCGCTTGCGCTCCGCGGAAGGAAAGTTGCGATCCTTGATGCGGATATAGACAACCCCAACATCTGCAAGCTGCTCGGGCTAAAAAACAAGCTTGAGATAGTCGATGGCAAGGTGCAGCCCTTGGAAAAAAATGGCATCAAGGTGGTTTCCATGGCAGCACTCTCGTCAGAGGATGAGACGGCGACAGTGATAAAGGGCAACCTTATTGCCAGGACCCTCCAGCAGTTCCTGGTGCAGACCGCTTGGGGTGAATTGGACTATCTTCTCGTGGATTTGCCTCCGGGAACAAGCGATGCGCCCCTGACGATAATGCAGCATATGCCACTCGATGGCTTCATCATCACCACGACCCCCCAGGAAGTCGCGGTGGCAGATGCCATCAGGAGCGGCAACCTTGTGAAGGAAATGAAGCTTCCAATCCTTGGCGTTGTGGAGAACATGGCAGGCGATATTTTCGGCACTGGCGGGGGGGAAAAGGTTGCATCAAAGCTGAATTCCAGGCTTCTTGGGAGCATCGAGCTGAACAAGTATATCCGCGAGTTCTCAGACAAGGGGGAAATCCCCGCTGTTGCAAATCAGGAAGTGAAGTTGAAGTTTGACCTAATCGTTGACCAGCTCGAGGCGGAGCTGAAAAGGAGAACGATGAAATAAAATGCGTGAAGGGGATGGCCTTGGAAATTAACGAAAATGGCGCCGGGGAGGATATGCGCCTTGATGACCATTTCCAGGCATGCCCATATTGCAATAACTTGATGGGCGCAATACGCGGCTCGGTCAATGCGATTTGCCGCCATTGCGGCTACAAGGAGCCATGCTGTTTTTAGGGGGTGTTTGTATGGAGGAGTGCCTTTTTTGCAAGATCGTTTCCGGGGCGATCCCTGCCGAGAAAGTTACCGAGGATGGATGCCACCTGGCGTTCCTTGACATCTATCCTGCCAACAAAGGCCATACGCTTGTTATCCCAAAGAAGCATTACGCCCATTTCTCGCAGGTCCATGGGGCGGAAATAGGGGATTACATTAAATTCGTCCAGAAGATTGCCTTCGCAGTGAAGAAATCGCTCAACGCTGACGGCGTGAACGTTTTTTTGAATGAGGGAAAGGCAGCTGGCCAACTGATAATGCATGCGCATTTCCATATCCTCCCGCGCTTCGAGGGCGATGGCCTCGAATTCAAGGTCAACCGCCTGGAATATGCAGATGAGGCAGAAAAGCGGCAATTCGCAAGGCGGATTGCAGCTGCGGTAGTTTGAGTAAATGCTTTGCCGCACCGCAGTTAGCCCCGGCTTAATTTTCCCCAGTGTTTCAGGTGGGCCCGCCGCTTAAGTTGCTTGCTATCTGGGCAAAGATTGCGGAGCTGTCAAGGTCATCATTCACATACAGGAAATTCGCTGCCGTATCCATGCACAATGTTGCGTATTTCTTGTTTTTTGTAACGATGAATGCGGCGATCAGCGCCCAGCATGCGAATGCGTTCTCCTTGTAAAGGATCCGCTCGCTCCGTTCCTCCCCCGTCCTATAATCCCCAAGCGACCTGCCCGCGCGTTCGATGAACGATTTCTTTTCGGGATTGAAAAAACAGGCGATCATGTTTTCAACAAGCCTTACTCCCGCTTCCAGGTGTGCTTCTTGTTTCCCGATCCGATACGCTTCCAGGAGCGCTATTGCCGCCCACGCATTATCGAGCATTTGGCCGTCGAGATACGGACCTTCCTTCCCATCAAAGCAATGCATAACGCCCCCATCTCCAACAAGGCCTTTAAGCATGAAATCAAGGGCCCTATCCGCAACTTCCCAATGCCCAAGATCCGATTGTAGCTTGTAGCTATGAAGGAACGCGAGGATTGCCTGCGCATTCGAATCGGTATATTTAGTCCTGTCAATATTTGGCGGGGCTAGCCGTTTCCTAGCATCGGCCGTTGCTTGGAAGTAATGGCTATCGGCTGCCTGCGATCCGAAGAATCCGCCGCTGCTGCCATCCTGCAGGTGCGTTTCCATCCACTCGAGGCCGGATTTGCCGATCTTGGAATATTCCGGGTTGCCAAGCACCTTCCCTGCCTTGAGGAAGACATCGGCAATGGCGCTGTTCCCGCTTAGCGTTTTCTCATAATGGGGTCCTTCCCACTCGCGGCTATCCGCATACCTGAAAAACCCTCCCTCGACGCCATCTTGCAGCCTTGAAATTCCCGAAAGGCTCTTTTCAACAATATTCCTCCAGATTTTTTTCCCCTTCAGCATATGCTGCACGGCAAGGTAATCCAGCACGTAAGTGAAGGGGAACTTCTCCCCTTTCCCAAAGCCGCCATAAAGCTCGTCGTAGATGAATACCAGGTGGGAATCGAATTCCGCAAGGAATTTCCCTGCAGCTTCCGATCCCCATTTTTGGGGGCGCCTTTCGTCCAATGGCTTTTCAGGCCTGCGCCTCTCGATTTTTCCAGATGCGGCCCGTTCCAAAACCGCCATAAGAGAGTTCTTATTCAAGTGACCGCTAAAGCGCATAAGCTCTTCGCCTGCAAAATCAAAGATGACGGTTGTGGGCGTGCCCCCGGAGAAATATCTGCGTGCAACGTCCGGCCGCCTTTCACCATCCACGAAAACCGGCACAAGATGGCGGTTTAGGTTCCTGGAAATCTCCTCGCTTTCGAGCGTGCTTTGCTCATATTCGCGGCACCAGTGGCACCATGGCGCGGATATCACCAAAAAGACTGGCTTAAGCTCCACTTTCGCCTTATCGAATGCCTTCTGCGAGTATTGCATCCATTGAACTGCCGAACCATCCGGATACGCCATCTAAATCCCTAAAAACATTGCAGTTAACATTAAAATACGTTAATTGAAGAAATAGTGGTTAGATGGACGAATTCAGGGATGCACTAACGAGGCATCGGTGGGAACACGTTGCCGGTTTCGATTATCCAAAGTTCGCGAGTCACAGCTTCGAGGCGGATCCCCAACCAGTTATTGACGCTTTCCGGTCACTGGCGGAAAGGCACAGGTTGACCTTTGGCAAAACCGGGGACGTGCAAATCCGCTCAAGGGCAAATGCAATAGTTTCGTTCAGGGCAAATTCAGATGGCGGCAGGCGTTTCTTTGTGGAGCTAAAAGCATTGTTTGAACCGCCCAGAAAATCACACCCCGAATGAATGCCCGCAGCCGCATGCGCTTTTCACGTTAGGATTTTTCATGACAAAGCCGGTTTCCCTTAAGGATTCCTTGTAATCGATCAGCGTCCCGACCAACTGGTCGCGGTGTGCGCTGTCAACGATAATCGTAATTCCCTGTGATTCTACAGTTTCATCGCCTTCTTCCTGAGCCTTTTCTACAAATTCCATCTCATAACCAAAGCCCGCGCAGCCTCCTGCCTCCAATGAGATCCTAAGGGCAGCGCTCTTCTTGCCTTCCGCCTTCATGAGCTTTTTTAACGCCTTTGCGGCAGACTTGGAGAGCGAAACAAGTTTTCCATCCGCTGATATTTTGGCCTTTGCTGCCGGTGATGCCCCAATCTTCTGGTTTATTTCCGCAACCATCCGATCCACATCCACCTCAGTCAGGCCGTGGCCCATGGCCCCCCCGATGATGCTCTCATAAGGCGAGACGCCGCATCCCACGCAATGCAATCCGTGCTTTAGCATGATATCGATTGCCTCCGGATGCCTGGCAACGACCTCCCCGATAGGCATTTCCTTAGTGATCATATCTGTCACGTTTCATGACGCTTCGAATATAATAATTGTTGGTTATTGTTGAGCAAGCACATGGATGGTTTATTAAAAAATTGCCAAGGGCTCTTCCCACGCCCATACCTCCGATGCCCCGAATTTGATCCCGAAACTGACCTTTTACGGGTAATATTTAAAAATATCGCCTGGAGCGCAGAAACCTATATATAGCAAAACTGCCATATGAGTATCTCCTTTTACTTGTGTTTGAAGGTTAGGTGGAAGAATGCTGATTTTCTTCGATTCCGATACGCAGAATGATTTCATCCTTGCTGCTGGCAAGATGTCCGTGCATGGGGCGGAAAACATACGGAAAAACCTCCAATCGCTCACTGCTTTTGGCCGCAAGCGAAGGCTCAAGATCATTTCCTCTGTCGATAGGCACTTTGGAACCGCGAAATACCGCGGCATGGAAATGACAGAGCTTGAAGTTTGGGGCGGCCCGTTCCCAATGCACTGCATGGATGGCACTCCCGGCCAGAAGAAAATCAAGGAAACCGCGTCCCGTAGGCCCTGCGTGATCGAAAATAGGCCCTATAGCGCGGCGGCATTGAAAAAAGCGTGCAAAAGCAGCGAAATAATCATCGAAAAGCAAAAGTTCAGCCCATTTAGCAATCCCAACCTTCCAAGGATATTGCGCATGCTAAAGGTGAAGAAGGCCGTCCTTTACGGGGTCACGACCGATTATTCGATGCGCTCCGCCGCGTTGGAGATGCGCAGGCTTGGCATCGACGTTTACCTTGTCACGGACGCATCCCGCTCATACAACGTTAAGCCAAACGACGGCGAAATATCCGTAAGGCAGATGCATGCCGCCGGAGTGCACATGGTTTCGACAGAAAAAGTGCTCCGCGAGCTTCCGCTTGCTTAAACTGGGATGGAAAGCTGCCTGGTCCTTGTTTTTTTGCTTTTTCAACAAAGCGCGTATTTCCGCCTTCAATTAATTTCCTAATCCTGCCTATGCTAGTAGAACTCTAAGGTAGAAAAGGGGCGAGGAAAGCTCCTGCCTTGCATGCTGGTCAAGAAGTGATGTTGACAGCTCCTTCCGGAGCCATTCGCTCCTCTCGGCCTTGTGCATCATCATGTTAAGGAGCCATCTGATCCTTCCATACCGCTGCATCTTGTGGCTGTTATGCAGCTCATGCCCAATTGCATTCCAAAGGTTCTTGTCATATTCGGAAAGCATCTTTTCAGAAAAATCATTCGCTCCCAGCGCCTTGTGGATGGTTGCTGCGGCGATCTTCCCGGAGGTCATCGCATTCCCCACCCCCTCGCCGGAAAATGGGTCAATAAGGCTCGCGGCATCGCCCAAAAGGACAAATCCCTCTCCAGCAGCCTTCCTATGTATTGAGCCCATCGGCAAATTCCAGCCCTTTATGCTCCCCTCCACCAATTCGGCTCCCTCGAAACGATCCTTGAATTTGGGATTTTCCTTAAGTATCCTCATCATCTCATCCTTCAGGTTCACATGCTTTTTTTGCATATCCGATGTAAGCATGCCCGCGCCTACATTTGCCATTCCGTCGGCTTCGGGGAATATCCAGAAATATCCCGGAATGAGTGAATCCACAAAATGCAGCTCGATGCTTTTTGTTAGGCCCTTCACGCCCTTGTAATATGCCCTAATGCCCCCGCAGATGTGCTCTGGCTTGGGATCTGCAAGGCCAAGTTTCCTTGCCACAATTGAAGTTGCGCCATCGGCGCCCACTACAATCTTTGCCCTGAATTCCTTTTGGGTGCCGGCCTTCTTGTCAAGTCCCCTAACCCCGACAACCTTGTCGCCTTCCTTAATTACGTCGGTGACCTCGAATTCCTCCATGGAAGCGACGAGCTTTTTTGCATACTGGAAAAGAAGGTTGTCGTAAACATACCTTGGGAGGCAGTAGCCATAATCGATGCCCCTATCCTGCGGTATTGGTATGTCAACCGTTGTGCCATCCGGCGAGCTGAACATCACCCCGAAAACCTTGAAATGCGGCACGTTTTCGACGATGTCGGTGATCCCCAAATCCCTAAGGATGCTGCGGGATTTGCCCGAAACCGCATCCCCGCAGGTCTTGTCCCTTGGGAATTTTTGCTTTTCCAATAGAAGGATTGAGTGCCCCATCTTTCCAAGGTAGGCGGCGCAAGTGGACCCCCCCGGCCCCCCGCCGACAATAATCACATCGTATGATCCATCCGCCATATGAAATCCCCCGATTATTCCATAAAAATAGGAAAAAAGTTACGGAAGCAAAGCTTAAAATTCATAGCGATCTAGCCCACGATTTCAAGTTCTGCAATTGACGTGTCAAGGTCATCTGTCAGGAAATCTGCGGGTATGCGCGCAGTTGGTATTGGTGCAGGGGTTGGCGACGTGGTTGCATCCGCAAATGCAGAAGGCGACGCGCTTCCCTTGCCCCTAAGCTCATCGATGCAGCCTGCAATGAGGACGCACGCGAGGATTGCAACCAGTGCAAAATTCCTGAATCTACTCATTTTTATCCCTGGTTTTCAGTTCTTTTTTGTTTTTGCGATTGCATCAAGCTGCGCAACCGCATCCCGGCGATAATCGCCCCATATCCTCTTCACGTCCCAAATCGCCTTCTTCCTTCGTTCCAGCCCTCCCGCATCGGCGAATTCTTTCTTCCCCTCCTCTATTCTGGAAATAAAATCGATTGTCAGGTTCTCGTTTACGCCCATAACCCTTAGCATTTCGGCCTTCCTTCCCAAATCATCGATGCGGAAAATTACCAGCGCGTACAGTTTGCGCCTAAGCCCAGCGTCGCATTCGACCTTGGAATTCCCCGGGGGCAATGCATCGCATTTTTGCTTTTCCACGTGCATATTTCCGCCAAGCCCGAGTTTTCCCCTTGCGCATGCATCCTTTGCCTTTGCATCCGCTTCCTTATGGCAGGGATTGAGCAAGTCGTAGGTGGCAAGGCACGCCCTTGCAGATTCGTTGTCATCACGCCTGCAATCCTCCGGGACATATGGCACTTTCAATGCCCTTTCCGCCTCTGGAAGGTCAAGCCGGCACTTTACCCTGTCGTGCATTAGCGCATATTCGCAGGCGTACTCCAAAGAGATGCGCGGCCTAGGCGTTGGAGTGGGTGTCGGGGAGGGGGAGGGCAGCGGAAGCGATGGGAAATTTATCAGTATGTTTTCGGTAACATCCTCTAGCACCTTCACGTCCTTGGAATAATCCCCATATCCCCCGAGCGTTGCGCTTATGCGGTAACTCCCTGGTGTGAGCCCGATTTTGAGCGGGGTGGTGCCCGCCCTAACTTTCCTTATGCCATTCTCATACCAAACCGTTGCACCTGCCGGGAAGGAGCTGATGTCCAAAACTCCCGTTGGAACCACAACTGCGCTCTTTGGAACAATCGATGCCAAGGTCGAAGGCTGCACGGATGGGGATGAAATGCTTCCCAAGAAAATAATTGCCGCCGCCAGCATCACCAGAATACGGGAGTTCTCCATGGTTTGTTCAAGTGAAGTCAATGCATTCGAGTTATTTATTCCTATCAGTGGGAAGGCAGCTTGCTGGCCCTAGGGGCAGTGGGCAATGGCCGCGCGGTTTTCCCAAATTCAGCCAAATATCCCTGCAGCCAGGTTATGGCCCAAAAGAGGCCTTGGGGGGCTCCTGTATCGTTGAGGGTTTTTGTCCGCAAACCACCCCGTTTTATATACCTTTAGGGTATATTCTATAGGAAATAAGGCAAAAAATGGGGTTTTATGACAAAAAGAGGGCTTGCAGCCAAGATCCCAAAAATTGAGGATTTTGAGCGCATCAAATACCAGAATTTAACCCTTTCCGGACTTACCGCAAGGGCATATTCCGCATATTTTGGCACGCCCAAACGGATCATCGATGTATTCAATACCCTCTACTGCCGCGGGAAGGAAAAAATTCCCAGCACTGGCCGCATTTCAATTGCATCATCCCAGCTGGTGTCAGCGAATTATTTGGATTTATACCAGGTAGAAGGCTCCAATTGGCCCCTCATGGCCGCCAACCTCTCCCCTTTGCATGAGATGTTTGAAATGCGAAGGGCCCGGTTGGATGAAGATGAAAAGCGCAGGCTGGAGCGCGCGCTAACTCCTGATTATGAGGCCGCTGAACGGTTTGGGATGACCGAAGAGGAAGCGCGCGGTAAAGCTGAATACGTGCCCTCTCCCATAAAGATTCAGCGCTACTTGAATTCAGCATCAACGCTTGCACTCCTAAGCCTTGCAAAGCAGCAGGCACCCGAATTCAAGGAGGAGCGCGAAATGCTGCGGCGCATAAAGGAGCGGGGCCTTGGCCAGGCCGAAAGGAAGGAAGAGGTCGTGGAAGAAGACCTTGGCAGCATCAGTGCATTCTCCATGGACCTTGCCCTGAAAACCCGTGTTGCCATCAAGGGGGGCGAAGAGCCGCGCAATATCCTTTTTTTCAAGATCGTCAGGCTTAACCATGAGCGCAGGGAGGCG